>DAOUPA010000167.1 GCA_030626405.1 Planctomicrobium sp.
ATGATCACAAACCAAGTTGATCCACAATTTTTAATAGAATTACTTAGTGAAGAATCGAGCGCCCCTGCCATTGCTGCAACGCTTCTCGTACTCGGTTCCAGTGATAGAACTTTGTTTTCAGAGTCCTTGAGAGAGCAGCTGGCGGACGTTGCCTTGAAGCACTTTCAAAACCATCCCGACCCAGAAGTCCATTCAGCGAGTGAGTGGGTTTTGAATCAATTCGGTGAGCATCCCACAGTCTCTCCGAGTACTCCGGAAGAGTTGGAGAACAAGCGTTTTGGCTGGTATGTCACGACTTTTGGGGACACGATGGTGATTCCTAATGAGCAGGCTGTGTTTTCCGATACTTCAGACGAAACTCCTGAGAACGCAGATGATGAGAAACTTCGCTGGTCGTTTGCCATCTGTACGAAAGAAGTGACGGTCGAGCAGTTCATGAAATTCCGATCGAATTTCAGGTACAACGATATTGTATCACCTCTTCCAAAGTGTCCGATTAACGAAATCAATCACGACACTGCGATGGCGTATTGTAATTGGTTGACAGTTCAAGACGGGATGACTGAAGAAGACTGTTGCTATGAGGTCACAGCCAAAGGTCGCCACAAACCTTTCCACGATTTTTTTGAGAGGAAAGGTTACCGCTTGCCGCTGGAACAGGAGTGGGAAATTGGCGCCCGAGCCGGAACATCGACGCCATTTTCATTCGGGGCAACTAATGAATTGCTGAACCGGTATGCATGGTATCTGGAGAACTCAGAACAGCATGCTCATCCCGTCGGTTCTTTATTCCCCAATCAAAACGGCCTTTTTGATGTGTCTGGAAATATTTCAGAATGGTGCCAAAGCAGTCTAGTCAGTGTGACACCTTCGGTTTCATTCGATGATTCTGCTCAAGTCTCAAGTCGAGGGGGGGCCTATCGTTCTTCGACAGCACTGAGTCAGCCATTTGGTCCATTGCAAGCGACGACTAAGTACGAGCTTTCAGACAGGCATGGGCAAATTTTTACGGGGTTTCGCATCGCGAAAACAATCAGCTTCGCGAAATGAATTGACCCGAGGAGCCGCGTACTCGACTTGGAATTTTATTGAAGAGTCTGGTATGTCACGCAGTGAGCTGACATGTGACAGCGTTATTGAGAAATCCTTACGGACCTACAGGGCTGCCGATTTCTGCTTGCGAGCGAAAGTTTCTGGCACGACCGATGAGGTCGGATTCTTCATCGATGGGTGTGCTACGGCGGATCAGGTTGTAGGTGAAGTCGTGTCGGTCGGTGACTTTTCTTGGCATGAAGTGGTTGGTGAAAAAGTCGATTGGGAACTTTTGTCCAAGTGGTGCCTGGACAGGTTGCAGAACGGAAAGCGTATCGTATCCCGGTGCTGAGAGTGTGACCTCATGTGTTCCGTAGTAAGTGAAATCCATAGAGACCGGCGTGAGGCCGATTCTTTCACCATCAACCTCAACGAGCGCTCCTGAAGGGAATGAACGAATCGTCATGCGACGACTCACGCACCCAGGTGCTAGTGACCCCAGTATCAAGCACACCAGCCAGAGCGAGCAGAGACGCTTCTCGCGAAATCTGTCAGTGGAGAAAACAGACTGTGGTTGGGGATCGAACATTGATAAATCAGGCAACCGGAACGGTGACTGGCGTATTTGGAAGGAATCGGGAATGGGGAGTCTATGCGGGGACCGTTCGTTTCACCAATAGAGATTTGCAAAAGGCGCAACTTGATTAGGACAAAGATGTTGCAGTGAATTATCAGCAGTGGATCGTTAAGCCCAATACAGGCTGATCGTCAGAATCAGGAGTGCGAATGCGGCGGCATCGGCGGAGTGAAGTCGGTCACTCTGGCGTGTCCTCCGAAAGTATTCAAGCAGTACTCCGGTGGGACAGCCGAATCGGCAATATGCCATCGGAACGAAGAGCGATGCTATGAGGCCAAGAACTGCAATCGCAATTGCTGACCAGCCTGCGATTCGAAACAGGTAGGCATCGAACGGTTCAATATCAACGAGACTGAACGGCAAAGCGAGCATCGCCACAACAATCACCCAGACCAGCAAGCCGATGGGAATCAGTAACAACAATCGCTTCAGATTTTTCCCGGGATGAAACTGGAACTTCAGGCGATTGCGAGCCAGCTGTTGCAAGGCACCGTGTGGGCAAAGGTGTGTGCAGTAAACGTTCCTCTTTGTGGCAACAGGAAGTGTGAACGCGATGCCAACAAGCACGACCAGTCGCGCCGCCGTGTTCCAGGGGATTCCGTTTTGAACCCAACCGACCAGCATTGCTAGTGAGAGTAAATCGCCGTTCAGGAAACCGACGTATCCAATCAATACGAACTGGTAGACAACTCGTAGCCAGCCGATTCCCCGAAGGTGAGTTGATGCGATGAGGACTCCACAGAAGATCATTCCAAGCGTTCCGTAATCCGCCGAAGTCAGCTTCCAATTGTTTGTTTTTGTTCCTTCACTCAGTAGAGGTTTTTCATGTACGCGCTGAGCAGTTCGAATGACACCTCTTGCGACTGCCATGCTGGTGAAAGTGGCTCCAGAGACACCTTCGACTCCGTTCGCTTCCAAGTCGTAGTGAGCGACTTCGTCGAGTGTGAGGTCTTTGAAAAGTTCAGGCCAGGACCAGTCTTCGTTCAAATAACTGACATAGGGTTGATTGTCAAAACTTTTACGGACGTGAATCCTTGAGACCGTTGCATCAGCGGTCATTGCGATCAGCGTTTCGGTCGGTCCCTGATAGCCGACAACGTCATCAGACTCTGGAGAGGTGCTCAAGATGAATCCGAGTAATGTTATGTTTTCGTCCAGGACCTCCCAACCAGGTTTGTAAATTTTAGATGGAACGAGTTTCTGCGCATCTGGATAGAGAGATTGAATATCTGCAACGGTCATTGGCTCTGGAAAGCGGAGCGACGGAACGTCTCCACCAACTCGTAGAATGATGGATTCAGCAATCGTCAAACTCGTTAGCGTTGCCCCGGAGACGGCGTCGATATCTTGCATTCCAGCGAGTTCTTGCCAAGACAGTCCAACGAACTGCATCCAGAATTGACTCGCCTCGTTGACTTCAGAGACATGCTCTCGTGTATCCCGGCTCCAGGCAACTTCCGTTGCAGTCACCTTCAAGTCGGAGTCAAAAGCGATGATGACATTCGTTGGTCCTGAGAACCCGACGAGATGATCTGCTTCGGGTGAAGTTGCCATCAAGTAACCAAGAACGCGTTGATTCTGATCAAGGACGGGATGCAATCCGCTGCTTGCACTGGCAGGTCCGAGAGTTGTCGCGCCGTCGAAGATTTCGAGGTGCTGGAGCAGGATCGGTGTGTTTCCTTCGTCGCTGAATGTTTGCTTTCTGGTTCGAGCTTCAAGACGAATTAAAAGTAGGATACAAGCGAAAATGACGATGCGCAGCGAGTGGATTACCCATGTTTTCGGGATTTTAACCAGCAGCGTGTTTTGAGTCTCTCCGTCCACAGAGGGAAAATCTCCTCAACAGAATCGACCGCACTGCACCTCAACCTGTTCTTGTTGAGAAGCGGTTTTTGACCACAAGAATCCAGCCAGCTCACTGATGAGGTTGACCCTACTCGTTGGTAACAGGTGTCTCATTCTCGGCATTGTTCAAGCGTTCGATTTCTCTTTGCAGACGTTGGATTGTGCGATGGCGAGCTTGCCTGACCGCTTTGCCTGCCATGCCAAGATCCTCAGCCACATCTTCGTTTTTCTCACCATGAATGACGGTACGCCAAAATGCTTGCCAGGTATGATCTTCCGATTTGGATCGGATGATCTCAATTGCCTGATGAGTGTGCCCGGTCTTCAGTTTCCAGATTTCGCCATCGCCTACGAGATCATCCGTCAGAGATTCCGGGGCCCACTGCGCGATTTCATCGAGAAACTCAGAAAGCAAAGGTGCTTTAGTTTGTTTATCAATGTGTTGCAGAACCTTATTACGTGTGATTCCGTAAAGCCACCCGCGAAAAGTTCCGTGCTTCCCTCTCGAGTGCCGGTATGTTTCGATTTTCTGAGTCGCCGCCAGAAATACCTCTTGAGAGATGTCAGCAATATCTTGTGACTGGACGCGACGTCTTGTTAAGAGAACGATGCATTTGTACACATGAGGGCCAAAGAGAGTGGTCATCCGAATCCAGGCATCTTCATTCCCGGCCTGTATCCCAAGGATCAAGCTGTCTGATGTCATTCTTGATTTTTCAGAATTCATGAGCGATCTGATTTATTCTGAATGTTTCCAGGATTGAGTGTAAGGGTGCTCTCGATTCGATGCAATCTATTACAAGTAAAAGACTTCAGTAATTATTCGCACATGCTGAATCACACATCTTACTCTTAGAACTGACCGAATCATGGAATTTTATCCTGATAAATGACGATTTCGCGTGGCGCGCCTCTGAATTACTTAGTGGGTGAGGCCGTTTTCCAAAATGATTGATGTTTTGGAAATGGTAGTGCGAGTGAGAGCGGGCCTGCCGAGGGCTATTTGAGAGTTGATTCGGGAGAGGCACTTTGGTTCACATTGAACGTTACGGTACAGGTAACTCCAATCCCACAAAGTCGCCCTTGGATCGCACAGCTCGCACTACTTTTATCTTTTTGAGCAGAGTTGAGTGGTTGCAATATCTCTTCGACAACTTTCACTCGCTGGGTTTCCGTAGATTACTGATTGAATTCGTGCCTGACCATCGATTCTTCATCTGATCTTTCTTGTGTCGCAGTTGATGCGAACGGTAGTGCTTTTATGTCCACGAGTGTCTCATTACGGACTCCTTCCAGGTTGCATTCAGCCTGCAAGATGGAGACGCCCCACCCCACTTGCTATCATCCAGCCTCGTATTTATCCATTTTAGCAATACGTGTTTTGTTTCAGGAGAGATCAAGATGAGTCAATGGCCGATTGGGGTTTTCACTTCGGTTGATGCAGGTTTGGGGGTTCGGCTCGATGTCGTCGAGGAACTCAAGATTCCAACGGTTCAAATCCATGCTCCTCATCAGGAAACGCGAACCGAACAATCTGCGAATGAATTTCTGACAAAGTGTCAGGCGGCAGGTGTGGAGATCACTTGCGTTTTCGGGGGATTTGAGGGGGAAAGCTACTCCAGCATCTCTGAAAGCGCCCGCACGGTCGGTTTGGTTCCACTCGAAACGCGCGCTGCCCGCGCACAAGAGATGAAAGAGATCTCCGATTTTGCGAAAATGCTAGGAGTTGAAACCGTCGCTCTGCACATCGGATTCGTTCCAAAAGACCGCGATGGTGACGACTACAAGGGTTTGCTTGAAGTGACACGAGATCTCCTTGACCACATCAAAGGCAATGGACAGCATCTCAATCTTGAAACAGGACAAGAGACAGCGGATCACCTCCTCGACTTTATTAAGGACGTGGACCGAGACAACCTCTTCATTAATTTCGATCCTGCAAACATGATTCTGTACGGCACTGGTAATCCGATTGAAGCCCTCAAAAAAGTCGGTCATCTCGTTCGCAGTATCCATTGCAAAGATGGCACTTGGGCTGACGAAGGAGAACGAGGCACCGCTTGGGGATGCGAAGTTGCATTGGGACAAGGAGATGTCGGGATTGATACATATCTGAGTACACTGAAAGAGATCGGTTACACAGGTCCGCTGACGATCGAGCGAGAAATCCCTAATGATCGCGAGCAGCAGAAAGCAGACGTCGGTGCCGCGGTCAGTCTTCTCGAAGAATTACGATCTAACATTCTGTAATTGAGAATCGACGGAGCATTTTTCAATGCAGGTGATTATTACGGCTGTTGGTCCGGACCATCGTGGACTCGCAGATCCGATTGTGCATTATGTGACACAATCAGGCGCGAACATTCACGAAATTCAGATGTACGACCGCGATACGGAACAGCTCTTCGCAATGCTCATTCGCATGGAGTGGCCGGACGATGACGAACCGATCGCCATTCTGCGCGAGCGAATGAATCAAATCGGCGAGATGAAGGGACTCAACGTTCGTGTTTGGTCTCGTGATGAATATGACCGACCGCCGCGAATTGCTCTTTGTGCGACTTATCGTCCGGAACCGGCACTGGCAGTTCTCCGAGATATCCGCGACAAGCGATTAAACGCCAGCGTGCCTGTTATCATCGCGAATCGAAACTCCTGTCGGGGCGTCGCCGAACAGTTCAGCACCGATTTTCACAATGTCGGTGATACCCAGGGAAATCCGGACAACGACCAGATTGTCGAACTCCTGGATGAGTACGAGATCGACTACATCGTCTTGGCCCGATACATGCGGATCTTCCCACCACGTTCGTGTTGGGAATTTGCAGGCGGGAGAATCATTAATCTGCACCACGGACTGTTGCCATCTTTTCCCGGTTTCCGACCGTACCACGATGCTTACAGTCACCACATGCTGACATATGGAGCGACATGCCATTTCATTGTCCCTGAGCTCGATGCCGGGAATCAGATCATCCAGCAAAGTACGTTCACAGTCACACCAGGAACGCCGCTTGAAGAAATCGTCAAACGTGGTGAATCTGACAATGAGCCAACTTGTCTTTCAGAAGGCGTACGACGAGTCATCGACCGGGAAGTCGAACTCCGGTTCCATCGCGTGGCAAGCACGAAGTAGCGCGCTGATTAGCCGCACACTTCAGGTGTGCGGCTAAAAAAAGAGCCGAGGATATCTCAGTCCCCGGCTCTTTGAGTGATAAGTCTTTTTCTGAATTAAACTTCTTTCGAGTCGATCCAGCTCATCATGCTGCGGAGTTCGCGACCAACTTTTTCGAGTTGGTGTTCACGTTCACGGCGACGAGTGGCATGGAAGCCTGGGCAGTTGGCTTTGTTTTCCAGAAGCCAGTTACGGGCAAAGGTTCCGTTCTGGATTTCCGTCAGGATTTTCTTCATTTCCTTCTTCGTTTCGTCAGTGACGATACGAGGACCACTGCTGTAGTCGCCATATTCAGCAGTGTTTGAAACGCTGTAACGCATGTAATTGAGGCCACCTTCGTAGAAAAGGTCGACAATCAATTTCAACTCGTGCATACATTCGAAGTATGCCATCTCTGGTTGATAGCCAGCTTCAACGAGCGTTTCGAAACCAGCTTTGACAAGTTCACTGACACCACCACACAAGACGACCTGTTCGCCGAACAAGTCCGTTTCGGTTTCTTCAGCGATTGTCGTTTCGATGACACCACCACGCGTTCCACCAATTCCCTTGGAGTACGCCATCGCAAGTCCTCGCGATGACTCAGAAGCTCCGGGGTACAACGCAATCAACGACGGAACTCCGCCACCCTTGACGTATTCGCTGCGAACCAGATGTCCTGGACCTTTGGGAGCAACCAGCCCGGCATCAACACCTTCTGGTGGAATGACTTGACCGAAGTGAATGTTAAATCCGTGTGAGCAAAGGAGCAAATTGCCTGGGACAAGTTGGTCCTTGATTTCAGTACGGAAGAGGTCGCCTTGTACTTCATCTGGAAGCAGAATGTTGACGAGGTCACCAGCTTTTGCGGCGTCAGCAAGCGGCATCGGTTCGAAGCCGTGGCTGACGGCAAGATCGTAATTTGCACTTCCTTTTCGCTGCCCAATGATCACATTGCAACCACTGTCGCGAAGGTTTTGGGCTTGTGCATGTCCCTGACTTCCATAACCTAGAATGGCAATGGTTTTGTCCTTGAGGAGTGAGAGATCTGCATCGTCGTCGTAGTAAATTTTCGCTGCCATGGTCGCTACCTTATCGTTGAGTTTTGAAGAGTTGAGACCGGTTTTTTGTTGAGCGGAAAATCTTGGTCTTCTACCGGTCAAAAATATGAATTAGCGAGCATCGGCTCGCAGAGAGTTTCTTGTTCAGAGAGAGGTGCTCATTAAGCAGATTGCTCGATATCGTCAGTCATGTGGGTTGGGTCGCCGACTTCAATTTTTGAAGTCATTGAACTCGTTCGCGATAGAGCGATTCGCCCGGTCCGAACCATTTCGAGGATTCCAAACGGCGTAACCGCCGCGATGAACGCCTCAATTTTGCTTTCTTGTCCAGACAGTTCGATCATCACATGGTCGGTACTCACGTCAACAATGCTGCCACGAAAGATGTCAACGAGTTCTTTCAATTCGCTACGCTGAACTGTCGAATCGGTCCGGACCTTGATCAGCATGAGATCTCGTTCAACGTGATCGTTATCGAGATAATCAACCACTTTGACGACGGTGACGACTTTCTCAAGTTGTTTTCGTACTTGATTGAGAGAGCTCAAGTTTCCGCTGACAACAAAAGTCATTCGGGAATAGAGTTTGTTTTCGGTGGGGCCAACAGCCAGGCTGTCAATGTTGAAAGCGCGTGAAGCCATCATTCCGGAAATGTGGGCAAGCACACCGGGCTGATTCATGACCAATGCCGAAAGGATATGACGCATCTTTGTTGTCCAGTTTGATGGAAACGAGGAACGGATGTCACTCGTTTCGCAAGAAAGCTGTCTCTGAGGGGTATGACCGTTCTGGATACTTGGGATCCAGACTCCACAAACCTGAAAAGACGTGACTGTCTGAGGGAGGTTCGGATGACGGACCCTGAGCGGTAAACTTTCTCAGTTTTGGCTGGCGAGTCTATCCAACGCGGTGAGCTGATTCAACTCTCGACTTTCTAGATTCAGCCTGACAGAAGCCTCTTTTGTGGAAAATGACGACTGGTGGGAGAAATTTGGAACTCAAGCGATTGATTCCTCATGCCGATATGTTAGTATTGTGTTCTTATGTTCACTATTGTTGTTAATTGAGGTAGGGAGTGAAGGATGGCCAAGGCTCGCAGTTCCAAAAAAAAGGATGCTGATCCCAAGGATGACTCGAACGGTGTTCTGAAAAATGCTTTAGGTCAAATCCACAAAGCCTTCGGAGAAGGTTCGATCATGCGTCTCTCAGACGCGCCAGGGGCTGCAATCGACGGAATTTCGACAGGATCGCTTTCTCTAGACTTAGGCTTGGGTGGGAGTGGATTCCCGAGGGGGCGCGTGGTTGAGCTGTTCGGTCCGGAGTCGAGCGGGAAAACAACTCTCGCTCTCCACACAATTGCAAGTGCTCAAAAAAGTGGTGGAATTGCGGCGTTCATTGATGCTGAACATGCTTTGGACCCAGTTTGGGCGCGTAAGTTGGGAGTGAATCTCGAAGAACTCCTGGTCAGTCAGCCGACATTCGGCGAAGAAGGTCTTCAGATTGCCGAAATGCTGATCAAGTCAAACGCTGTTGATATCATCGTCATCGACTCCGTCGCCGCGCTCGTTCCGAAAAAAGAACTTGATGGGGAAATTGGGGACAGTCATGTCGGTCTGCAAGCACGAATGATGAGTCAGGCAATGCGAAAATTGACCGGGGCGATCGCGAAAGCGAAAACGACGGTCATTTTCATCAATCAGATTCGCGAGAAAATCGGTGTGATGTTTGGAAGCCCGGAGACAACTCCCGGAGGCCGCGCTTTGAAGTTCTATTCCTCGGTACGTGTTGACGTCCGGCGTATTGCGACTTTGAAAGATGGAGATGAGGCAATCGGCATTCGAATGAAGGCCAAGGTTGTTAAAAATAAAGTCGCTCCTCCATTCCGCGTGGCGGAGTTCGATATGTTGGGAACGTCTGGTATCAGCATGTCTTCCGATATTCTCGACTTGGCTACAGATGAAAAAATTGTCCAGAGAAGCGGTTCCTGGTTCGCTTACGGAGACGTGAAACTTGGTCAAGGTCGCGATAAGGCGCGTATTTCCCTCGAAGAGAATCCTGCGATGATGGAAGAAATCAAGCAGAAAGTTTTGGTTGCAAAAGGTTTCGGACCGGATTCGAGCGAATCAAATTCGGAGAAGAATGGCAACGAGTGATTTCCCGTGCGAGCTTTCCGTAACCTCCGAAGGCGGCTGGCTGGGATCCGGTAGACAATGTGTTGCAAACATTGCAGAAAATCTTGTGGAACAGAAAGAATTTCAATTGAGCGCCATAACCCCAGACTTGATGCAACGTCAACATCGGCAATTCCTGGGGCTATGAATCAATGTTTGTTGAGTGTCATTCAATCTTCAATATATGCCGAATGCCCTTCAATGCACACTTGCGCCCCACTCACCCACCGATGACCCTTGGCCCCCTCCCCTTTTTAATGACCTCCTGACTTCATTTTCGAGCACAGACTTGCGACGATAGCATGCAGCACTGCGCCGCGTGCTATCGTTTTTTATGGATGTGAAAGAGAACCGGGACTGTGGTCATGACACCGCGCGAAGTGTTGGCATTGTGTAGACAGAAGGATATCCAGGCTGTCGACTTACGTTTTATGGATTTCCCAGGAACGCAGAAGCATTTCACCATTCCGGTCAATGCCCTGACGGAAGCATGCTTCGAAGATGGCTTTACGATTGATGGATCATCCATCCGAGGCTGGCAGGCCATCAATGAAAGCGACATGCTGGTTGTTCCTCAGCCGGACACTGCAATGGTTGAACCGTTCATGGCTTCAACCTTGTCGATGACCTGTAATATCCAGGAGCCAATCACGCGAACGGACTACAATCGTGATCCACGAAATGTCGCACGCAAAGCTGAAGCGTATATGAAATCGACTGGAATCGCCGACACGGCTTACTTTGGTCTCGAGCCAGAGTTTTTCGTTTTCGACGATGTCCGTTTCGACCAGAATGAACATGAAGGTTATTTTCATATCGACAGCATTGAAGGTGAATGGAATCGTGGTCGACCGTCAGGTGAGAACAATCATGGTCGGCAGATTCGGCGTCGAGAAGGTTATTTTCCAATGCCTCCTGCCGATACACTTCAGGAACTTCGAACAGAAATTATGCTCACCGCACAGGAATGCGGCGTTGGAATCAGTGGTCAGCACCATGAAGTGGCAACAGGTGGGCAATGCGAAGTTGACCTCGAGTACGCGCCGCTTCTACAAGCTGCCGATAATCTTTTACGATTTAAGTACATCGCTAAGAACGTTGCAGCGAAACACGGAAAGACAGCTACGTTCATGCCGAAACCGCTCTGGAATGACAACGGTTCCGGGTTACACATGCACCTTTCGTTATGGAAGAATGAAGAAACATTGTTTGCCGGTTCTGGGTATGGTTCGATGAGTGAACTCGCGATGAACGCCGTTGGCGGAATTTTGAAACACGCACCTGCCCTGTTCGCATTTTGTTGTCCGACAACGAACAGTTACAAGCGCAGCGTGGCTGGTTTTGATGCACCAGTCAATTTGACATACAGCTTCCGAAATCGTTCCGCAGCAATTCGGATCCCAGTTCATACTTCATCATCTGCAACGAGGCGATTTGAATTTCGATGTCCAGATGCGAGTTGCAACCCGTATCTAGCGAATGCGGCCGTTCTGATGGCAGCATTGGATGGCATTCAGAATAAAATTGATCCAGGTATGCCTCTGGACAAAGATGTTTATGACCTCCCCAGCGAAGAATTGACCGATTACCCGAAAGTACCGGAGTCACTCTCAGAGGCCCTGGCTGCACTCAGGAATGATCATGGTTTTCTGCTTCGTGGCGATGTCTTCACAAAGGATGTCATTGACACATGGATCTGGTACAAGACCACCCACGAAGTCCAGGCAATTCGGGAACGCCCTCATCCTTGGGAGTTTGCGATGTACTTTGATGTTTGATTCAGTGATCCTCTTGAGCGGAAACTCGCGCATGAAAAAAGCCCTCCACAAGTCGTGGAGAGCTTTTCGAGTTCAATGAACTCTGACTTCAGCTTACTTGCAAGTTCTGCAGGCAGGTGCACATGTGTTACAAACTGGAACCTGGACCTGAACGGTCTTGGCAACCATTTTGCAAACACAGACCTGAATTTCTTTTTCGACTTGAACTGGAACACAAACTGTATACGTTTGAGTTCGTTCTTCAGAAACAGTGTCGCAAACTGTGACTGAGTACTCCTCTTCACGTTCCTTGCGGACGCATTCGGTGTACTGCACTTCACGAGTTTTTTCGACAGGAACCTGCTTGCAGGTTGTGACTGTTCGTGTGCGAGTTTCAGGTTCGAAGACACACACATTCACACTGTATTCTTCTTCACGAGGAACGCGTTTGCAGACTGTGTAGGTGCGAGTACGTTCTTCAGGCTTACAGACAGTGACGTTGTAAGTGTACTCTTCATCATGGCAAACAGTCTTGCAGACCGTGTAGGTGCGAGTACGTTCTTCAGGCTTACAAACAGTGACGTTGTAAGTGTACTCAACTTCGCGAGTGACAGGCTTGCAAACAGTGATTGTTCGTGTGCGTTGTTCAGGATTACAAACAGTGACGTTGTAAGTGAACTCTTCATCATGACAAACAGTTTTGCAGACTGTGTATGTGCGAGTACGTTCTTCAGGCTTACAAACAGTGACGTTGTAATTGTACTCAACTTCGCGAGTGACAGGCTTGCAAACAGTGATTGTTCGTGTGCGTTCTTCAGGCTTACAGACAGTGACGTTGTAAGTGAACTCTTCATCACGGCAAACAGGCTTGCGAACGGTAATCGTTCGTGTGCGTTGCTCAGGTTTGCAAACGGTCACTTCGTAGGAGACTGGTTCCTGTCGGCAAACACGTCGGCAAACAGTGTAAGGGACTTCTTCGCAAGTCACCTGTGGAACCCATCTGCGAACACATCGTGTGCAACATGGATTACAAGGATCGGTGACTTGTTCAGTCACCCAGGAACCGCAAACTTTTCGAACTGTGCGAGTACGTGTTTCCTGAACAGTGTCCCAGACAGTTTTCGTTGTGTTACGAGTTTCTGTGTGTGGAACCATTACGCAGTAAGTCTGCTCAACTTGTTCTTCGACCCAGTCGGTGACTTTGCGAACACCAGTGCGTTCTTCAGTGTGAGGAACCATGACGGTGTAAGTCTGTTCGACTTGCTCTTGTGCAGTTTCCGTGACACATCGAACACCGGTTCGTTCTTCTGTGTGTGGAACCATGACAGTGTAAGTCGC
>DAOUPA010000041.1 GCA_030626405.1 Planctomicrobium sp.
CAGTCTTGATCGGTTTGTAGCCATATTCAATTGCCCAGTAATCGTAAGGACCGATGGTCTGGGAGTAGTACAACCCCTGCTTGTCCTTGTCGACATCGACGTTCGCCGGAGAGTAATCCATCACGCTGGCGACAGTCGCGACGTTTTTATCGGCCTTGGGATCAATGATTTCCTTTAGTGGTTTCCAGGTACTTGCCTTGAAGTTGTGCCGCAGTCCCAAAGTGTGACCGACCTCATGCATCACAACTTCTTTCAGACCCTGATGAATGAATTCTTCAGGCAGCTTGCCTGTACTGACAGTTCCATTCGCCAAAAAGACTGCTGCTGCGAACGCGGTTTGCCGCTGCATGGCATGACCCAGGTTGCAAAACGGTCCATGCTCGTGAGGGAACGAGTTCCCACTGTGGTCACGCGGAGTTTTCTCTGACAAATTTGCCGTGTCGGTATCAGGACGGAATATTTCCCAGCGATGATTCCAACTATCCAGGAAGCTGGCATCGAAGATGATATCGGCATCCAGAATTTGTCCGGTACGTGGATCGATTCGCGATGGTCCCATCGCGAATCCAGCATCGGCAGTGATCCAGCGGAATGTGTTGAACTCGATGCTTTCCGGATCGAAGTTCGGGTCACTTGGCTGCATGTCGACACGGATCGCACCGGAATAGCCGAGTTTTTCGTAAGCTTTGTTCCACTCCATAATGCCAGCTTCGACCGTTGGGCGAAGATAGACCGGAACGGTGTTTTCCATAAAGAAGCGAATCGGCTTCTTCGGTGGAGAGAGGGCAATTGCCGGATCAAGTTTCCGCAGATCCCAACGGTTGATGTACCGCTTGAAGTGCTCCGGGTCTTCCTTGTCCGAGAAATCTTTAATTGCTGTCAGGAAATATCCGACACGGTCATCGGCAACACGTGGCTTGTAGCCATTCGAACCGACGGCAGGTAGAATACTCACGCTGTAGTGAATTCCAACTTGCACTCCACGAGAATTCGGAACGGTGTCGATGGAACTGGATCCGGCATAAACGGTGTTCAAGTCGAGTTCAAGATTTTTCGGGAACGCTTTCAATTTTGAAAACGTCGACCGGTCCGTCATCAGCCTAAAGCCTGAGCCAATTGCGCGTCCGACACCAATGTCATCATTCATAAAGACCTTGGTCATATCGACCAGAATTCCGCCCGATGGGGATTTCGCCAGGATCGGCAACGCAAAAAGAATGCTGTCGCTGTACGCCAGCTTCACAGCTGTTGCTTCCGGAGAATTGGCCTTCGCAGTGAAGCGAACGTTTCGCTCAAAGATAAACAATTTTTCAGCAGTCGCCTTAAACGCCCAGATGCTGTCATCACCAAAGCCCCAGGACATGCCACCGAGAACGTTACCCCGACTGATCCCGCGCGAGATCGATGGCAACATCATGTATTCTTGCTTCAATGCTGTAGGAGACAACTCCACAAGCATCTGCTGATCGTTGTGGTACAAAGTCCACATCCCTGCCAGCTTTGTTTTCTTCTCAATCAGCTGCTCGTATTTGGATTTCGTTTTTTTCTCTTGAGCATCCACTCGGTCGGTACCGAGAAATGTCGTGATAACGAGAAGCGGAATGATAAATCGACGTAAGTCCATGAGGTTCCCCTGGATAAAGAGCGTTCTTTACGAATCTTGGCCATCTTACCAAGTCTTCGCAATCAGAAAAAGTTAGCAGGGGAATAGCTCAGCGACTGGTGAAGTTACAGTACTCACCAGGATTTGAGGCGACTCCCCAACGGATCGCGCAGGCTAAGTACAACACGTTGTTTTTGGGCAACAGCGCACAAGGCCTCATTTAGGTCTGACTCCTGCAATCGATTCACTCGGAGCGGACTGAATCACCCAAGCGATTTATTATTTAGCCCCCGGTGATTCACATCGGGGGAAAGCGTAACCGGCAATGTCAGCGCCGTGCCGAGAGTGTCCTCGAAGCGTACGCTCCGCTCCACCGAGCGATTCACGCGGTGCTCAATAACGTTAAAGACGAACTAAGAACAATCAGGCTGTGACGCCATGTTCCAGTTCAGGTGCAGCATCACTATTTGGGTCGAACCAGTCTGGGTTGAACTCGATGCGTGTTTGAAGTTCCATTGCAAGATTTGCCGTCAAGGCCATGATGGCATCGGCCATGGCAACCACGCCGTTACAACGCAGGCCCCCAGCTTTTGGGTCCACTGGTTGGTCGTTAGGCCAGTAGTCTGGTCCCTGATTGCGGATCGCGTAGCAGAAGTGTTCCATTTCTTCTCGATAGCCACGACTCACGTTCGTTGCCCAGTCAGTCCCCCCTGTGGCGACTTTTGGACCGGACGTGGTTTCATAGGCTTCCATGACAGGACCTCCTGCTCCACCTTCAGTACCGGAAATCACCCAGAGCCGTTGATCAGGACCACCGCCTGTACTTCCGCGACCATCTTCTTTCCAGAGCATCGCTTCCTTTTCGGTTTTCATGAACAAGGTTCCACGAGTTCCGTAGACAATTTCACCGTACGGCTCAAACTTATTCGTGTTGATCGATGAATAAGTAACGATGCACTTGTCGCGATTGTTCTGTTCGTAGTGCGGACCAGGGAATTCAAAAATGACGAAAATCTGATCGTCGATTTCGCGGTTATCCTTCCATTTGTCTTTAGGGCCTACATTTTCGATTCCGTAAAAGTTCTTGCCACCGAAACCGCTGACAGCTATCGGATGAACCTTACCAAGAAAGATACTGGCAGCATCCATCTGATGAGAACCAAGTTCTGCCATCAGGCCACCACCGGTTTTCTCGTACAATCTCCAGTTGATCAGCTGATTGACATTGTCAAAACCGAATGGGTCGAGTTCAGCGTCGGTAATATCCTGGTCGACCTTTTCAATTTTTTTCTGCCAACTATCACTGTTCGGAAAACTGTTGTTCCGATGCCATTGAGCACGGATGTGCTTGATGTCCCCCAGCATTCCATTTTGGACAAGATTGTTGGCGTTGTCGTAAAGTACACTGTAATGGCGTTGATGCCCGACAGTCAGCAAAAGGTTTTTATCGCGAGCGCTGCGAATCATCTCTTTGCATTGTGGAATTGTACGGGCCATCAACTTTTCAGTCAGGACATGCAGTCCGGCTTCCATACAATCGAGAGCAATTGGAGCGTGAGTCATCAGCGGCGTGGCAATGACGACAGCCTCCAAGCCGAGTTCATCCTTATGTTCCAAAAGCTCTTTGTGGCTGTTGAAAGTTTTGATTTTACTGGCGACGTCTCCGCCCAATTTTTTAATCAATCCTTTTCGGACATCATTGCCATCGCCTTTGAATGCACGCTCCCGATTGAAGGGTCGCAGGTCTGCGATCGCGACAATTTCCATGTACGCTTCAGGATGTTCATTCAGAAGGATGTTTCCTTCATCGCCAGTCCCGATGAAAGCGACACGAACCCTGTCTTTCTTTAACTCACTATAGCCAAACAACGCAGCAGAAGTTCCGACTCCTCCGGCGGCAATTGCTTTCAGGGCATCTCGACGGTTCACACCACCCGATTTCGTGTCGCCTGAATTCATGGCGTGTACGGCACCTGAAAAATTTTCTTTACCGATCTGTTCCTGTTCTGGAGTAAGTGCTGCCATGAGTCCACCTCGGATATTGAATGAAGCAACGATCCTCTGTAAGGATCGAGAATTTAATCGAAAAACGTTTCTGACGTCGCAGTTGCGACTCTCTCTATTCTCGCAGAGTTTCCACAAAATTAAAGTGCAAACTTCAATTCATCAGGGTAGTTTGCTCGACCCACCTACTCACGAAACACAGTTTCCTGAGCTAAAAACGCTAAAATCCACGAAGCAGTACTCGAATTAGCCGCTCAAAAAACATACTACGAAAACATCTGACCACTGTCTGTCGCCTCGAATGCGTGAATGAAGTGCTCAACCACGGGGTGTTGACCATCTTGCCAGGTGATGGCGATCACATCAAAGCGACAACGGTGATCGAGAAGATTCCGTTCTTTGAGCCAAAATAGAGCTGCGCGCGTGAGTTGCTTCTGTTTTTGATAGCCGACTGCTTCGGAAGGATGCCCAGTGGCATGAGACGAACGTGTCTTCACTTCAACGAAGACAATCGTTTCGCCATCTCGTGCAATGAGGTCGATCTCGCCAACCTTGCTGCGTGCCTGTCTGACAAGAATTTTGTACCCCAACTTCTTCAGAAACCGAGCCGCAACTCGCTCTCCACGATTCCCAAACAGGCGATTGCCCCACCCAATTCGCATTGATACTGATCGATAAGGATTAAAAAACGGCGTGAATCAAGTGATTCACGCCGTCGTGGTACTCAAATTAGAATCGTCGCAATGAGTCGGCTGAAAATCAATTTCACTAGACTTTCAACCCTCGTCGCTCGACCATTTTACGTGTTTGTTTCAGCTTCACCAGCACGGGCACGACGTTCGCGGAGGCGAGTTGCTTTTCCGACACGGTCTCGCAAGTAGTAGAGTTTCGCACGGCGAACGCGAGCGTGACGTTTCACGATGACATCGGCAACTTTGGGAGAGTTGACTGGGAAGATTCGTTCGACACCTTCACCGGCGACAATGTGTCGAACGGTGAACATTTCGTTCGTTCCGCGACCACTTCTGGCGATCACCACACCTTTGAAAACCTGAATTCGCTCTTTTTTGCCTTCCAGAATTCGTGTGTGAACTTCAACGGTATCGCCGACCGCAAAGTTCAATGGAGTTTTGCGGAGGCTGGATGCTTCAGCAATGTCGAGTAATGGATGACGCATAATACATTTCCTCTTCAGTCTCTAGTCGTTCGAATTGTCGCGAGAGGTTTCCGGCTGGGCAGGGGAACATCACCAATACAAATCGTCCTGTCCCGACGACGCAGTCAGTCGTTCCCGCCATGTTCTGGCTGAGACTCGCTACCGCTCAATAAATCGCTCCGCCGCTGGCGGGTTCTTTCTAAACTCTGCTCCTCTCTCCACTTCGCAATCGCTTGATGATTGCCGCTGAGGAGAATGTCTGGAACGTTCATTCCACGATACTCTCTTGGTCGAGTGTACTGGGGAAATTCCAGCATTCCTGCCGCCATTTTTGATGGCGAAAAGGAGTCGTCTCTGGCACTCATCTCATCACCCAGAACTCCAGGGATCAGACGAATGACCGAATCGATGATCAACATTGCTGGTACTTCTCCGCCGTTGCAGATGAAGTCGCCTGCTGAAACTTCCAGAGGTTTTAATCCCTGTGAGATTCGATCATCGAATCCTTCATATCGACCGCAGAGCAACAGCAATCGCTGCTCTTTGGATAATTCTTCGACAAGTCCCTGATCCAGCTTCCGCCCTTGTGGGGTGAGCATAATCAGCCTGCCTGGTTGCTGCTCTTCGGCTTGAACTGCTTCCACACAATCAAAGACCGGTTCGCAGCGAATCAACATTCCGGGACCGCCTCCGTATGGAGTATCGTCCACGGACCGATGCTTATTTTTCGTCCAGTTCCGAAAGTCTCTTAGCTGGATGTCTACCAGCTTGGCATCGATTGCTTTCTTCAACAGTCCTTGCTGAAGATAGCCATCGAAGAGTCCCGGAAAGAGTGTCAGAACGTCAAACCGCATTGGTATTCAACTCTGCTTTGCTCTCAGCAGTATTAGCCTTCGGCTGCTGCTTCTTCGCCGCCAGCTTCCTCAGCTGGAGCAACTTCGGCTGGAGCCTCTTCGCTGACTTCCGGCTCTGGAGCTTTTTTCACTTTGGGAGCTTCCATTGGAGGTGGTGCATTCGTTGCACCCCAATCGTTCTCTTTGAATTTACGAACCAGTACGGCGACCTTTTCACTCGGCTGAGCACCGACTGAAACCCAATAGTCAATCCGATCCAGCTTCAGGGTCACACGTTGTGACTTATCCTTCTTCATGGGATCGTAAGTGCCGACCTGTTCAATCGCTGCCCCATCGCGAGGCTTACGAGCATCCATCACGCAGATGCGATAAAAAGGACGGTGAGTCCGTCCCATCTTCTTCATTCGAATACGAACCGCCACGTTTGTCTCCTGAGACAACAAAAACAGTAGTGTTTTCAAGTAGTGTAAATTTGTTCCCACTCCCCGAGGAAGGAAACGTCATATATTCAGCATTTCCAGGGTTTCGACACCTGAAAATAGCAATCGAACAGCCTGATCCCACGAAATTCGCCACAGAACCTGCGCGCACTCTCAGTGGGAAGGCTCTAATTACACGATTTCAGAAGATTTGTCACGCCAATGAGCCCGAAATTCTGACCAAGAGGCATAAGGCGGCGAGGTTTTGACGAGAAGCGGCCCGGAAATCACAAATCGGGTGACCACTCCGCCGCCCGGTGTGGGAAAAGAACGACACCACGCTTCTAACGAATTCGAGCATCTTTGTGGGCTCGGACGAGGACGTAATCGCCACGGAAGCTGACGCCGTAGCTATGCAGCTTAATCACGGTGGCAAAGGCCTGATCAGGTGTGGCGTTTTCAAAAATGCTTGTGAACGTTCCTTTGACATCAGGACGAATGACCACATTCCAGCCAGCTCGTGTCGCCAGTGTTTCCAGCACGTCGTGAATGTCTGCGTTTTCGAAGTGGAAAGAATAGCTGTTCTCTTTCGTGCCAGCGGTCACTTCAATCCGCGACTCCGGTTCAACAACTTGCTCCGGCGCAACATAGACAACCGGCATCGGTTCAGGTGTGACCGATGCAGGAATCTCTAATTCAGGTATTGAAATCTGATCTTCAACACAAGCCGTTGCAACTTCCTGAGCTTCGAATCGCTGCTTCTTCAAACTTCCGATCTGATTCCGAAGTTGTTTGAGTTCAAACTCGACTCGCTCCACTTCCTGCCGTTCAGTCTCTCGCCGAATATCTTCAAGCTCACGGCGTGCGCGTGCGAGTTGCAGGCGGAGAACATGCTTCTTCAACTGAGCGACATCATCATCGACACTTGACTGAGAATGATAACTGTACGTCTCCACAGGATCTGGAACGAGGATCTGGATTTCTTCTTCGTGTGGAGATTGTATCGCCGAAGGTTGAGCCACATTTGAAGCGAATGAAAATCGATCCAGTTCAACAGGCTTTGCTCCGTCTGTGATTCCAAGTGGAGCGTCAATATCCGCCGAAGCGACTCGAATTGGTCGCAATCCTGTTGATGCTTCCACCAGCAGATCGGACGATGCAAGCGTACCATCAATTGTCACAGGATTCACATCGGCAACCAAAGTGTCACCTTGAGGAGAATCGAATTCTGGAAAGAAATCCTGGTTAGCGATTTCCTCCTCTTGCATCCGAAGTTTTGGATTGAGGGCAGCTCGTATCGCTTCAGGTTTCAAGCCTGTTAAAAGCACAGTCAACACGAAGGCAAGACTCATGACCCAGAAAGCAATCTTGAAAGGGGCATTTGACATGAGACTGATTGCACGAAGTTAGAAAGGAGGAACAGACATCCTCTCTATCGGCATGTACTCGCTATCGACTCGCGTAAAATCGATACAACCCGCAAACTTTAACATGCTATCGAGTGCAAGAAAAAACGCGGCAAGGTCCCCTCAAAGCTCCCAGCTTCTCCCTGCCGCGTTTTGATCAATAAATTCTTTTGACTGAAAAGTTGCAGCCACGGAAACATAGGGCGCTACGGAAGACTGTCAAACTTTTTCGTGAATAACCGTTAAAAAAGTTCAGGACGAAATAAAAACAGCCTGCTTCGCAAAACGAAGCAGGCTGTTCCCCTCACCCTCAAGTTGATTCATCGCCCCCGGTCATGAGTCAGTCTCGTAAGCATTTGCCATGAGAAATCCCTCAATGTTGGAAGTCTATTTTATGAGCGTGGTGATCTCTGAACGTCGTTAAAAGACATCCAGAATGAAGTGGTGTCCTGAGTGATATGGACGTTCTTTGGGGTAGAAGTTATGCCAACCGGTGTTGTAGACAGGGATCCGACGTTCGGTCGGATACCTGTGGTACAAGTTGTCGTAACTTTCCGTGGACGTCTGAAAGTTGTGGGGATAGTAGACATACGGGTAGTAGTAGAACCGTTGCCAGTTTGTCGGCTGCCCCGGTGGAGCCGCTTCTGCCTCGCTCGAATCGACTAAGGCCATCGCCACGAAGGCGACAACACAAAGTCCGGCGAGGAGTGTCTTCTTCAACATGAAAGACTCCTTAAACTCTGTAGAGGAGAGATTCCGTCACGTGTCCTTCGGAGTTCACATAGTGAGAGACACGGTGTTTTGTAAAAATGAACAATCACTACTTTGATCGGCTGGTTTCGGCCACCAGAACAGGTTTTTTCGTTAGAATCATTACAAGCTGAACAACTACAACTGAATCGAACACAGAATGATCTCTCGACAGCACTTGAATCCCAGCGGGCTTCGGCTCTTTTTCTCAGCAATTTTTCTATTTGTGCTGAATCAATTCTCGTCTGCAGAAGAGAAGAATTTCTTCATCTCTGCCAAAGACCTGCAACCGCACCTTAACTACCTGGCAAGCCCTGATCGTAGAGGGCGAGACGACTGGGGAAAAATCGAGTCGCGCGACTACATCATTAACCATTTCAAATCGATAGGTTTGAAACCGCTATTCTCAGACGGTTTCATTCAGGTCGTTCCTGAATTTGGAGATGCTTCTGATGACCCACGCGTGATTGGGCAAAATGTCGGTGCTTTCGTTGAAGGAACAGATCCGACGTTGAAACATGAGTGGGTCATCGTCAACGCGCACTATGACCATCTGGGAGTCCGAAGAGGCAAGGTCTACCCTGGCGCCGATGACAACGCCAGCGGCGTTGCCATGCTGCTAGAGGTTGCTCGATACTTTGCAAAATCGCCAGCAAAGCGCAGCGTCGCTTTCGTTTCCTTCGATCTGGAGGAACATCTTCTCTGGGGATCGCGCTGGTTTCTGGCTCATGCTCCGATGGAGATCGACTCCATCAAATTCTGTCTGACAGCAGACATGATCGGTCGCTCTCTCGGCGGTCTCAAGTTGCCGACCGTTTTCGTTCTGGGCAGCGAGCGATCTCCACAGGTAAAAACTGCATTAGCAGACGTCGCAATCCCGGAAGGTTTAGAGATCGCCCGCCTCGGCATCGACATCGTCGGCGTCCGCAGTGACTATGGACCGTTTTACTACCGTGGAATTCCATTCCTGTTTTTCTCAACTGGTGAACACCCAGACTATCACTCCCCACGTGACACTCTCGAACGGCTCGACGTCGCAAAAGCTGCCCGCATTTCGACAGTAATGAATCGCATCGCCCAAGACATTTCGAATCAACCAGAGGCGATTACCTGGACCGGAAAGCCTGTGCCTGAATTAAAAGAAGTCAAATCAGTCAACCGTCTCACCGAACAACTTCTTGCTGCCGAAGAGAGTGGTCAACTGAAACTGACCGACTTGCAGCGGTTCTTTGTTTCACAGGTCAATTCAAAAACCGACTTCATCCTGCAGCGAAAGCGAATCTCAGGAGAAGAAAGAAAGTGGCTCGTCCGTTCGACAAAGATTCTGATGCTTTCGATATTTTAGGGTGTCGGTTGAGACTCATTTTGTCCACGAAATAATTACGGTCGAGTACTCAATTACTTTTCCAGTGGGCCAAGTCCAACTGTTGTTGTTTGAGCAAGCGGGTACTGATCAAGCAACGTGCGAACATCTTCGAGTGTCAGTTTTTTCAACGATTTAAGATCGTCGGAGACGCTACGGTATTCGTTACGGTAGAGCCAGTTCCCTCCCAAGTTGACCAGACGCCCCATGGGGCGTTCACTCGACAGGACGATTCGAGATGAAACTTTGTTGCGAGCCTGTTCGAATTCTTCCGGGGTTGGGCCTGTGTTGTTGAAGTCGTCGTAGATTTTCTTCACGCGTTCCAAGTTGTCGTGAGCCAACTCAGGAGCGCAGCAAAGGTACGTCGCCCAGGTGCCGCTGCCATCGTATTCGTTGAAACTCAGTTCTGCCGACTCTGCGAATCCAGTTTCGACAAGCTCCCAGTACAAGCGTCCGGACGATTCATCACCAACGATGATTGAAACCATTTCGGCGGCGAAACGAAGATCGCTGGTCGCAGGTGGGGCAACTGCCATTTGCATGAGATGCTGTTGATTCATCCCGGGTCGCGGTAACCAGGATTGTGATGTTTCCGGATGTGCTTCGTCGCTGGTGCGTCCAGGAATGCCTCGATTCCAATTCCCGCAGTTCTTCTCGGCGAGATCGAGCAAGTGATCCCAATCGATGTTGCCAGTCGCGGCGAGAATCAGGTTACTCGCGCCGTAGCGATTCTGGTGGTACGTCTGCATCTGCTTAGCTTGCAGTGCCTGAATGCTTTCCGGTGAGCCAAGGATGCTTTGCCCAAGCGGATGCTTCGAGAAGTGAGTCGACATCGTGGCATCGTAAATCGCGAAGCCAGGCATGTCTTCGTACATCCCGATTTCTTCAAGGATGACTTGCTTCTCCATGCTGAAGTCACCTTCCCGCAGGGTGGGGCGCATCATTCGAGAGAGCAAATCGAATGTCTGCTCGAGATACTCTGGAAGAATCGAAGCGTAGTAGAATGTCACTTCCTCGCTCGTTGAGGCGTTATAGCTCGCACCAACTTCGTCGAAGATTCGATTGACATCTTCGGCGGAATATTTTTCGTCCCCCTTGAACGCCATATGTTCCAGAAAGTGACTGACACCGGAGACCTCTTGTTGTTCGTCTCTGGCACCCGTTCTCACAAAGAAACCGACAGCGGCACTCTGGGCGGCTGGTTTTGACTCCGCAATAATTTGCAGACCGTTCTCAAGTTGTTTCTGATGAAACTGCATTGTTGTCACATTTCGGGCGAGGCTTTGCCTCTTGGTCAAGGGTCCAGGGATTGAGGGGCAAGGGTATTTGCTAGCAGGGCGTCATGATTAAGCTGATTGATCTAACAGAACTGAGTGCTTTGAGGAAATTCAAATACAAAAACCCCGCACAGAGTACGGGGCTTTCGAAGATCAGTAAAGGTTCGTAAACGAATTAAAATTGACCGATCACTTCGCCACCGTTGATAGTCGAAAGAGCTTCCATCACGCCAGCATCGATGTTTTCGCTGATGAACCTGACGGAACCATCGGCGAGACCAAATTGAGCGCCTCCGGGTGATTTACTCCCATATCCATTGCCGCCGTTGATATACGGCTGCTTGACCAGCGGGCGAATTGTTGACTTCCCACCGGCTGCGTAGGGGCCAGGGTCAGTTGTTTCACCGATTGCAATCGTATTGGAAGTTCCATCCTTAATGTCTCGCATACGAGTGACACGGTCATAGGCAAAAACGCCTGCTTTCGGATCGTTCGCCTCAAGTGTGGGGCCTTTCGCACCAACTCCTGCCATGCCAAGATAATGAGTCGCCCCATACCCATTCACTTGATTCACCGGGAAATTCGGATGGTTGTAGTGTGGAATGACTGTCCTAAATGTGCGAGCATGATCGTCCGCTTCCCAACCAGCCTTCATATCGACCTGATTGTACAAGGGTGCCTGACCCATATAGGGCAAAATCGAAATCAGCCAGCTTAGTCGCTCCTCTGGTTCGAGATCATCATTCGGAACTGTTCCCTGAGGGAAGTTTCTGTACACGTCGTGATAGTTGTGCATTGCCAACATGATCTGCTTGATGTTGTTCCTGGACTGCGTTCTGCGAGCAGCTTCGCGCGCTTGTTGCACGGCGGGTAGCAGCAGAGCGACAAGAACCGCCGATGTTGCAATGGCAGTTCCACCGCCTGCGCCTCCGAGCAGCGGAATTCCCGGCAGGGACTGCCGGGCGTAGCTGTGCATGCCATTTTCATCGATGGTCGACATCATCACATTCGGGAAGAGCGGAGCAGTGATCACTTCCGTAGGTGGGAAGTCCGCAGGTGTGAACGGAATCTCGAAGTCTTCCGGAAATGCTCTGGATTCGCGAATTGCCATTTCGGCACCGCCAATGAGCATCGGAGCAAACCCGAGGAGGAAACGATATGTGTCGCGCGGATCGATAATGCTGATGGAGGTAAACTCCTTCGGCATTTCCGCAAGCGCTTCGGCGTACTCACCAGTCGGTTCCCAGGACGGAAGTTTTCCATCCAGTCGCATCAAACAGGCTTCAACAGCTTGCGGAACAAGTCCAATGATCACCCAGTCGTCATCGACGCAAATTGCAGGAGTAAAGTACGATGCGTCCTCGAATCGCAACATCGTGACGGTTCGCCCCTGCTTCTCGATGTCGCGAGCCACGAATTCCCCGCGTGACTCTCTCTCAACGACACGGAAAACTTTGTTGAGCAATCCACGCAACCGGTCAGCATCTTTCACACTGACCACAATTGCCCCACCGAGACCAAACATCCCTTGATACTGGTCTGCGTAGATGCAATGGACATTGCCAATCGTTGAGAGGAACTCCAATGGTGCAAATCCGAGTTCCCGTTCCATTTGAACCAGAGCCTCATCGACTTCGTCCATCGCTCCAGGTGGTGCGTATTCCGCAATTGTTTCGACAGAAGTCCAAATCGTCTCGTAGGCTTCCGCCCAATCAAAGCTTGCAGCGAAGATGGTACTTTGTCCAACCGGAATCGGTGGGAGATCCGCGAAGGTCATTGGCTCCTGCATCATCAAATCCATCAGACCGGTTGTTTCTCCGGTGACGGTCACAATTTGTTCAGTCCAGATCGCCTCACCTTTATATCCATTCAAGGCCACAACATGACCGAGTGAATCGAGACCAACCGCTGCCAGAACTTGCTTGGCGGTGACCCCTTGCTGGCCTGGAATCGGAACCGGAAACTCTCCGTACATTTCAACCAGTGCACCGAAATCAAACCAACCGATGGTTTTCACTGTGAAATCAGAATCGCCAGCGATGTATTCTTCATAGAGTGGACTTGAAGTGAGATTCGGTTGATCACCATCCGCGACGGCAATTGCAGAACGAATCGCTTCCATGCCGACGGCAATCACAAGATGCCCCTGCTCTTCCCAGAAACCAAGTTCGACGGGAGCACCAGGGATCATGGTCATGGTGATTTCACGCCCGTTCCGCTCGACTTCCTGAAACTCAGGCACGCCCGGCGGGAGCATCTCCAGCATCTCATTTAAGAATTCGGCTCCTCCAACAGCGTCGTGAACAACAATGATCCCCCATGGCTGCATCCCCATCCCATCCGTAATGGCCAGTGACAGTCCGCTTTCTTCGATGTGCTCCAGAGCTTCTCCGATTTTATCTGCATAGGGAGTTTCGTTCGGCAGCGAAGCAAACGCGTCTTCGATCATCTGCATCATGCCGCTCTCATAGAGCGCTTTGTAAGATGCGGTCTTTTTGAACGCCTTATCAGTCAACAACGACCCATTCGTTTTCATATAAATAATCGAACGCTCTGGTAGCAGTTTCTCAGGAGCCACTGAGTCTGAACCTCGCTGGGCATATAACCACCCAGCTACCGAGACGATGGCAAGCAATCCGATGCTTAGGCTCAAAATTTTCGTCCGCTTTCGTAACGACATCCGTTCCACTCCTCGTTTTCTTTCCAAGTCGACATTAGCAACCGCGCTGACCTCTCACCCGATTCAGACATGAGACCATCACCCAATGGAGTCAATGCGGTGATCATCCCTGCTCAGACGCGAACCTGCAAGCGACAAGAAGCTCAGGTCGCCAGAATGTGCGTGATATTCAGAAGAGTATTTCGCCTCCAGAACCGGAGGATTGTATCACGCATTCCTCCAACCGATGAGACAATGCAATTTCACCAACATGGATACGACATCATGGGACTTTCCATCGAACTCTTTATCTTCCTCGGAGTGATCGTTGCATTCGGAGTCGTAATGTGGGGAGCCATGACCCAACACCGTTCTCTGTTCATCGCCGCAGTCGCCGTCCTCCCTGCCGGTCTCGCAACACTTTTGAGCTGGTACTCATACGCTGAAAGCGGTTCCATTCTCTGGATGATTGGATACGCGGTCGTTGCTGTGATCTCGGCGTATGTGGTTGTTCGACACTCGACAGGAGCAAAGTAGGTCAGGCTCTTCGCCTGACGGAACGTGTGAGCATGCCCTACGAGAGCTGACCGACACATCGAGGTTCGTCGGTCGCGGCGATGAGGACTTGCTTAGCAAACGCGAGGCGGTTTTCGACATCGAAAACCTGAATGACATTCGGACCAGTCTGGGTCTCTGTTGCATCGAAAACAAGAACGGCTTCGTCCACGCTCTCTGTGAATTCAACATCAGTTTGTAATTTCAGTAGGGCATGCTCCTGCATGCCTTCCTTGGCGTTTGATGGCAGGGGGGACCCTGCCCTACCAATTGCTAACTCACGTTCCACGACAGCATCACCAAACAGACAGATTGGCAATGGTCGCTGCAACAACCGGGTTCGAATTGACGAGAGTGGTTCGCCGAAGTTCGGGTGAATCCATTCCGCGGCGATATCGACGGCAGGGTCCAAAACAAATCGACGATAGAAACAGGCCGCGTGCGGGACGGTCAATCGGTCGGTCGAGATGACTTCCTCTTCGTAGAGAATGAGGTCGAGATCAATCACTCGCGGTCCCCAATGTGTTAATCGCCGACGGCCTAATTCATCTTCAATGCTCAGAAGCTGATCCAGAAGTGAAGTCGGTTTGAGATCCGTTCGAACGGTGATCGCGGCGTTCACGAAAGCGTCTCCAGCATCGCTCCCGACTGGTTGCGTTGAGTACAGCCGGCTCTTCGCGATGACATTCACTTGATCCAGTGAATCAAGACGTTCGATCGCCGTTTGCATGGTCGCGGCGACATCACCAACGTTTCCACCCAGGGCAATCAGTACATCCGGCATCATCGATTCCAGAATGAGGACAACTCGATAGTTGCGACACCGCGTCGACAAACAACTGCGTCGGCAAACATTCAGTGATTCTTGAGCGTGGCAGCAACTCGCCTTACCAAGCGTACATTGCAAACAGTCATTTCCCAAGGCTCTGAAATCCCTCCAATTGGAGGACTGGGCAGCTTCTGGGGTAGAATTGCTCTCTTCCTGATGCAATAATTTTAACTGATGCGTCGTTGAGGTTGTCTCTTCTGACTGTAAGTCAGTGGTTCGTTTCATTGTGCGCAGCTTCCCTCCCCCTTACTCCTCCCGAGGAGCCTGCCGATGAACCGAACTTTTCCTGCCCTCCTTGTTGGCTTTTTTGCCTGTCTTGCTTCTGCGACATTTGCAGAAGAAGGTCGCGCGCTGCGCGTCGAACCTGCCGAGGCGAAACTCTCTGGCTGGTACTCTCAGGCTCAACTCCTGGTGAGCGAGAAGGTAGACGAAAAGCAGTCGTCGAAATCGCCCGACCTCACTCACCTCGCGGAGTATCAATCTTCAAACGAGAAGATTGTGACCGTTGATCCATCTGGTCACTTACACGCAATCGCCAACGGGACTGCGGAAGTGACGATTCAAGTGAACGATGTTTCCACCAAAGTTCCTGTGACTGTTTCCGGAATTGGAGAGAAACCGGAGATCGACTTCCGTGAGTATGTGCATCCGATTTTGAGTCGGGCAGGTTGCAACGCAGGTGCCTGCCATGCGAGTCAATTCGGTAAAGGCGGGTTTATTCTCTCCGTCTTTGGATTTGAACCGGACAAAGACCGAACAGCCATCGCGCTAGACCGGTTTCAGCGTCGCGTCAACTTTATCGATCCAGAGCGAAGCCTGATACTCAAAAAGCCGACAATGCAAATCGCCCATGGTGGCGGCAAACGGCTGGAGAAGAATTCCCCCGACTACAACGCGATGCTCGACTGGATTCGCAGCGGCGCACCTGCTCCAAGTAAGGATGCCCCGGAAGTCGTCTCGCTTGAAATTTTCCCCAAGCAACGAGTCACCGCGCCTGAGCAAACGCAGCAGATGCGAGTTGTGGCGACATACTCCGATGAATCGCAGCGCGATGTGACCCACTGGGCGAAGTACGATTCTCTCGACGAAGGGGTCGTTTCTGTCACCGAGGACGGTCTCGTTTCGGTCGTCGGAGTCGGGCAGACTGCCGTGATGGTTCGCTTTGATGGACACGCCCGCAACGCAATTTTCATGGCCCCGTATGGCGAAACACAACTTGCCGACTGGAAGAACAACAATATCGTCGACGAGCTGGCCTCCGCAAAATTCCAACAGCTTGGAATTGAACCTTCTGCTCTGTGCGATGACTCAACTTTCATTCGCCGCGCGTTCCTTGACGCGGTCGGGTCGCTCCCGACCACTGAAGAGACGCAAGCATTCCTGGACGATACCCGCGAAGACAAGCGAGACAAACTCGTCGACCAACTTCTCGGCCTGACAGGCGATCCGAGCCTCGACATTTACAATGATCGCTACGCTGCATTGTGGACGTTGAAGTGGTCGGACCTGCTCAAGAACTCCAGCAAAGGGCAGGCAGCCGACGAGCAACGCATGTGGGCAATGCACAACTGGATTAAGGAATCATTCCGCACGAACAAGCCATTCGACGAATTCGTTCGAGAATTGATCACCGCGAAAGGGTCGATCTATTCCAGCGGTCCGGCGAGCTATTTTCGCATCAATGCAAATTCCTCTGACCTCACCGAAACAACATCGCAACTCTTTCTCGGACTCCGGCTCGGCTGTGCGAAGTGCCATCACCATCCGTTCGAAAAATACTCTCAGGCCGACTACTATTCGTTCGCCGCGTTCTTCTCGCGGGTCGGCACGAAGAACAGCGAAGAGTTCGGGCTGTTCGGTCGTGAGTCCGTTGTCATCGTCAAAAATGCCGGAGAAGTTCGGCACCCAAAGACAGGCAAGAACCTCCCACCGAGAACTCTCGATGGTGTCGAAGTCGACCATCCGCTCGACCGCCGAATTCCACTGGCAGACTGGCTCACTTCGAAAGAGAACAAAGTCTTCGCCCGCTCGATAGCGAACCGGTACGTTTCTTATCTTCTCGGAAGTGGATTGGTCGAGCCGGTTGATGACATGCGTGAGACAAACCCTGCCACAAATCCCGAACTGCTGGATCAACTCGCTCAGCAGTTCGTTGATTCCGACTTCAACATCAAGCAATTGATGCGGGTCATTATGACGTCTCGCCTGTATCAGTTAAGTTCGGTCCCGACAGCAAAGAATGTCAAAGACACGAAGTTTTACAGCTATTTCTATGTGAAGCGACTTTCGGCGGAACCGCTGCTCGACGCCATCGATCAGGTCACAGATGTACAAACGAAATTCAAAAGCCTCCCGCTGGGAGCGAAGGCGATTGAACTGCCTGATGGCGAGTACCCGAATTACTTCCTGACCGTTTTCGGCAAGCCGCGTCGCGCGTCTGTTTGCGAGTGCGAACGAATGCCGGACGAAAATCTGGCTCAGGCGTTGCATACATTGAACGGGGAAATCCTCGCCAAGAAAATCGGCGACAAGTCCGGCAGCGTCGCCAAACTTGCCAGTCAGGAAATGGAGGAGGAAACAGTGATCAACCGCTTGTATCTCACCGCACTTTCTCGTCCGCCTCAGGCAGCCGAGGTTCAAGCATTACAAGAGTTCCGCAAAGAAGCCGAGTCCGCCCAACAGTTCTACGAAGACGTCCTCTGGACCCTCGTGAATTCGAAAGAGTTTTTGTTTAATCATTAAATGATGAAGTAGGGCCGGTTCCACCGGCCAAAGCGACGTACTGGTCACCCTCACTTGCCTTATCAGGATTGTTTGAGATGTTTCGCATCCCTTTAGGATCTACCAGTCGTTATTGCGACGGACGTTCGCGTCGTTCATTTCTCCAGCTTGGACTGGCAGGCATGGGATCGCTTGGAGTGAGCGACTTATTGCGGGCCAGGGCAGCGGCAGCGCCGGAGAATGTGAAACAGACCTCGCTCATCCTGATCTGGCTCGATGGCGGTCCGAGTCATATGGACACGTACGATCCCAAGCCGAACGCGCCATCGGAGTACCGAGGGATCTGGAGTCCGATTCCGACGAACGTGCCTGGCTTTGAAATCACGGAAATGTTCCCGCTACAGGCGAAGCTCGCCGACAGTTTTTCAGTTGTCCGATCCGTGCATCACAATGCCGGAGACCATTTCACTGGTGGTCACTGGATGTTGACCGGACGGGGCGGCGTGAACGGGGCGCTCAAAGCACAGAAGTACCCGTTCTTTGGTGCTGTTGCTTCGAAGGTTTTGGGACCGCGTAAACATGGGATGCCTGCGTTTGTTGGCGTTCCATATTCGATGAGCATTGGTCTGCGGCCTGGCTACTTCGGTGGGAACTATCTGGGAGTTGAGAACAATCCGTTTGAGACAGGTGGCGATCCGAACAACGACAAGTTTGCGGTTCAGAACCTCAGCATGTCCAAAGGGATGACGATGGACCGACTGGCAGACCGCCGGGCGCTCACGGTTCATTTCGATGAAGTTCGGCGTCTGGCTGAGAAGTCAAAACAGATGGAAACGACAGACCGCTTCGAACAGGAAGCGTTCGAACTCGTGACCGGCTCACAGGCACGCAAGGCATTTGACATCCAGTCGGAATCAGCAGAGGTTCGAGATCGATATGGTCGCAACAGTTGGGGGCAAAGTGTGTTGCTCGCGCGGCGGCTCGTCGAAGCAGGTTCGACAATTGTGACGTGCCACTTCGGAGGTTGGGACTCGCACTGGAATCATCAGGCAACGATGGAGCGACACCTGCCGCGTGTTGACCTTGCTGTTTCTGGCTTGTTGACCGATCTCAAGGAACGTGGCTTGCTCGATCAGGTGATGGTTATGGTCTGCGGTGAATTCGGACGGACGCCGAAAATGAACAACGGCGGCAACGGCGGACCTGCTTTAAGCAAAGGGACACCAGGTCGCGACCACTGGGGGAACGCCATGTCCGTAATGATGGCAGGCGGCGGCATCAAAGGTGGCACCATCGTCGGCTCAACCAACAAACGCGGCGAACGCCCAGCCGAACGACCGGTCCGCCCTGGCGACATCCACCACACGATCTTCCACCAACTCGGCATCGACCCTGACGTAGCCTTCACCAACCACGCCGGCCGCCCGATTCCGGCGATTGATCATGGGGGAGTGATTGAAGAGTTAATTGGTTAACTGCTCATTGGGAATACTCCTGATCACTCGATGATAGGAAGTAGCCTGCTCTCCAAAATTGCATGAGCTTTGTGATAAAAATGAAAACGATTGAATTAGTAGGAAATATTGCGAATGGAGAGAACTGGGTCTCTGATCATTGGTCCAAAATTCTACGAGTTCATGAAGAGTCGTTTCCGATCCTACGGCAGATGTTTAAAGGAACACTGAATATCAATCTAAGTGATACACCGAGTTCGTTCCCTCCAGATGATGATCAACACCGACTGAAGGCCATGGAACTCGGGCATTCAGATCGCTGGAAGAGTGACATTGATGGGCAGCTTCTCCGAAATGGCAACTACATACATCCGTCGATCAAAGTTCTGGAGATCTCAGGCGTAAAGATCGACGGAGTGCTTTACTTCCCCGGTCCAAACCTTTCGAGTGAACCGAACGGCAGTCTTCCGAAAGTAGCTAGAAATCGCCTCGAAGTGATCGCCCCGATTCCAATTCGTGAGCGACTTCAAAAGCGAACTGTCTGCCTGGAACGTCCCGTATCTGTCAGGCTAAGAATGGATGTGTAATCTCCGTAGGGCATGCTCCTGCATGCCGGGTGCTCTGGTTGAATGTCACATTGCGTGCCACGGTCTCTGTGAGCCGTGGGGGTGCGGGAAGTGAGGGCTTTTCAATTTCATTTTCCTCGTGACGTCCTCAGTCAACGTACACAAATTCATTAAGATTGAACAAAGCGTGGCACAGGTTGGGCCAGTTTGAACCACTATCGCTGGCGGATGCGAGGAATTGTTGGCAGGCTCGGATTTCGGATTTTGTTGGGGGGCGTCCTAATACGAGTAGGTAGGCGTATTGGATTTGTTCTGCTTGTTGTGGAGAAGAACTGGTCACTCGCTTGGCGAATGCTTTTGATTGGACTCTGGCGAACTCAGAGTTCAGTAGGTGAAGTGCCTGGGGGGCGATGGTGGTTTGGGAGCGTTGGGGGCAACTGAGATTGGCGTCTGGTTTGTCGAATGCTTCGAGCATTGGGAGTCGCAGGTTTCTTCTTGCGAAGAGGTAAACGCTGCGGCGGGTATGTTCAGATTTATCTTTCGTGACGGGCCATTGGTTCTTGAGAAGTGTTGAAGCGACCGCCGGTGGCAGTGGTGGACGAACTCCCGGACCGCCGCGTTTGCGGTTGAGTTCTCCGGAGATGGAAAGCATCGCATCGCGAATCGCTTCGCCTTCGAGGCGTTGTCGTTTTCTTCGCCCCAAAGAAGTGTTAAACCGGTCTTTGCTCCGGAGGTTTTCCCACGCTTCCAACTGCTCAGGTGTCGCATTTGGTGATGCGAAACTTGCCAGCTGGTATGTTGATGAAGAAAGTATCAGCCGGTGGAGTCGCTTCATACTCCAGCCAGATTCCATGAATTCAGCCGCCAGCCAGTCGAGCAGTTCCGGATGCGTCGCGGATTCGCCCATCCAACCGAAATCACTTGGTGTCGAGATGAGACCGACTCCGAAGTGGTGCTGCCAAATCCGATTGACGATCACCCGCGCCGTCAACGGATTGTCCCGATGGACAATCAACTCCGCGAGAGCCTGTCGACGACCTTTGTTTTCATCGTCGATCGATTTTGCTTCTGACGATGACGTCAACACGCGGGGGAATTGCGGCGAAAGCTGGGGACCGGGACGGCGGAAGTCGCCGCGAATCCAGAGATGACTGGCCGCTTCAATATGATCCTTGTTTCTCACAACTCGCACTGAAAGTTGTTTCTTTTTCGCAGCTCCGTTTTTCTCGGTGCCAATCGTCACATCGAGCGTCTGATCCTTAAAGAGGTTGATCGTTTCGAAGAATGACCGCAAACGATAAAAGTCGTGCTGCGAGATTGGGTCTGTTCGATGGTGATGGCATTGCGCACACCCAAAACGCAAACCGAGAAAAACTTCGCCAACGTTAGCTGTCATGCCGTTTAAGAAAATGTGTCGGCGTTCATTTTGCAAGTTGATGTCCGGCATGTCTGGACCGGCAAGTAAATAACCTGTCGCAAGGACGGCGTCTTCGGAGTCTGGCGAGATTTCATCGCCTGCGATTTGCAATGAAACGAATTCATCGTAAGGCAGATCATCGTTGAAAGCCTGAATCACCCAGTCTCGATACCGCCACGCCTGTGGACGAGTTTTGTCGTGCTCGAAGCCATCAGTTTCTGCAAAGCGAACGAGGTCCAGCCAGTGCTGACTCCAGCGTTCTCCATAGGCAGTGCTGTCGAGGAGTCGCGAGAGTAGCTTTTGATAGGCGTCTTCATTTTCGTCGCTCAGAAAGTTTACGATTTCTTCTGGCGTTGGCGGAAGACCGGTGAGGTTGTAAGTAACTCGCCTCAAAAGTGTGAGTCGATCTGCGAATTCGACCGGTTGCAGTTGCTGCTCTCGCAACTTCGCGAGTACGAACTTGTCGATAGCGTTCTTTGACCACTGATCATCTTCGAGTTCTGGAATCGCCGGGCGAACAACTCTTTGATAGGCCCAGTATTCGCGGTCGGACTCATCGAGAGCCGGTTCTTCAATGGCTGTCGTGGTAGGTGGTTCTTCGGCGAATCCGGTTGCAAACGCTGTTAACAGGAGAAGCAATGCTGCCAGTAATGGGATGGACCTTTGAATACTCACGCTAGGATTCCTTTCACGACGTGACCGGCGACGTCGGTGAGTCGTTCGTCGCGACCGTTGTGGAAGTAGGTGAGCGATTCGTGGTCGAAGCCAAGCAGGTGCAGGATCGTGGCGTGCAAATCGTGAACGTGAACCTTGTTTTCGGCAGCGCGGAGGCCGACGTCATCCGTCGCACCGTAGGTCATGCCAGCTTTCACGCCGCCGCCTGCCATCCAAACGGTGTACCCCCAAGGATTGTGATCTCGCCCGGCCCCTTGTTCGCTCATCGGCATACGACCAAATTCGCCGCCCCAGATGACGAGTGTGTCGTCAAGCAAGCCGCGCTGCTTGAGGTCGGTCAGCAATCCGGCAACCGGTCTGTCTGTCGCTTTGCAGTAGTGCGAATGATTCTGCATCACATCCTTGTGAGCGTCCCAGCCATTCGTGTCACCGGAATAAAGTTGAACGAAGCGGACACCGTTCTCGATCATCCGGCGAGCGAGCAGGCAGCGCGTGCCGAACTCCGCTGTTTCTTTTTGGTCGAGTCCATACAAGTCACGCGTCGCTGCGGTTTCCTGTTCGAGATTCATCACCGCTGGCGCAGCTTGCTGCATGCGAAAAGCGAGTTCGTAGGCATCGATACGTGCGGAAAGTTCGGAATCGGAACCGCGTGCGAGGAGGTGCTGTTGATTCTGCTGGTTGACGAAGTCGAGCAAACGCCGCTGCTGCTGTTGCGTCATTTCTTGCGGGCGGTTGAGATGCAGGATCGGCGTTTCACCTGAACGGACGACTGTCCCTTGATAGGTCGCTGGCAGAAATCCACTTCCCCAGGCAGGTGGCCCCCCTTTGATCCCGGCTCCACGATCCGGCATCACCACGAATGATGGCAGGTTCCGGTTCTCTGAACCCAAACCGTAAGAAACCCAACTGCCGAGGCTCGGCTTGCCCATGAGAATGCTGCCGGTGTTCATCTGGTACACCGACTGCGGATGATTGACGCTATCGCCGTGGCAACTTCGAATGATGCACAAATCGTCAACGCATTCAGCAATGTGCGGCAGGAAGTCGCTCACTTCGATCCCCGATTCTCCATGCCTGCGAAACGGTTTGAGCGGCGGCAGCAACGGGTTCGCAGCGACCTTTCGTCGCGTCATCACTTTCCCAAAACTCTCCGGTAGCGGTTGTCCGGCGTACTTTGTGAGAGCAGGCTTCGGATCAAAAAGATCAACATGACTCGGCCCACCGTGCATGAACAAGTAGATCACCTGCTTCGCGCGCGGAGCAAAGTGAGAAGTCTGCGTTTCCCCCGCATCCAACATGGCTGCACAAGCCACACCCCCGAACCCACCCCCCGCTTGGGCGAGAAACCGTCGCCGCGAGAGAGAGTCTGAAACAGAACCAGAAGATGAAGGCATCGCACTTACCGAATTCATTCCTTAGCCACACCGAGATAATCAAGGATCATCATACGCCGACCGCGTGAAGAACAACAAGCATTCACAGAAGCGACCCGACTCGAAAGGTGTCTAGTGCCATGTCCACCTCGCGAAGCAGGGTGGACATGAATCGGCGTCGATGGACCTCTCGTCATGCCCATGCTGCTAACGCGACATGGGCATGGCACACATTATCCTGCATCTTCATTACCTCAAACATGCCACCCCGCCTTTGGACTACAAATGGATTCGCATCATCTTCCGCATGTGGCAGCGAGGTAGGGCAGGCTCTTCGCCTGACGGAACGTGAGGGGAAACAGAATTGAAGAGCGAGTGTGAATTGCGTGGGATGACAATTAGCATTCGTCGAAAGGCACAGCCCAACTACCATTTTCGTCCATTCACTCCTTCTCAAAAATTACCACGTGTTGTCGTGGTAACTCGCGGAAGGTTTCTTTGTATTTCAGGTGGTGCCCTTTGACCAGGGCTTCTTTTTTCACTTGGGCTTCGGACATTTTGTGGACGAGTTTGATGGGGACTTTCGGGTCTTCCAGGCGGTACTCGACGAAGGCGATACGACCACCTTTCTTGAGGGACTTGGCGAGTTCATTGAGCATGGAGTAGGGGAAGTCGAATTCGTGGTAGACATCGACCATGACGATCAGGTCGACGGTCCCTTCCTCCAAGCCTGGGGACTTGGTTGTTCCGAGAACTCCTTTGACGTTTTTAATGCCGAGCAATTTGCATTTCTTTTGAAGTGCATCGAGCATTTCTGGTTGAATGTCGACCGCGAGAATTTCCCCTTCATCCCCGACAGCTTTGGAGAGGAGTACGCTGATGACACCTGATCCGGCACCGATGTCGGCGACGGTCATTCCTGGTTTGATTTTCAATCCTTTGACGAGAAGTGAGAGCCGTTCTTCTCTCTCGCGCTGTGGTCGTTCGAGCCAACCGATTCCCAGATGCCCCATGACGTGCGCGATTTCACGTCCGAGGTAGAATTTTCCGATCCCGTTCAGGTCGTGTTCTTCACGGAATGTGTAGCGTTTGTTTTCATCGCTTGTCGGAGTCTCATCCTTCTCCTGAGCATGAGAACGATTTACCATTGTGAATGTTGATGACACAAAAAGTGCAGCAAAGCAGAACGAGCGGAAGACTGTCATTGATATTCAACCTAAAAGAGGATTGGCTTCGTTAAAGAGTCGCTAAACGTATTCGGAGAATCAAGGCTATTGTGTACTCTCGACTTTCAGGATGATCACGTTGCCGTTGATCTCGTATGTGAGGCCGACTTTCTGACACGATTCATTTAAGAGTTGGTCGATCGTTGCCTGTTTGAGTTCGAG
>DAOUPA010000483.1 GCA_030626405.1 Planctomicrobium sp.
CAAGCAGAAATCATTGCGGGATTAGGATTGTGGGAACAGGCAGGCGCATGTTTTCGAGATAGGCTGCGAGCTGTTTATGTACTCTGGCTGTTAGCCGAATGATGAGCGTTTCGCTTTTCGGATCGAAGGTTGCAACGCCAGAGCCTCCCTGCTCTACCCATGTCATTGGTGCGACCATCTTTTTGAGATGCTTACTCAGCTCTTTTAACCCGAGTTTCTCTTTCGGCAATCCTTTTGTTGAATAGAGAACCGTCGTGACCGGTCCGGAACAACGTTCTGGTGAACTGATGACGATGATGTTGTCTTCCACACGATAGTCCAGCCCTGATTGACGAAGGGCCAGATTGAGCACAGCGATTCTCATGACTCCTTCAACCTCCAACGAGACAAGGGAATCGAGTTCAACACCAGCTTCCGAAAGACCTGCTAGATTAACAAACAACTGAAGCCCGGTCTTGTCCCGGAATTTCTGGAAGAATTGAGACAGCGGGACTTCTTTGAGATCCATCGACATCAGTTTTTTGAGTTCCTGATACGTCTTGATCTCTTCTTGTGTTGGCTCAGGAAGTTCAGGTGCCGGATTGGGTTGGTTCCCTTTTCGAAGATCACGGAGTTCTGTCAAGAGTTTCTCGATTTCATCGTGAGTTTCTCGATGTTGACGAATCACGAGTGAGTTCGTCGATGCATGAGTGGTCATTGCTCCTTCCCCACCGCGTTGATCCCACGAATCTGGAGAAACTGTGAGCCGAATAAGATCGATGATTTGGACCGACTCCAACTCCGGATCGTTTGAATTTACAACTAAATCATTGATTTGGTAGACCGATACCAGAAGTCCTCCAGCTGCTCGCAATCGGCTTGTAATCTTCAAGACTTCATCCTCGATCACGTAGTCCAGATTCAACGAATTCAAGGCATGCTTGATCAACGTCGCCACGCGAACATTTTGAAGTTGCACCGTGATCGGGACATCGGAAGTGAGCCCCTCTTCACTGAGACCATTTTCGTCAACGACGATATTGATACCTAATGTATTTGCGAGGTGTTGGGCGAATTGAGATAATGACTTCTGCTTGAAATCGAGTGTCATTCGCCCCGCCAATTGATCATGAATGCGTTGCTCTTCAGGAGAGTAACTATAGCTCTTCTCATCCGCCTTCCCGAATTGATTGGCTAAGTTCGAGACAATCAGGTTGTCTGTGTTTTTTAATAGCGGTTGAACGTCAGCGAAGAGACGGCGAGTCTCCAAATTCCACTGATTTACCGCAATTCTTCGAAGTAACTCAACGCGTTTCCAAATCTCTGATTGTGTTTTTTGAGGAGCGTGGACGGTGAGTATTTGTGATGACGAATCAAAATGGACCGTAGAACGCCCTCCGAACATATCCCATTGATTTGGAATCGCTGTTCGTTTAAGAAAATCGGTGAGTAATTCCACGCGACCATCTCGGTCTAAATTAACGAGCACGGGTGATTCAGAATAGAAATTGTTGAACGCAAGGACTTTGGCAACTTCGTGATGACGAGTGACACGCCAGATCTTTTCCTTTTCCTTCGATGTGATCGTAACTTTCCCGCGATCAAAGACCATTTCCAGCCCCATTGGCTCCAGAAGCAATTTCATTGTTGAACGCAACGTGATCCCGGAGAGGACGGCCTCAATCTCTTCATTCTCTGTGATTCCAATTTCGCGAAGACCGTCCATGTCCAAGGTCAATCGATCATGGAAGAATCTTCGATTGAAGTCAGCGACGACATCTTCCAGGGCGTTGCCTGGAAAATCCACTTGGACAGCTGTGTCGAGTGCCGCCAGGTTTCGTGCGTTCCACTTCGCTTCATTGAGTTGATCGAGATCCGTCGGCAGCGGAGCAGGCTCAGCAGGCGTATTCGCTGTGCCTCGTAACTGTATCACCTGGGTTGCCGAGCGGACTTCAATTTCATTTTTAACAAGATCCCAAGTCAGCTCGTCCCCACGAATCAGTGAAGGATTCGCGTCAAGAATTGGAGAGAGTTGATACGAGTACCGGACGTTTCCAGTTGCTCGAACTGTGACAGGTTGGATACTTCGCTGACTTGGCCTTTTCACACATTGAACTTCAATGTGATCTGCGAACAGACTTTTTCTGAGTCCATCTTGAGTCTGCTCGAAGACACCCTGCTCCACGCTCACGGTGTTCTTTGAAACGTCAACTTGAAGTTTCTTTCCACGAAGTGACATTCCTTCCCATCTAACAAATCGCAGTCTCGATCCGGGCTGCTGTTCGATTTGCAAAGTTTTTTTATCATCTACCTGTGCCACTTCTGCCCAGGCTTTTTGTTCGACTTTGTGGAACCGCTCTTTCGTCTCAGGAGAAGTTTTTCCGTATTCCATCTTGAATTTAATAGCTGTTCCTTGGCGAAAAAGGGACGGACCAAGAACAGGATTCGTCTCTTGGTGAAGGCCACTTTGGAAGTAGTCATTTTGGCTTCCTATTTCATCAATCACAGTGCAGTCCGAGAAACGGTATGAAGTTGCGGGGCGCTGGGAATCTCGGTCGGCAGCGTTTCCTTCGAGCTTAGACAGCATCAATTTACTTAATGTCAGATGATGCAATATGCAGTTTTGCAAAGCAGGAAATGACAAGACCGATTCCACAGATTCATCATTTAATCGCAACTTTTCATCAAGACCAGGATTGAAGTGGAAGGACTTTAATTTCTTCAATTTCTGTAATTGCTTGAGGTCATCGATACCAAACTGAACAAACTGAAGCTGAAGGTTCTCAAGGTTTTTTAGCTTGAGCAATGTTTCAACAAACCGTCCGTCCAGATTTCTTCCCCGACTGATCGAAAGCCGCTTGAGTTGTGTCATCTTTCCAAGAGGCTTGAGGGATTCTAAGTCGAGGTCTTTTGTATTGATCATCAGCGACTCGACTGTCCGTTTTTTAGAGATTTCCTCAAGTCCGAACTTTGTGCATGGTGTGATCCATTCAAGCTGCTTTAACTGAGGAATGCGAAGCAACGAAAGTAATCCGGCATCCGTGACATGCTTTGAGTCAACTTGAATTGAAGTCACATGCTTATTGAAGAGAAGATGTTCAAGTACTGCATCTGTGGCTGTATTGTTTGTCAGAAACAATCGAAACGGAACATTCAGGTCTGTCAGCGCGGAGATAAAAGCGTCGGAAAGTGGCGGCAACTCCGTGATGTCTTCTTCGGTTTCAAATTCGGCATTCGGATCACTCCCGTAATGGATATTGACTGTCATGTTGTCCCGCATCAGTGTGACGCGAATCACCGTGACGCGGATGCCACCCGGATGGACATCAAGTATTTCCTGCCGAAGACTGGGCATAGAAATGACTTTGCCACCTAACAGGTCGGCAACTCCCTTTAGCTTTTGGATTTGTTGATAGGCTTTATTTGTGCTGCCTGCGAATGCGGCTGCTTCGAACTCTTGATACCAATTTCTCCCATTTGACTCCGCCTCGCGACTTTTCTTCTGAAATCGTTCGATTGAAATGTCAACCGCCGGTCCGTCTGGCGTATCGAAGAATTCCAAATCGGCGAATGGATTGGATTTCTCTCTGTTGCCTTCTTCTGCATCGGTGCCTTCGTTCGCGTCCGCATTCAACGCAACTGAATTGTCTAACTGTGGTGGCTTATTCAGAGCCCAGTCATCATCGAAAATCGTTTTGATCGTTGCGTTTTTTCGTAACTCATCAATAATCCGTTTTGTTTGTGCTTCGCGGTTGCTACTCGCATCGTCATCGAATTTCGCAAGTTTACCGCGGAGGTATTCCATCGCGAGTTGCCGTTTTACAAATTTTTTCTTCATTGACTCGAGCGACATCCCTTGCTCATTAAGAACTTCTTGTAACGCATCTCTCTCAGCGACGCGGAATTGTTCTTTTAATCGCTCAACTTCGAGTTCAAAGAATTCGTCCAACTGCTTTGTGATCGTTGCAAATTGATCTGCTGTCAATTTTTCGATGACAGCATTCGCCAGCACCATCTTATCAATGAATTCCGGAAGGTGATTTCCAAGTAAGATGTCCTGAGCTTTTCGGTATTCTTCATCTGAAAGTTCCTGAGAAGCTTGCTCAAGTTTCGATTGGAATGGCTCCAGAACCTCACCGACGGTCAGCTTGGTTCCGTTGACGATTGCCACGATATCGTTTGCTAACAATGGAACTTTCGGTTTACTCAAGTCCTCCACCACAATCTGACCGACCACGCCGGTATCGCTGTTGACGCCGACCCCGAACATTAACTTGCCAGTGCCACTTTCTTCTTCTTTCAGCGATCCCTTCTTTGGCTTGGTGAGCACTTGAGCAGTTTGATCAATCGGCTCTGGCGGTTCATCCATCGCACTGACCAGAGAAATACCAAGTCCCAGCAGCAGGGCTGGGATCATCAGCATTGTCAGTCCGTGGTAGTGGCGGCGTGGTTTGATGGGCGGGCGGGGAGTGTGACTGGAAAGACTGAGGACGTGTTGGACGCGAGCGAGAAGTTCCATCTTCTGACCTCCGAAGGTTGGGGAAAGAATGAGAGTGAGCCAGTTCGTCTGGCGGCTTGGGGGAGTTTGCTGGAACAGATAACGCGCCACCTGTTCCAGCGCGGTGGCGTAGGAAAGATTTGAGTCAAGCAGCCGCGCCGATTCCGCATCGCAGCAAAGTTCACGCTCGTAGCTGATCCGTTTGGAGAGCGACCAGACTGCCGGGTGAAAGAACAACAGTGTCTCCGCGATTCGTTGCACGAGAATGACCCACAAATCGAAACGGCGAATGTGTGTCAGTTCGTGAATGATGACAGCTTCAATCGCCTCCGGCGTCAGCTGCGTTGTCCATGTGACCGGAATCAAAACCAGCGGCTTCAGATAGCCAACAACGATGGCTTCCTTGATGTGCGAAGAGAGAAAGACTCGCGGAAATGTTTTCCAGCCGAGAGAAGCGGAGATGCTTTCAAGTCGGCAGCGTAGATCTGAATTAATCGGAAATCGTGAAAAAGAAACCCGTAAGGTCCAGAGGTACCCCATCAGCAGCCGAAACGAAAGGAGCAGCACGCCTGTCAACCAAACGCC
>DAOUPA010000638.1 GCA_030626405.1 Planctomicrobium sp.
AACCCGCGTTCGAGAGCAACACGCGAACGCAAGCTCTCAGTACGATGGTCGAAGCTATTTCCGGTTAGCAACAAGAAGTCCACTTCTGCGGAAAGACAGGTTTCGACAACACCTTCCCACGCTAGAATCGTTGCCTGCTCGGCAAGTTCACGGTCATCACCGGACAGCGGTCCAGTCCCGACCAACGGCTCATCGAGCCGTAAATTAGTGGCATGCACAAAACGAAATCCGTGCCGAGACATTCAGGAATCCCTCCCAGTCAGTGTGCTATATCATGGTCAGCCGCCCGCTGAACCTAGTTAGTCTACTCCCCTGACCATTTTCCGCAAACCCCATTTTGTAAATGGTGCAAACCGAAGAAATATACCGTTCGCAGGCGGGATCGATGGTCTTTGGCAACCCTGAGCATTCATTGCACTCACCGAGCATTGTGAAATGTCAGGAAGAGCACCTCCTGGATTTTGCAATGGTTGTTTCGATTGTTAATGCAGTCAATTTGATGGGCAACTTGGAAGGACTCTGATACACTCCTTGTCATCTGTTCATTTCAATGAGGATGACGCAATGGTTCGTCGAATTGCTTGTGTGTGGGGATTTGTTGGTTCCGTAGCCATTTTCGGGTGTGGAGGGAATGCGACTTCCGATCCAGAAACTTCGCAACCCGAGCCTGCCGCAGCCTCGGACTCTCAAGAAAATCCAACACCAGTTTCAAAGGTAGAAGACCCAACTGCTGATGTTTCTTCGCCGATGCAGCAACCGATCTCAATTCCGAGCATCTCACTGAGCGGCTCTCCCAAACCACAGCAGGCGAAAACGAGCAACCCAGCAACCAAAAAATCGACACCAGCAGATGAAAATCGTCGTTTGTTGCTCGAAGTGATGAAGCCGGTGCAGATCATGCTCGGAAGCTGGAAAGGGACCACCCAGAAGCAAATTGGTGATTTCAAGGCACTCGACGAACCGGCATGGGTTTGGGATTTCAAGACCAATCGAGACCAGCCAGCGATGGTGATGACCTCTGCGTAGTCTCCCTACTTTCGCGATGCACGCCTCACTTATCTTACAGACAATAAACTCTTCACGCTGACATCCACAGACCCGGAAGGCAAAGTTCGCGAGTTTGAAGGGTCTTTTTCGAAGCCGGTCGAAGAGTTTCAAGGGGACGATCAGAAGATGCACGTGAAGTATCAGCTGCAACTCCGACAGACCAACGGAGACTCTCCACGTGACACCTGGCAGGTGACTTTCAATCAACAAGAGAATCACCGCTATCTTGTCGAATTAGCCCGCAAATCAGGCTCGAACTTCATTCGATTCGACACCATCGCCACACAGCGACAAGGAACATCGTTCGCAAAATCTGACGTCGGTTACGGAGACCGCGAGTGCATTATCTCGGGAGGACTTGGAGTTACGCAGGTGAGTTTCAAGGGCAAGAACTACTGGGTTTGCTGTAGTGGCTGTAAGGCAGCTTTTGAAGAAGATCCGGCAACGTGGATCGCGGAGTATGAGGCCAAAAAATCGGCAAGTGCAAGTGAAGGAAGTTAGTGCCCTCTCAGCAATTGCGCTCAGGAGACTTTGACGAAACACACCCTCGGCGCATAAAAAGGCAGCGGTCAGGCGGGCTGTCCTAACCGCTGCGGGAAGAGTGCTGCCGAAAGCGGGCCAACCTCGACAGCAAAGGGATGATAGATCGCATGCGAATCAATACAAGGGGAAGGTTCGTGAAAAAACGGGCATTTTAACAAATTTATCTCATATAGATACACTCCTACCTATTTCGCCAGTCTATTTACTAGTGAAACAGCATCTCACCACAGAACAACAATGAACATTTCGATCACGGATGGCCTGACACCTCCACAAAAAGCGGCTGTTGAACACGTCGACGGGCCGCTTTTAATTGTCGCAGGCCCCGGCTCAGGAAAAACGCGAGTTGTCACACGTCGTCTGACGAATCTTGTCACGACTGCTGGAATTTCTCCACGAAACCTTCTGGCGATCACTTTTACGAACAAAGCCTCCAAAGAGATGGCAGAGCGAGTTCAATCGCTTTTGCCTGGGTCGCGGATCTGGGTCAGTACATTTCATCGATTCTGTGCGCGGCTGCTTCGGGAATACGGGGACATGGTCGGGATCAAGTCGACTTTCTCGATCCTCGACACAACGGATCAGAAGCAGATGATGCGACTGGTGCTGAACGACCTCGACTACGACACCGTTCATTACGCTCCAAACAAAGTTCTCTGGAGAATCAGCAACGCCAAGAACGACTTGGTTTCCCCAGAACAGTTCGACTCTCGGTATGAGGATTCAATCGCCGATCATTGGCAGGCCGTTATTCGGCGAGTCTACCCCGCCTATCAACAGCGAATGCTGGAATCGAACGCTGTCGACTTCGATGACTTGCTGGTCCACACGGCGAATCTTCTGGCGGACAATCCGGAACTCCGCAAAGATTTGGGTGAACACTATCGCTACATTCTGGTCGATGAATACCAGGACACCAACCTCGCGCAATACCAAATCGTCGCAGCACTGGCACAGCAACACGGCAACCTCTGTGTGACAGGTGATCCTGATCAGTCGATCTATGGTTGGCGAGGAGCGAGAATCGAAAACATTCTTCGCTTTGAACGAGACTTCCCGACCTCAAAGACGATTCGCCTCGAACAAAACTTCCGCAGCACGCAGGCAATTTTACGCTCGGCAGATTCACTCATCGCGAACAATCAACAACGTAAACAGAAAAGCCTGATCACCGAAAACGACGAAGGCGAACCTGTCCAGCTTCTCTGCTTTCCAGACAGCCGTGACGAAGCCGAAGGTGTCGCTCTCAAAATCCGCGAACTTGTCGACTCCGGAGAATTCAACTGGAACCAGTTCGCGATTTTCTACCGCGTGAACGCTCTCTCTCGACAACTTGAGATGGCAATGATGCGGCACCGGATACCGGTTCAGGTGGCAGCAGGTGTCGCCTTTTACGACCGTGCGGAAATCAAGGATCTGCTGGCTTATCTAAGACTCATCGAGAACGCTGCGGACACGACCGCATTTTTAAGAGTCGTGAATAAACCGCTGCGAGGTCTCGGCAAAACCTCGCAAAATCGATTGCTTCGCTGGGCAGAAGTAAATCACCTCACCCTGCTTCAGGCTGCCGCCCGTGCGAAAGAAGTCCCGAAACTTTCGAAGCGAGCCATCTTCGGATTCCAGCGATTTGCCGAAATGATCGAAGGGTTCTCGCTCGCCGATGCTGGTTCCGTCGGTGATTTGTTAGTTAACGTTGTTGAGAAAACACGCTACACCGCCGCCTGGTCAGGGTCGTACAACGAATCGGATACTGAGAAAATGGCGAACGTTGAAGAATTCATCGGCGCCGCCAGGCAATACGATGAAGCTCTGGGAGACGAACGCAGCCTGCAAGGGTTCCTCGAACAAACCGCACTCGTCAGCGATACCGACTGGATTTCAGATGAAGCCGGGCAGGTCAC
>DAOUPA010000382.1 GCA_030626405.1 Planctomicrobium sp.
CCGAGTTGCATGCTCCCTTGGGGGTCAGATGCGCGGCATCAAGACCAGAATGACGAGCGCCGAGAACATCGTTTTCAAGATCGTCACCCACCATTAGAATTTCATCAGCTCTGCAAGAAGTGATCTTCGTGAGATGCTCGAAGAACTCTTGACTCGGCTTTCGCCAACCGATTTCAGAAGAGATACAGCGCAGCAAAATCTGTTTGAGTTCCGAATGCCCATCCAAAACAGCATGGAGGCGATGGTCAAAATTTGATGCAACAGCAATCTTAATTCCTTGAGACATCAACTCGCGAATTATGTGCGCAGCATCTGAATCAACTGTCCATGCTTCCGGTTTTGCGAAGTGACTGTACAACTCTTGAAAGCAGGCATCAGGTTCTTGTATTTCGCCGACAACCTCACTCACAATGCTCTTCCAGAATGTAAGCTCTGCTGATTCACTCGTTGTCAGTTCCAGTTGTCGTGACACAAATGCTTTGCTGAAACGGCGTTTTATTTCTCCCTGCTGCAGGCTCGCACCGTGTCGCTTTCCGATGATCGAGTACACCTCTGCGACTGAGGGGTGGGCGTGAATCAATGTTCCAACCGCATCGAAAGCGACGCAATGATATTGTGGTGTGCCTCTCGATGTGGTCATTAAACGATCTTCATCACCGTCAGTTCTGCCAGAGCGACCGGATGGTCGAGACCGAAGTTGGTGATCACTTCCGGATGTAATTCGCCGAGAACGCCTTGCACTTCACTGCCAGTCTCCACGGATGCAACGCGACCGGGAATAAACGAAATGTGCTCGCTCACGGTGTATTGACCTTCGTGCTCCATTTCAAAGAGGAGCGAGTCGACAGTCGAACGAATTGAGGCATAGCTAGCTTCTTTTCCCATTTCGACTATCGAAATGTGTCGTTCTTCGAAAGCACCTGTTTCGGCATCCGCATCGAGAACAGTGACGTTATCAAGTTCAAAGAACCTGAGCGGTAATGGGGCACGACGGTTTTCGCGCAGGTGTTCCATCAGACCGGTCATTAAATGAGAGCGGACAACGGTCATCGCCTTCAGTTTTGGATTAGCGATGCGTGCGTAATGTTCCGGGACTGCGAGCCGAAATTTCTCGAAGTGATGTTCTTCTGTTGTCATCGGCAGGCTCATGATTTCTGTAAATCCGAGACCGAGCAGGACACCGCGAAAGAGTTCACTCGTATCATCTTCCGGTCGCGACTGACCGGTTGTTGCCTGTCCGACATAGCTTGGCACGATATTTTTGTAACCGAATCCAATCGCGAGGTCTTCGAAGACGTCGACCATATGTTTGAAATCCGTCCGGAGCGCCGGATAGCGAACGCAGAACGTGTTCTCAGTCCCAGAAACTGGAACGGCATCGAGTCGCATCCGTTGCAACGATTCTGTCAAACTCTCTTTGTCGAGCGGCAAACCGAGCCAGCGCTTCGCAGCGGAGAGATCGATTTCTACTTCTTGTGGTGAGAGGTCAGGAGAAACGATGACTTCTCCGTCGGAAGAAACAATCTCGACTGCGTACGCTTTGCCCCCCAATTCCAAAAGAGAAGAAACGAACGTGTCGAGCGATTTCACAACGGAGGAAAGGCTGATGCCTGTCACATCGACGAATAGGCGTTTGGAGCCAAGTTGGACCTTCGTCGCCTCACTGTTAATGATTGGCGGCATAGAGAGAACGGTGCCGTCGGCGTCTTTCAAGACAGGATAGCGATTGTGGTCCGCCAGTAATTTCGCGTACGCGATTCCTTTGGGGTGCTCTTCGAGGATTTGCCGCCCTGTCATCGGCACACCAGCCTTTCCGAGCGGTTCGAAAGTCTCTTTGTCAGGATCGATGGTTGTGTACGAGATGGGGCCGGTGATTGTCGAAAGATCGTAGACCCCAATCGAAGCGAGTTTTCGATCTCGACCGACGCCCCAGTGCAGTGCCTCCTGGAGTTTCATTAATGCGACTAAAGTGATGTCGTCAACATTCTCCATTTCAATAACAGCACAGCGGATGAACGGGCGTTGGCAATCATTACCATCCACTGCTGGGTCGATGATGACTTTCAGGTCCGAAGGAAGAACTTCATATTCCGGCAGACCTTTGACTTCTCCCAGATACCCTTTCAAAGCTCTTGAAATTCCACCAATATCAAAGAGGTCAGGACGTGCCGCGAGGAGGTCAAGGCGGATTACTTTGCTGACGCCGATCTTTTCAAATGATTCTTGCTGCTCGTGCTCACACCAGTTGCATCTTTTGGTGACATCCGCACCGAGCGAGCCTTCGACGGCATTGTTGCATTGCGGGCAGCGGAAACGCTCAATATCGATCACTTCTTCGACATCGCAACCGATTTGCTCGAGAGCATCGGCAAGCTCTTCAACTTTGTAGTCCTGGCCGAGCAGCTGATTGAGCCATTCGCCTTCAACACTAATGACAGGCACTGAAAACTCCTGAGTATTTTATAGTGCCCGCGGGCAAGAGTGTCCGATTCCTCACAGTATTATTCCGCGAGGCAGAAACCGACAATCTCACTCACGCGCGGTATTTCACGCGCCGATCTCCAGATCGGCTGAATTTCATGGTTTGAAAAAGACCTTTGGCAGAGTTGCTAACTCTGGCAGGGCGTAGAATAGCCGGGAAGCCCAAGCGATTGGAGCCTGAGACGCCGTTTTTCGTTGGAACATCGGAAAGAGCGACCGTTGAAATTGGACAAGAGGCTAGAGATCAAGGGAGGTCGTTGAGCGTGAATCGTTGTGAGTTGAGGGAAATCTCTCCATTCCCAATTCTCTATCCACCATTCAACGTCCCTCAGATTTCGCCGCTTTATGAAGTGCATTCATCTGAGTTTGGATATGTGAGAAGATCATCGGGAGAAAGACGACTCCCGAGTAATGATTCGCAGGCATTTTGATGTGGTGGGAATCATCGAGCGAAATCGATGTTGCCAGGAGTAGAGCGTTCTTCATCGGGACAACTGTGTCGTACAAACCGGAGTAAAGCCATGCCGTCTTGGGATTCATGCGGTGTGCGACTCGAGTTGGCTCGACAACTTGTGTCACGGCAAGGAGTTTTTCGCCGACCAGTCCTTGTTTCGCCAATCGCTCGCGTGCTTTGGCGGCGTCCTTTGCTCCATTTTGAACGATGTCGTACAAGTCGCCACCGGCCAACAAGAGAAAAACACCGTCGTACTTTCCGTCCAGGCTCGCTGCCGTCGCCGAAACGAATCCGCCGAGGGACGTTCCTTGCAGAGCAATTGTTTGTGAATCGACTTCAGGAATCACCGCAACGGCGTCCCTGGCACGCCGGACATCGGCGACGCCCTGACGCATCGCTTTGAATTGATTCGCTTCATCGCTCGCGCGCGATTTCGTCCTTCGATGCCCGTAGTAGGGCAACTGGATCATAAATGTATGAAACCCCAGATGTCGCAGGCTGCTGGCAAAGATGCGGCCCACGTTCATATTGCTACCAGACTCATGTACAACCACGATCGCCGGTGCCTGTTGAACTTCTCCTTCTTTATTCCTGTAGAGATACCACTCCATGGAGACGACGTCATTTTCGGCATCCCCTGAACTGACCGCTGATGGAAATTGCACGAGCCGATCACCATGTGTCGAGAGTGGATCGCGACAGGTAACGACAAATTCTGTCGGCTCCCAACAGAGACCATCCAGACACACATTCGCATCTGCGGATTGATCCTTCGTGATATCGAGTGAATCAGCTGCCGTGTAGATTTTCTGCTCAGAAGCCTTCGTAGCATCCACTTGCTTCGACGGCTCTGCAGCTTCTCCCCAAGTTGAAAGGGCCACCAACGCCACAATGAGTCGAATCGTGAGACCTGAATTCCACATTAAAAACACCTGAGTTAGGAATAACTCTATTTAACACCAGGTGAGTCACCCGGTGGGGAACGCATCGAATCTTCTCAACGTCCCATTTGCAGTTTCCCCCGGTGAATCACCGGGGGCTATGTGGTCGTCAGTCACCTCCAGAAACCGTTCGCTCTGGAATTTTTGTGCTGAGTAATTCATTGAGATCGAGGCGAACATACGGTCGCTCGGCGGCTGGGTGTGAATGATCGGCGTTGGCGACATACAAAATGCCGTCCGCAGGAATGAAGAGAGCGTTATGCAGATTCGATTTCATCGCGACCGGACGACTCATCAACCAAATTGCCGCTTCGATATCGATCTCACCATGCTTTTCTTTGACACGTTCTCGAAGTTTTTCAAGTCGACTACCGGCAGAAAGAACAACGGTGTCTTTGATTCCTTCGCCGAGGAGTTCGTGTCCTTGACCCGGCTTGATGAATTCAATTGACTCAGGAGTCGCGGCAACGCCGACAGCTTCGTTCGTTTTTCCGTCCGCGAAGACGTAATAGTATTCACAAGTGCGCGGACTAGACTCCCAGAGAGTCATCACTTCTTCAAGCGTTGAACATTCTTCAAGAGCGCGACGCATGAGCGTCGCCATCGGAACGCCGTCCCATTGCCCTTCACCACGACCTCCCATTTCTCCCAGAGAGATTGACTTCGCATTCATCCCTGTCACGCTGCCGATGAAACCGGCATAGCCGACATTCGCAAAAGGAATTTTTCCATCAACAGAAACAATGAATGTCGTTGAAGAATCCTGCAAACCAATCGTTGTCATGTAGTCAAGGACTCGACCGTGGTACAGCTTGCCATCTTTCGTCGCGCTGCCGAAGACTGCGAATCCTGAGCAGTGAAACAGTTCCGGGAAAACGTTTAAAGCTTGCGTGAGCTCCACGTCGAGATCCAGAGCTACCGCCAGCGCGGCGGTTTCTCGCTTGTGATCGTCTGGAATGTGTGGGGAGAGACGCGAGTACGCCTCTTCAAGATCACTACGAAACCAACGTCCTGTGCGGATCGTGTTCGCGGTTCCGAAAGTGTAGAGAACCGAGTCGATGGTTTTGATCGATTCGGACTTCAACACTTCGCCATGTGCCTTCCCGATTTGTTCTGGTGTGCCGGAAAGAATGCAGACACGGTGACCATCAACCCAACGGAGTTCACCGTTAGCAACTGCTCGTGAATCGCGTTTTGGTTCTTTCAAACTCTCGGCAGGTGCGAAAATCTCGAACCCGCGTCGCACGCCTCGAACCAACTGCCGCTCAAGTTCAGCACGTCCGATTTCAACGGTCTGGTAGTCCTCGTCATTCCATCTTAACTCCTGAGTATCAGGAGCGATTTTGACGGTGAAGTCTAGCGTGAACTCATCTCCCTGAACTTTGATTTGCCGCCCTTCTTTAGAGAATTGAATGGTGACATTCTTGTTGAATACCCATTCATTCTTCGATTCGTTATAGCCTGATTTAATGATACGCGTCATCACTGGCAGCCAATTCGCGTGATCTTCCAGGACGAGATTGAGATACTGCGAAACCGCAGAGTCTAGCGAAACCAGACGCTTCCAGGTTCCGACAGGTTCGAGATGGTCGCTCTCGTCGACTTCTCCGATGCCAACAAACTGAACTTGATGATGCGGAAGAGCGAACGTTGTTTCGTTGTCCTTGCGCTGTAGAACGAAAGAGTAATCTTGCTGCGTTGCGGCAACTTCGTAATCACCACTAGCGAGCCGTAAAATCCGGACATCGATCTCTTGAGGCTTTCCGTCGATGGGAACGGTGATGGCCGTTGTCAACTCAAACGCTTCCGTGGTGCCGTTGAGGCAAGTTGCCAGTGGTGTGAGTTCACGGACTAGCCGCTCAACCGGAAGTTTTTCAGCATGCAACAGGCTTGCCGAGAGAAAAACAAAGGCACAAGCAACCCAGATCCGTGACAGGGGAAGTTTGATCATTACAGGTGTTCACTTAAAAGATTGAAAACAGAATTGAGTCTCTCGATGTACTACCAGTCAGGGAGTGAGGTTTCACCTATTTTGAATGCTCACTGCTTTTCGTATTTGAAACGTCCTTCATGAACTCTCGCAGGACGACTGTCGCATAGGCTCCGCTGGGTAGGTCGAATTGGAATTGTAAGCCAGAATCAACTTCGGCGACAGACAGATCTTCAAGCCACAGCAGCAGCGGTCGACGAGCACCGGGAGTCAGTTTTCGGAATTTGCAGAAATCTTCTGAAGTCAATCCATAGTGAGTAAGAAAAGACTGTTCAAATTCAAGCATCTGATCAGCTGGCATTTTCATTTTTGGACCGAAGATCGGTCCAGTCGTCATGACCTCGCTAGAATCGAATCGCACCTGATCAACATCGGGTTCTGTCGAGACAAACGGGCCTTTTGACTGAATCACTTGCAGCACATCTCCTAACTGAACATTGTGTGTGATGTTCTCCTGAAGTCGTCGATTGAGAATCGCGTTGAATAACGCAGACTGTACGGACGAGAGCGCCAACCTTGCCAAAAACTTCCGTCGCTGTCGTGGGATCTCTTCGATTTTCTTTTCTCCATTGAGGAGTTCCTGCCCGGTTCGCAAAGTATTCCCCTTGATTCCGAATCGCTGAGTCCCAAAGTAGTTCGGGACTCCACGTTTCAGAATCTCCTCGGCAATCTTCTTCGCAGTATCGAACGAGTTTTCAGCAACGTTTCGCAGGACGATGGTAAACCGGTTCCCGCGTGAATGCCCGATCTTCAATTTGTTTGTGTGCAATTGAGAATCAAGAACTTGAATCTGGTCGGTGTTCACTTCTTCGATGGTCGCCTGACAACTCGCCGGTACCGAGATCCACTGCCGCGTGA
>DAOUPA010000103.1 GCA_030626405.1 Planctomicrobium sp.
GAGCACTGGCGCGTTTGAGTGCATCAATCCAAAACAACAATTCCATGAAATTGTCGTTCACGGGATGATGCGTTCCCTGAATCACATAGCAGTCCCGACCACGTACGTTCTCTAAGACGCGAACGAAGACGTTTCCTTCGCTGAAATAGTGAGCTTCACTCGGTGTCAGTTCGACTCCCAGTTCGCGAGCGACTTTTTCGGAGAGGAGTTTATTTGCGGACCCGGCGATCAGCGCCAATTCGCCTTGAGGCGGCTGAAAAGCGTGGGGACGAGGACCGTTGGTCGGGCGATTAGGCATGCTGTCAATTTCAGACTGTATTCGAATTTTTACCAAGAAGACGAGCCGTCAACCGGCATGATATCGGTGTCGTTGCCTGACACAAGCGACTCTGATGCTGCTTGCGAACCTTGTTCCGAATTTTCGCCAGGAAGACCTTAAACTCAACAGTCAAAATCGAGGTCAAACAGCATTGAAATGGACATTCTTCTGGACTTGCCAAGTGCTGAAGAGACCCTCAATTCCCAAGATTATGACGAAGAAATCGTTGTTTCAGAAGATCGATTATCGAATTTTGCCAACAGCGTGATCACGATGACCGGTAAGGGAAGAACTGCGAAAATCAGCAGGGAAGCACTGAACGAGCCTGTATAGTCGCGAATAGCCCCAGCGAAGTAGGGGCCGCTCGCGGACGCGGCGACCATTGCAGTCATCCAAATTCCCGTAATCTTCCCAAGGTGCAATCTTCCAAAATACCGCGCCCAAAGTGGATGCGATGCCCCGGAGTAGAGCCCTTGAGCGACTCCCAACAACCCTCCTGCCAGTAAAACGATTTGAACTGAGTCCATGAAATACAAGCACAACATCCCGATGCTAAACAGAATGTGCCCTAAAACGACCAGCGGTTTCGCAGGGAAGGAATCGGCGAGATTCCCGCTGATGAATTGAGTAATCGCCCATGTCACCGAGAGAGCCGACATCATCATGGCGCTGTGCCATTCTTCGAGACCTCGCTCTTCCATGATAGAAATCCGGTTGAAGACGATCGCTGTCATGACGAGCGCAAACACGCCCGCCCCGAACGTCATCGCCCAGAATAGGGACGTTTGTGTTGCCTCTTGCAGCGTCATCCCCGTGAGTGGTACCGGCGTTCCTTCTGACTTGGGGGGGCGACGACTTTCCAAGCTTTGACCGACTTCTTCAGGGTGGTTTCGAAACAGAAGAAAATGCAAAGGGAACAGCCCGAGCCAAATCACTCCTCCCCAGACCAGGTAAGCCTGACGCCAGTCGAGGGACTTCAGTAACCAGTAGTTGAGAGCCGGAACAGACCCCATTGCTACGGACAGACTTAACTTTCGAACAGCCTCAACCGTCCCGAGGCGCCGGTGAAACCAGAACGCCATGGTGTTTCCGCTCAGCATGGCAAGCGTGCCAGGACCAAGCATTCGCAACAAGCAATACGAAACAACAAGCATGGTCCAACTTGTTGTCATCGACAGCGAAAGGCACGCCAGCGAGAAAAGAGTAATGGTTCCCAGTACGGTTTTTCGCAAACCGAATCGGTCCATCAAGTGACCGAAATACGCAATTGGAACGGCCCCGAGGATCGTTCCGAGCATATAAGCTTTCGCCAATTCGGTTTCCGTGAGATGAAGCGATGCGCCAATATCTTTGTTGAAGCCGGAAAGCCCGAAGGTTTGCCCTGCCGAAGTCGCTGCCAGCGAAAGCATCGACAGTGGCAGCATCACCCAGCCATAGTAAAACCCGGACTGTCCTGACTTCTCGTTTGAAGAAATTGCATCCGGCATAAGAAAGAATGTTCGCAAGGAATTTCAGATGGCAAGAGAGAGACGAAGGCGGACAGTGTGACCGCGGTGTTGAATTCGTCAAGAGAGGTCGCTCAGCAAGTATGACTTAAAACGGTCCTAGCCGAGGTGGTGTTGGGTCCATAGTGAAAACACTTGCATCGAAGGCTCGTTTCAGCATCTCATTCTTGATTTCTTGGGACGAGGGATCGTTCCAAAGATTCTCGAACTCGTCAGGGTCATGGGCCAAATCGTAGAATTCGCCTTCGTCGATTCCGTGGTAGACAACGATTTTGTGAGTCTTCGTTCGCAGCATTGTTCCGTACGAACGATGGTGAGTCCACGAGTTTGTGTATTCGCAATAGACTTCGTCACGATGCAGCGAAGGATCGGTAGCGCCCGTGCAGATTTCGTACAGACTCTTTCCTTGAATTTGTGGCTCGATGGGAATGTTGGCAGCATCGCAAAACGTTGGCACGAGATCGATGAGTTCGACGAAGGCGTCGCAGCGGAGGCCAGATTCAAAATGCCCAGGCCATTGCATCGTCAGTGGGACGTGTACTGCTTCTTCGTAAAAGTGCGGGCCTTTCAAATAGAGGCCGTGATCTCCGAGCATTTCTCCATGGTCAGACATGAAAACAACAATCGTGTTTTCAAGCTGGCCCGTTGCCTCCAGTGCATCCAGCATCCGTCCGACTTGATCATCAATCAACTCCACCATGGCATAGTACGCAGCGGTGATTTGTTGTGATTGCTCCGGTGTCATTTCGTCAACACGCATGCCTCCTTCTGCATTGTGCGCCCAAACGTGATCGAGTTGTTGGTATCGAGTCTTGTCGTCCCACTCATCTGCACGAATTTTAGGAACCGGCATCTCCTCGGGTTTGTACCGCTGCAGATACTCAAGAGGTGGATCGAACGGATGGTGCGGATCGAACATGTTGACCGAGAACAGCCAAGGGCGATGCTGGTTCTCATGAATGAACTCGATCGCCATCTCGGCGCACCAGGTCGTTTGGTGGTACTCTGCCGGAACGCCTGCTTGGACGTGTTCTGCCTCAGAGGAGCAATACAACTCTTCCCAAGTGACACCTTTCGAGTTGAGCCATTGTTGATAGGCGTTTTCCGGCCAGTCCGGTTGAGGGTGATGGCTCCAATGGAAAACGTCGTAACCATCGTCAATGCGAGTTTCGACCTTGCCATCGGAACAGGAACTCAAATGCAATTTCCCGGACAGCCCGCAGTGGTATCCATTCTCTTTGAGGATTTTGGGAAGCAGGCGTTCGTCAGTCGGGATTGTTTGTCCGTTCTGTCGACAGCGAGTTGTACTTGGATATCGACCAGTTAAAAAGGACGCCCGGCTGGGAGAACAGACCGGACTTTGGCAGTACGCGCTCGTGAATGTGACTCCGTTCTCGATGATACGGTCGATATTCGGAGTGCGGATCAGTGAATTTCCAAGAGCATGAATCGTGTCGTACCGCTGCTGGTCACTACAAATCCACAAGATATTCGGCGGCAAGGGCGGCATTCTTTTTCTTTACAAATTGAATCAGGCAAGCGGTTGCCACGGGGTATAACAATCTCTGACGAACAAAACAGGCGTCACTGTGATTGAGTCTTTTTGTCTTGACCAATACCTTCGAGAAGTTTTTTCAAAGCATCAAGAATGTCTTGTTGTTCATCTGAAATGGATTGTTTAAGTTCCTCTGGGATGACTTGATCATCTTTTAGCAATGACTCTTCTTGTTCGACCAGTTCCCGTTGGCGCTCAAGTAAAATTTGGATCTGAGAGCGGACATGCTGCGGGAGCGGAATGGCGGCGTCTCCAGCATCATCATTGCTTCCGTTTGAATCCAGGTTTGAGAGTTGAGCGAGCAGAGAACGAATCATCGCCATCTGTTCGGTCAGGTCTGTTCCGATTTCAGCCTGTCGGAGTTTTGCAGAGGCTTCTTCCATTGCAGTGATGAGTAGATCAAGTCTCTGCGAAATGACTGGTAACGTTTTTGAACCATCCTGAAATGGTCGAAGTTTCTCGGTAAACGAACGCTGTGCCTGAGAAAGTTCTAGAAGCTCGCGTCTCTGGCTCCGGGTGACACGTCCTCTCTCGGAATATATTTGCTCGATAATCGACAAGGTTTGTTGTTGAACTTCATGCTGCTCTAAGAGTCGCTGTGACAACAGAGCGAGTTCTCGGATCATGAAATTCTGATCTCGATTCTGAAGTCTTTGCAATGAATCGGAGACCAGGGAGGTCGCAGTATTGATCTTTTGTTCGATCAGTTCCAGATTCGCGTCAAGGTTCGTCTCTTTCTGATCCTCTAATTCTCGAATGATGTCCTCGACAACCGTGGTTGCCTCGACCAAAAGACTCGCAACTGGATTCATTCCGTATTGTTCAAAATTTTGAGCGAGTTTGCTCATCGTTTTTTGCAACACTCTTTGTTCTTCCCAAATGACTTTATTGAGCGGTGAGTCGCTCCATTTTGCACTCAGCTCTTTTTGTTCCTTTGCGATCTCCTGTAATTCTTCAGCGTTCTCTTGAAGTTGCGTTAAAAACTTTGATGTGTCGTCTGCACGATAATTGGAGCGTTGGTCTTCGAATTCGTCGAACTTTCGCTGCAAATTACGATCAGTTTCGACAGCTTTCAGGACATTATTGTTTTGGATTGCTGCTGCCGACTCTCGCAGCCTTGAAACAGACTGGAACTCTCTCAGGCTCGTCCCCAAGTGATACCAGCTTTGTGATTCAACTTGGCTTAAACTGGATGTCAGTTTTTGCAACTTTCGTGATAATACAAGGTGCGCTTCCGACGATTTTTGGAGCTGTGTTTTTTGCGCATCGGTCAACTCATTGAATGGCTTGGAAACGGTTTCCTGAGCGAACGAAGCGAGTTCCTGCATTTGAAGTTTTAACCCTGAATTGATGAATCGCCACTGTGACTGAACGTTTGCTGCGTCAACCCAGCGGTCGAGTTTTTGGATCAACTCTGCCAGTCCTTTTGAAGCGAGTTCCTGTTTTTCCATCACAGGGTGAATTCCTCTGATGAGTTCTGTTTTGCGATTTTCCGATGTGGAGGTGTTGCTGGTTTCTTTCCAGTTTTTCCGTAGTAAATCCAGAGAGGCAACACTGTTCTCAAGTTCATGATCAATGAGTCGTGTGAGTTCTGAATCAACTGTCGTGATGGCCTCTTTTAGAATTGGATCGGTCAGTCTATTCATCGCCCAGTGTTCAATGAGAAATGTCACAAGTTCCTTCTCGACATGATTTACGAGACCATCCCGAACGGCGAGTTGTTTCATTTGCAGCAGGCTGATGACCTCGGTTTCGTGAACTTGCCTGTCGTTTGTCCGCATTGAATTGAGTAGTTGCTGTGTTTCCTGATTCACAATCCGTTGATTATCGTAAGCTGAAAGAATTGCACTGGCGACTTGTTTCAGCTTGTCGTGCAATTCCAGTTCTTTTGATTGCTCGGACACAACGCTCAATCGAACAATCGGTGACACCACCGCTTCTGCATTTGGGGAGTGATCGATAGCTTGGGCGAATACCTCGATGATGCCTTCTTCACTTAAAGAAGCACGGTTGATTGTCAGGTTGCCAGTGATACTGGATTCCAACAGTCCGTCCGCATCTTTCGATTCCAGGGAGAACATTTCGCCGGAAACAATCTGTATGGAAAATGTAGCGAATCCATAATCGTCACTTGCGGTTGCATGCAAAGGGACAACGGCATTTTTCGTGACCGTGAAATCCTGATGAGGAAGAATCAACACCACTTCGGGTGGTGAATCGGTAATGGGGTCGATTCGAATTCGTTTCACTCTCTGCCAAATTGGGGCAAGGGAACGTTCTTTCTCAACAGGTCTTTCGGTCCGCACGAAGAGGTCGTAGGTCAGCTCTTTTTCGTTACTGGGAGTGACCTCAATTTCGAAGTCAAACTTTAACCCACGTAGAGAATTTTGTAGAGATGTTTCTCCATTCGCTGATCGAAGTTTGAACTCCACGATGGGACGATTCATGACAACATCGAACGTCAAGTTCGCGCCGATCGGTGCGGTCATCAGCCCGGCCCAATTCTCCAATTGACTTGGTTCACTGGCAAGGTACTCAGGAGGAGTCATGAGGCAGGAGATCCCTTGGATCACCGGTTTCGTTTCTCGACGCAACGTAATCCAGGCCATGGATCGATCATCACCTCCGACCACTCGAAACTGCATTGATTCTTTGGGGTTGGGGATAAGGCGAAAATCGAACACATCAAACGGAGGCAGACCGTGAACGATTTTAGCTCGATGACTTCTTCGCAAGCGAATTCGTTTGATCGGTTGCGAAGGGCGTCGAATTTCGAGCGTCATCTCTTCTGGCGGTGTCCCCAATTCATCGATCACTTCGAACTCGGTACTCGCGGTTCCGACCAGAGAGACAATAGAACCTGGCGAAACCGGATTCTGCTTTTTATCGAAGATTGCAAGTTTTGTCAGTTGCGGCCACGTTTGTTCGCTCCGCGGCCATCCAATGCGGGTCACCGCAATCACAGTGGTTGACGATGCAAAAACGAAGCTTGCGGAAAGGATCGTTGCAAGAAGAATGCCATAAACTACTAATGCTGTAGATCGAACTTGAGGAGAGGATTGCGGCGTTGTTTCAAAAACTCTTTGGGTGACGACTTGCTGCCATTCCGATTGTTCGTCCTCGCTTGGACAAGACCGAGTGAGATCGACAACTGCAGCGAGTTCGCCAGATTCTCTGCCGCTGCCCTCCTCGATGGCAAACGCGACATCGACCGGGTTGATTTTCTTGAACCAAGCTGGAAGCAGTCGTAGCAAAACTGTTGCCAGTAAAACTGCCCAGAAGAAAATCGAGAGAAGATACCGAATCAAAGACAGTTCAGGGCGAAGCTGGAAATCAACCCAACCCAGCACGAAAGCTGTCGCAATAATGATCGAAACGGTTTGAAGAACAGCGCGCAACCTGAGCCGCCAAATCAGTTTTCTCGTGAATGTCTGCAATTCTTCTCGAAGAGTGACCATGATCTCAGAGTGTCGGGTTAGCTGTACTTCAAGTGTACGGAAAATGTCCGCTTAAGTTTTAGTAACCGCACATTACTCAATCCCGGATCGGCGCCGTGCAATCCATTCTACAGCAAGTAACGCCGAAATAAGTAGCACGAACTCCCATCGATTCCAGAGTGGGATGACTCTCGACTCTGAATAATTTGTCATTTTACGATTTGGAAGTTGCTTGAGGAGAAGTTCTGATTCCCATGGATAAAAGAACTCTCCCTGAGTTGATTGAGACAGATTTCTAAGGAGGTCTTCATTCATCGGAAGGTACTTCGCTTCCGGGTGAGATTCAACGACGCTCAATTGAGTCCTTACAACGGGGAGATCAACATTTCCCGTCGTCAGGCTAAGAGAGTATTCACCCGGTGCGAGTTGCTCGAACGTTTTGGTGAAACTGTTTTCAGCCGCTTCAGATCGATTCAATTCAACGCTGTTCGCCGACTCCGCATTTTTGTTGATGTCCACGGAAACGGAGTCGCGATCCTGAAACCAACCTTGGCGGTCAATGAGGCGAATTTGGACAGCCTCATGTGATTGATATTGGTCTCGATCAGCAAGTAAATCGAATGCTGGCAATTGATCGAGCAATCGTCGTCGGCACAAATTGCGAATGATTTGTGACCACAATTTTCGATAGAATTCCCCATCGTTGATTGCCCGCCACCTCCAGGTGTCATCAAATAAATGCTGGACAATCAAACCCGATCCATATCTCATGGAAAGTATCAGAGGCAGTGTTTGCTCTGCCTGCTGCGTCTGTAGCAAAACCAGTGACGCTGCTTTCGTCGAGAATTCTCTGGCAATCGGATAGACCTCCGGCAGCTTCTCGAATTCAGATTGCTCCATTCCTGCTGGTAACACATCCTGAGCACGACCTTCTGCAGAAATCGCAACCGTCACTGGAAGGCGATCTTCGTCCGGAGGGGAACCAATAATTGCCGGATGAAGATCAGCGATCGCGGTTGTGAGGTCGAGTGTTCTCAAAGAGATGCCTCCAGAAAGGAGTAACAGACCTCCGCTGTTGTCTTGAACAAACGTTTTTACTTCCTCTGCAAATTCTGAATCAAGCATGTTGAAGTCTACGTCGCCAAGAATCAACGCGTCGTATTCAGCGAGGGATTTTGGAAAACGACTGAGTGCTGTTCGATCTTCCAGAGCGTGTGCATGATCACTTTCCGTGAGAAAGGTGCGAACGGAAAGATGTGGATCTCGTTCGAGAGCCGACTTTAAATGTCGATACTCCCAGCGTGGTGTGCGATCAATCAACAGGACGTTTAAGTCGGAGTCCCGTCCCCACACACGGATTCGACGAACGTTATTTTGTAGATTCGTCTCTCCAGCGAGAGGCACTGCTTCTATTTCGAAATCGTTTCTGCCTGAAGCGAGGTCTGGGAGAACGATTCTCGTTTTCGATGATCGTTGCTTGTCAAGTTCTTCGATGACGATTGTGGTGACATCTTGTTTCGTCGTTAAGTTTCGAACAATTAAGGTGACTTGTTCCGAAAAGTTTTTGTTCGTGCTTGTCGCGACAGAGATCGGATGATCTTCACCAGCGAAGCCAACTGCTTCAAAACCGATTTCCTCCACGATAAGATCGCGCGAGTTGCGCCGACTTCCGATGCCGATGGAGAAGACCGGAGTGTGCATCCTTCGCAAGGTCTTCTCGATGCCTGACAACGCAGTCTTAGAATGAGCTGTCGGATTCCCATCCGAGATCAAGACCACTGCAACAGGTGGACGCCCACGATCAGTTCTTGATAACTCTTCCAAGGCTCCTTTGATATCCGTTTCGACTCCGGTGGCGTTCAGTTGTGCGATTGCTTCAAAGATTGGTAACTCATTTGATGAATCGAAGTTCGCTCGTTTCGAAGAAAGCTCTTGCATTGGGTGCAAGCTGGAATCGAATGTATAAAGATCGATGTCAAATTGCCTTGTTGTCTTAGAAAGCCCTGCTGGACTCCTTGTCGTGAAGAGTTCTTGCATTAACTCTAAACGGCTTGACGATGAATCGGTGAAGCCGATTCTATGCAGCAGTTTGCGATCCTCAACTTCGTATCGATCTGTGAGCGACATACTGCTGGAAGTGTCGAGTAGAATCGCCAACTTGGGTCGAGCGTACACGATGGTCTTCAGTCGCACTTGAACGAACAATAAGACCGCCAGCAAAAAGGTGAGCAACCTGACGGACAGAATCAGCGTCTTCATGGCAGTCGATTGACGCCGAGAAATTACCATCGAAAGCCAGACGACCACACCGACCATTGCAGCCAGGAAGCCGATGACAGGGGGCGTTTGCCAATCCCAAGAAGCTTCCAATCTCCACAAACGCTGAGCGCCTGTCGCCCCTCCATCGGCAAGAAGGTCAAAATACCAAGTCAGGAATTTATCGAGGAGTTGTCTCAAGAGCAGAGTCGTTCGGAAACTTGATTTCGCGAGGCTCACTGAGCCGTACACTTTAAGTGTACGGCCAACCTCTCTGAACTCTCAACTCTGGTCCTTCCTCTTCCTGAAATCATGGAAACAAAAAGATCAAACCCGTGTAAACGCCCGCGGCTGTGGTGGCGGCTCGTTTGTTGAACGGAATTCGATAGCGAAGCGGTGGAGCACAGTCGCCAGGCCGGTAATATCCCAAGGCGTATTGTTCACACCAGACAGGGTCCAATGCCATTTGGTAGGGCAAGCCTGCGACTTGCAAGCCGAACTTTGACACGGAGACAAATGGCTGAATCATGCACGGGTAAGTGTGACCGTACCGCTCCAGGGAGACATCCTCAAAATAGAGCGGGTCATGCTTCAGGTTAGATGCCATCCAGTGGTAGTGCGTGGGTGCCATGTTGCGTTCGAAAGATCCCGACGCTGGAAGGGTCAAATACTCTGGACCTTTATTTTTATCGCCTGCGGAAAACAGGCGTTCTTCTTTCGGGTCAGCCAGCGGAACATAATCGTGAAACGGTTGGATCTCCGAGATCTTCCGCAGGTTTGGTAGGTTCGGTTTTTGTAGGGAACGTTCTGTTCCAGGCGGCAAAGTGTTTTGCATTGCCAACTCGAACCGGCCAACTTCTTCCGCTTCTGGAAGTGGTGGAGCAACTTCTAGTGGTTTCGCTGAATCATTGGATTGCGTTGGATAAGGATTCGGAACCGCCAGTGTTCTTGCCGGAAACGCAACTTCTCCCGGCTCGTCAATGAAGCTTGGCTTTACGCTGAGCTTCATGTTCTCATCTTCGATTCTGGGAATTTCCAACACCTCAGCTTGCGAAGTCTGAGGTTCGAACAACGGAACAGGAGATTCAAAGACGGGCTTCTCATCAACCAATGTCGAATCCAACTGCGGAAACTCTTTTTGGAACGCATCGAATGGAAGCGAGTTTGAGAATGGAGGAAACGGGGTCGAAAAATTCCCCGGCCCTTGCCCTGTTGGCAACCATTGATCTCTGGCTTCTCGCCAACGTTCATTCGCCGAACGTTTTTGAAGCCGTTCCAACGGTGAATCTTGTGCGGATGCTGTTGATAGAAACGCTGTCCCTGCAACAACCGCACATGTCATGGCGACCGTCTTCAACAACTTTGGTAGATACGCTCCGACCTGCAAGGGATCATCTTCGATCACTTGAATTATGTTCGGTGCTGTAATTTGGTGCTTCTTGCGTGATGGCAATGTCATGCGGATGGTTCTCCCTTACCGTTGCCGCCGACACTCGCAGGAATTGAGCTTTCGTCCGCAGGTCATCGACCGTTCGAACGCCGAGATATCCCATCCCGGCTCGCAGCCCCCCCACGAGCTGGTATAATAGGCTGCCTAGGGGTCCCTTGTATGGAACGCGCCCCTCAACACCCTCTGGAACTAATTTCGGCGTTCCGCGCCCTTCATCTTCACTCTGGCTTTGCCGATATCGCTCACTGCTCCCTTTTACCATCGCTCCGAGAGAACCCATGCCCCGATATCGCTTAAAACGGCGCCCCTGATACAGAATCATTTCGCCAGGACTTTCGTCAAGCCCAGCAAGAAGTCCACCGAGCATGATTGTAAAGCCTCCGGCAGCAAGGGCTTTCGTCATATCTCCGCTGAATCGGATCCCTCCATCGGCAATAATAGGCACATCTGTCTCGGCGACAATTTTTGCCGCGTTGGAAACCGCCGTCAGTTGAGGAACTCCAACGCCGGAAATCACTCGCGTTGTGCAAATCGAACCAGGACCGATTCCTACTTTGATGCCATCCGCTCCGGCATCCAATAACGCCTTCGCCCCATCGGCGGTCGCGATGTTGCCAGCGATGACATCAATCTCCCATCGCGATTTAATGCTTTTCACCGCTTCGATGACGTTCCTGGAATGTCCGTGAGCACTATCAACGACGAGTACGTCCACTCCGGAGTTGATGAGGAGTTCAATTCGTTCTTCGTCATTGACGCCCACAGCCGCTCCGACTCGAAGACGTCCGCGAGAATCTTTGTTGGCCTTGGGGAATTTGAGATTCTTATCGATATCCTTAATTGTGATGAGGCCACGCAACAAGTAATCGTCATCGACAAGCAAGAGTTTCTCAACTTTGTTCTCACGAAGAATTCGCTCTGCACTCTTGAGATCAGTATCTTCGCGGGCAGTGACCAGATTCTCCTTCGTCATTACTTCGGAAATCGGAGTCTCACCCGAATCCAGAAAGCGGAGGTCACGACTGGTTAAAATCCCTTTGAGCTTTCCGGACTCATCGATGATCGGGACGCCGCCGATATTTCGCGTGTCCATAATCTTGATTGCCTCAGCAACCGGCGTAGTTGGAGGAAGTGTGACCGGATCAACGATCACCCCATGTTCGCTCCGTTTGACTCGATCGACTTCGAGTGCCTGCTGCTCTGGGGTGAGGTTTTTATGGATCATCCCGATGCCGCCTTCTTGCGCCATCGCAATCGCCATATCACTTTCGGTAACTGTGTCCATGGGGCTGGAAACAATCGGAATGCTGACCGAAATGTTTCTGGTCAGTTTAGATGCCACGTTAACTTCGCCCGGCATCAATTCGCTATATGCAGGCACAAGCAGAACATCATCAAAAGTGATACCGGTTTCAAGGATTCGATCTTGCATTGGTACTTTCCCTTCGTCTCTTCAACTATTCTTCGCAGGGCAGGCTCCTGCCTGCCTTCCTTTGATTCACGCAAAAACTCAATTTCATGTTTCCTTGTTCCTAAGCTCTGCTTGGGAACATCTGACTTCGAAGTCAATTCTTATCGATTTGGTTTCGATTCTCGTTGAGCACTTTCTTAATCCGTGTTCATCCGCATGATCTGTGGCAATCCGCGTTCTCTCTTTTTACTTGCTGAGCGGAAGAAGGCAGGCGGGAGCCTGCCCTACAATGACTACCTTTCATCTCGGTTCCACGCTTTGCATGGGGATGAGTTATTCAACATCAACGCTCACATGCCCACCCTGCTTCGCGATGTGGGCATAGCACCAATCTTGTTTCTCCATCACGGTTCTTTTGCCTCAACGGCTTCGGTCTTCACTAAAAAACGATTCGATAACTCGACAAGTTTCGAGACATCAAGTTGTTCTGCCCGGATGTTGTGGGCGATGTCCATTTTTTCGAGAACTTCGTCGACTTCTGGCTTTGTCAGCTGTTTTCGAAACATCCCGACGAGGACGCTGCGGATGATTTTGCGTCGGAACCCGAACAGCCGTCGCACAAAATCGTGAGTGAACGCTCGGTCCTTCATCTTCGCCCGGCGTTTCGGATCCGGCACGAGTGACATGATCGCGGAATCGACTTTCGGACGCGGCCAAAACACGGTTGGTCCAAGTTCCTTGAGCATGTTCACATGACACTGCGATTGCAGCCACACGGATAACGCGCCGTAAGAAGATTGACTCGCTCGCGCCTGCATACGGAGTCCTAGTTCGTACTGAATGGTCACGATCATCCGAATCCAGGGAAGGTCAGTTGCAACCAAATTCGAGACCACTGGAGTTGCAATGCTATATGGGAGATTCGCAATCAGTTTTAATCGACGTTCGGGAGAAACTGCCAATTGTTTCGCAACAGTCTCCAGAACCGCTGGTGCGAAATTGTTTTTATTCTTGAGTGCATCAGTGAGGAGCAAGGTCACGTTGTCGTACGGAGCGATTGCTTCTTCTGCCAATGAGTGCATGTCCCGATCGACTTCGACGGAGATGACATGCCCAGCTTCCTGTGCCATGAAGGTTGTCATCCCACCGGTTCCAGCACCGATTTCCAGAACAACATCATCTTTCGTCAGTTCTGCTTGCCGGACAATATACTCCACGATGTTCAAATCAATCAGAAAATTCTGACCGAGATGAGTTCGCGGATGGAGCCCACGCTCCTCAAATTTTCTCATCAGGTAAGAACGAGTTTGTCTATCGGAATCGTGCATCTTAGAGATTGCCCTCCCCACCAGAGACAACGCTGCCCAGCATCTTCTCCATGTACTTGCCGATGATATCCGTTTCGATATTCACCGTGTCGCCGACTGATCGATTCCCGAGTGTTGTTACTTCCAGAGTGTGAGGAATCAGAGCGACGCTGAATCGTTCGTCTTCCACTTCCACCAGTGTCAGTGAAATCCCATCAACAGTGACTGATCCTTTTTGTACCATTTGTCGTGTTAAGTGAGCGGAAACCCTGAACCACATATTGGTCCATTCTCCTTCGACTTCGATGGCATCAACCTTGCCTGTCCCATCAACGTGACCTTGGACAAAATGTCCGCCCATCCGGTCTGTCGGTCGAAGAGATCGCTCGAGGTTCACTTTCGTTCCAGTTTGAAACGTCCCGAGGTTTGTCTTCGAGAGAGTTTCCGTTCCCGCCTGAAACACCCAGATATCACCCTCGATTCGAATCACCGTCAGGCAGCAACCATTGATCGCCACGCTATCGCCGATTTGAGTTGTCTCGCGATTTTCCAGGTCATCCCCCGGTTGAATCGACAAGTCCACACCGGGACCGTTCGCCTCCACGGAGGTCACCGTTCCCAAACCTTCTATCAAACCTGTAAACATCTGCTTTCAGTATTCTTTGTGTACGAAGAGAAACTCAAACTCATATAACAGTTCAGCCCGAAGCGAATTCCGCTGGCAGCGAAATTGGCTTCGGGCTGAAAATGACTGTAAATGTACCGTTCCATTGATCAATTATGACAATCCCTCATCAAATTGTCCAATCAATCGAATTGAGTGCTACCATTTGGGAATCGGCGAGACCGTTCTATTTCGTAGGGCCGGTTCCACCGGTCATTGCGTGCGAAAATTGTTTCGGCTGGTAAAACCGGCCTTGGCTTCTATTCCTTGCAACCAAATTCGGCGGCGACAGGTAGTGTTTATGAAGAGTCAGTTTTCAAGAGAGTGAATCATCTGCATGAATTGGATTTTGAAAATATTCGTTCTGGGCGTTGGCGTTTCCATAATGCAGGGCTCCTCAACTCGACTTGCGGCTGAGTCCGGCTACATGGAACAACCGTTCGTCGTCGCCGCGATTGCTGGCATCGAGCGATTCGAAGGGGATCTTCAGAAGCTTGGCGAAGTAAGTGGTGACCGGAAATTCATCACTGAGTTCCAGTTGGCTCAGGAAAAGCTGGGCGGGCTACCCGGTGTTGATCGTCAAAGACCCATCGGCGGACTATTGGTTTTGCATCCTGAAAAACTCAACGAGCCTGCCGTGATGGTGATGTTACCAGTGAGTGATGGTGAGCAATTGATCGAATCTTTGCAGGAAAAAATCCCGGTCTTCGAATCAGTGGAATCTGGAAAGTGGATAGTCAATCTTCCAAAACTAAAATTAACCATTCACCTGCGTGACGAGTATCTCATCGTCGGAACGGTGGAAGAGACGTTTTCGCTCGTCACTTCCGAATTTTTGAAAACGATCGGTTCCGCCACCGAGAAAAACGATCTCTTCATTTCAATTCACAGAGATGGAATCCCGGAGAAAATTCAGCAGCTCATCAGTCGGAAGTTCAATGCTGAACTTGAGAAAGACCTTCAACGCAAAAAGTTAGAAGGTGATGACGAATACCGCCTCCGCTCGCTGCTGCTCAAACTCGTTCAGCAAACTGGAAACGAAATTCTTTCGGCGACAGAGGAAGTCTCCGCAGGCATTCAGATCACCTCCGACATTCAACTCAATGCTGACTGGAAAGTGAACTCCGAATCGGAACTTGCAAACATTCTCGCGAAGATGCCACTGGAGACGAAACGCATTGCTGATACTTCATCAGAGGGATATCCGTTGCAAGTTCAAGTCGGACTCAATCTTCCCCAACCGGTACAGCGCTTCGCATTCGAATTTTTCAAAACTCTCAAAGGTCATATCAAGCGAGAAATCGGTCCCCACCTTGCCGAAGCGGATCGCGGACCGGTCGCAGGTGCGTTTGATGCCATCGAACAAACCATTCGACAAGGAAAGCTTGACGCACTTGTCGCATTTCACGATTTGGGTGATGGACGCATGGTTCTGGTCGGTGGTCTGGCTGTTCTCGGTGAAGAACTGCTGGCGACATCGCTCGCGACGATCCTTCCCTACGCTCGGGAATCTGACGATGTGATCGAAGTCGAAATGAATGTGTTCGAATCACAGAACCTCAAGCTTCATCGACTGCGAGGAGAAAATGAACGCGAGGAAGACAAACGACTGTATGGCCCCAACGCCTCGTTCTATATCGGGACAGGTTCGCAATCGTTCTGGTTGGCGGCAGGAGAAACGGAAACTACAAACGAAGTCCAAAAACTCGAAGAGAGCGAAGGTCGCAAGTCACCACCGGTCTTGTCCGTCGATTTCTCATTCGATCCCTGGCTTCGTTTGGGTGAGAAGAATCGCGAGGATCTCAAGAAAATTAAACAGTTTCGCCGTGCATTTCCAGACAACGAAAACGACCACGTCCACTTCGAACTCAAAACCGACCGCACCGGCGTACATGCCAAGCTCAAAGCCGATTCCGGATACTTCAAACTCTTCGGCATCGCTTTGAATGAGAAGTAGCGATGCGTCTTGCTCCACCGGGTGGCTCACCCGGTACTCAATGGTGGCAGTTGTGTCATTGCACTGCTCATGTTATGCAGTGCTCGCGCCTGGGGCGCCGCTTGTGGCTCCTCTCTCCAGCGACTATCTTACCGATCTTCAATCAAACAGCTCTGATTTGTGTCGACTTTTGACGATTGGATTTCGTTATGCAGACTCGGAATGCGCGAATAGGATTGATCCTGTTCACGATTTATCTTGCGTTCTACCTTGGATTTGTGTTCCTTAATGCCTTCAGCCCGGAAACAATGCGGGCGACGCCCATCGAAGGTGTGAACCTTGCGATTCTGTACGGCTTTGGCCTCATTGTGACTGCATTTGTGATGGCGATCCTCTACGGATTTCTCTGTAAAGAAGACTCTGCTGAGGACGAAACGCAAGACAAGGAGGTGCAGGGATGATTTACGAACCTTCTGTCATTGCTGTTGTTGCGTTCCTGGTATTTGTCGGCGGGACGATGGGACTCAGCTTCTTCCTCGCTGGCAAAGCGAAATCGTCCGCCGGTTACTTCGCCGCCCATGGTGAGATTCCGTGGTTCATTAATGGTATCGCCTTCGCTGGCGATTACCTTTCAGCAGCGTCATTCCTGGGCATTTGCGGAATGATCGCCTTTTACGGATACGATGGATTCCTGTATTCCATCGGGTTTCTGGCTGGCTGGATTGTCGCGCTATTCGTCGTTGC
>DAOUPA010000716.1 GCA_030626405.1 Planctomicrobium sp.
CTTCCGAACGCGACAGGTTCCTGATCGCGATTTTGGCATCGACAGGCATGCGAAGCGGAGAATTGCGGCAACTGCGTACGGAGGATGTCGATATCAAAGAAGGATGGTTCCAGATCGTTTCTCGCGAAGAGACACCGACCAAAACTCGCACCTCTCGGAAGGTACCCATACATTCAGCGTTAATACCAAGGTTGAAGCAACACCTTGAGCAATCTGTTGCTGGCTGGCTATTCACTGCGGAAGCCAGTGCGAAATATCCTGCTGGCGATCACTGGATTGACACGAAGAAACTCAACGAGCGGTTTGTTCGACGGGTACAAAAACTGGGACTTCCTGCGGGTCGTGAGACGAATGGGTATACCATTCATTCGCTAAGACATTTCTTCGAGACGTTTTGCGTAAATGCAGGCGTGCCGCAACGAGTGGTCGACGCCTGGTTAGGTCACAGCTCAGATAAGTCGATGGCAGCGGTATACTATTCCTTGCGCGACGATGAGTCGCAACGGTTCATGCGCGGCTTGGACCTCTCCTTTTCAACTCCAACCCGAGGTAGAAACGATGTGTAGCAATTCTAGAACTCTGAATGGGAAGATAGCGCGCCGTACACGGCTCGCGCCAGTTGTGGCATTGATCATCATGTCAGGACTGACTTCCGCATTGGCCCACAATCAAGACCGGGACAAAAACGGGACAAGTGGTCTGCAAAAAAGTGACACAAGCCCGCAGACACTGGAAAAACAGTGGTCTGCGGGCCTCGTCTCAATGGGAGCGGAGAGGGGGGGATTCGAACCCCCGGTGAGTTGCCCCACACTGGTTTTCGAGACCAGCACAATCGGCCACTCTGTCACCTCTCCGAAGGGAAGCAAAGTACCGGCTTTGCAAGTGAGCGTCAAATCAGCGCCACTTTGTTCAACAACACATCAGATCAGACGCAACCGTCGAATAAAGGTTCATTGAAGCTGGCACTCTTCCAGTGCTGTCGCTCTCTGGTGAAATCAACTCGCAGCAAGCTGCTGCTTACGAACACGAGATTCGATACCTTTGAGGATTTCGTAGTCGCTTTTGAATGGAGACTCAAACGCTGGTCGTAGCGGAATCGGGACGTCGTCCATGCGATAGACGGTGCCTGGGACGTTGATGCCGTAGGTTGATGTGGTGAAGGCGACGGTGGCGACTTTGGCTGTGTCGCTCAGTTTGGGGTCGAGGACAATCGTTGGAATTGTGACGAAGTGATCACGGGCCGCTTGAGCAAAGTTCGACATCGGGTCGGAAGCGATAATCATCGCGGCGTCTGCTTCACCACGTGCGAGAAGATCGGTGGTTGTGAATTCACCAGGATTGAATCTGGGATAGCCACGACCGAGATGAACCCCGAACGGGTAACCGGTTGTCCAGGAGACAACGTTGTCGGCACCGCTCACGTTTCCGTGGCCGCGCATCGCTTTGGCGACGAAACGAGTGTGGCGATTCATATCACGTGCGAGCGAGAGAACCGCTTCGGTGTTGATGTGCTTACCACGTGTCATCGTGAGGCCCATCCCGAAGAGAATGGCTCCGAACTTCGCCTGCTTCATTTTCTCCATCAGTTCTTTGAGTGTCTCGATTGAGATGCCAGTTTTTTCTTCAACAGATGGATCCGGATCGATGCCTTTTGCCAGCAAACGCAAAGACCAGAGCAATTCGAAATCGGACTTAGGTTTTAATTGAAGGAAAATATCGACGGCTTTCGCGGTTTTTGTTTTGCGAACATCAACCAGAACCGCCGTTCGATCTTTTCTGCCTCTGGGAACAAATTCACCTTTCGGCATCAGGCTATATTTTGTGAAGTGACGCGGATGGCTCTCCGCCGGGTTGGCTCCCCAGTACATCACGAAGTCGGCCCGGTTCTTGATCTCGCCAAGCGAACAGGTCACTTCACCCACACCTTGAAATGCCATCCCGGACGGACCGTGACACACCGACGTTGTGGTATCGACAGTCCCACCAATCCAGTCGGTAATCGCGACGGCAACACGTTGTGCTTCGCACGTTGTATCGGAAAGTCCGTAGGTGACCTGCATTTTTGAGTTCAGTAGAATCTCGGCGGCTTTATCCATCGCCTCGTCGTACGAGACAGGTTTGCCTTCAATCGTTGCTTCCGGACGTTCTTCAATATGATGATTGAAGAACCACGACTTACCGAGAACGCACGCCGACTGAGCTTTGACGATGCGTTTTGCCTCTTGATCTACTGACAGCGTGATGTCGTCACACACACATCCACAAAACGTGCAAGTTGCATCTTCGACAATCTTCAACTCAGGTTTGGATTCCGTTTTCGGGGCTTCTGCAATACTCATTCGATTTTGTATCTTTATCGTTGACCTGGAATATGGGACTTGCTGATGTCGCCTTTTCGTAAATTTAGAGCCTGTTTGAAAACCCAGCTTTGCCCCTCACACTAACCCTTCTCCCCTCAGGAAGAGGGGACAACAGCTGTTACGGTAGGACATTGATTCTATTTTCCAAGCGCTCACGTGAGTGTGGCAAGCGAAGAACCAGAACAAAATGGCTGCGAATCTCTTTCATCGGATTATCTGCCATCGGCACATGATGATGCAACGGTGATTGCCTTGAAGATCCAGGGAGACA
>DAOUPA010000306.1 GCA_030626405.1 Planctomicrobium sp.
CAAGGTTTGCATGATGTTAAAGCGATTTGCCTGGATGCTTATTTTCTGTGTCTCTGTAAGTTTTTTAGGGTGCGGAGGAGGAACTCCTTCGAATGAACCAATTCAAGATGATGCTACCGAAGAAGAAATTTCGGGAGAGGAGTTGGAAACTGAGGAGGCACTGGGGGCAGATGAAGGTTCAGAGGATTCAGCTTAGGCGAATCTCATGGTACAAGAGTCTGCTCGAAGTGGTTTTTAAGATATTGTGACGTGAGTAAGAGGAGCGTGATGATGAGTCACACTTGTACTCGAACTTGAAGGGGCTTGTCATCACTGTTTCAGCGGCGACAAACAAATAAGCATTGAAAAGGTTCCACGACCCGTCGTTTGGTAACGGTTGTGGAACCTTTTTTTATTTCCTCTAGAGTTGGCAATTTGAACGCCGTTTTTTGACGTGATTGTCTCGTATCGAGGCAAGTGACGGGGCTGGAACCGAGGGTTTGTTTCAAACAAAGGAAAGACCGTCTTTGGGGATAAACGGTTGCAGGCCATACTGAAAAGACTGTCACCAATGTTTTTTCAGTCAACCGAGGTTTTGACCAGCAGGTCTTGTAAACACTCGTCGCAAATAACCCTTGATTTATTCCTCGACTCTCTTCTTGAACTTGGACGATCAAGCCGTTCGACAATTTGGGAAAGCGGCGTGGCTATTTCAGAGTTTGTTCTTGCGGGGCCACAGGAGTTGGTAGATTGACCGATATTGACATTGTCTGAGCTTGATCGTTTGGCTTATGTGGTCACGCAAAGGCAATTTTGTTTTTTCAAGCCGGTGTCAAACAGGGAATTATAAATTTCTGTCAGCAGAGCAAGTACTCTCTTGGTAGATTCACCCGTAATGTAGCCTTTGAGCTGAAGGAACGGCAGTCGTGAAGATTCATCAAGTCAGCAGTCTCGTCAGTTGTCTATTGCTGGTCTTTTTGTGTGTATTCCGGTTTCTTGTCAACCGGACAACTCTCTTTTTGAATGCCGTTTTATTTGACATCTGGATTTACGTTGCTTTTTTCCAATTGTTAATTGTGGCTTACATTCTTCTCCGACTACCACAAAACAAATTCCGGCATACAGCCCTGGCGTTGGTGCCTGCGATTGTGTTGTTGGGGGGTGTCTATCTCATCTATGTCGGAGTCTTTGACTGGGTGGTCATTTGGATGCTGGAGTTGGCTGTTTGCGTCACAATTATGAGTGTTTGGTGTCTCGTCATAGTGGGGGGGCTTTGTCTCAGTGCTGGGAGGGCAGCTTGTTTCGAAAATCGAAGACTTGTGTTGCGGATTTGGTTTGCGGGAGTGATGTTTCTGGTAACAGCTGAACTAGGAGCTTGGGTCGTTGAACACAGATTCGGTGATTACCCCTTGAAGGAATTGTCGCTTCCAGACCATTACATTGAAGGTTCTCGTAATACGTTTCATATTGCCTCAATTGGGGCTTCAACAATGCAGGGATCCCCATATCACTCGAAGTTGAGCATTCCCAATATTTTGCATGAGTTACTCAAGAACACAGATCAGTCCGTGATGATCTCTAATCTGGCGGAAGGGGGCATCAATATGCGACGTGCCGCCGAAAAACTGAGAGAGTTAAAAGTCCGTCCGGACTTATTGTTAATTTATACGGGACACAACGAGTTTTTTTACAATATTCCAGATCTCCAGAGTGAGCTACGCCTACCGCGGCGAGTCGTTGATCCCGTGCTGGAGTGGAGTTCTTTTTACAAATTGATGACATCTTTGATCCCACAATATGAGAGATCGAAAGAACTGGGTCCATTACATAAAAGCATTCTACGTGACTCTCCATACACAGATGAAATCGTCAAGAAACGCATTAAGACATTTGAATTTCATTTCAGACAACTCGTTTCACATTGTGCACGGCATGACATTTCAGTTCTCTGTTTTCTCCCTGCGACAAACGAGGGAGTCTTTGCACCAAATCGTTCCATTTGTCGATATCGACTGAACGAGCAAACAGAGCTGGCGTTAAATCTTCGTTATTCAGATGCAATCCAACTTGTTGAGTCAGGCAAATTTCAAGAAGCACAGAAAGAGTTACAGTCGATTGACGCCACGTTCCCTGAGATCGCGATTGTCGAATTCTGGCTGGGTATTTGTTGTCGAGAACTTGATCAGTTTCAGTTGGCACGAGAATACTTTCGGAAGGCTGCCACTCATGATCGCTATCCGAGCCATATTACGAGAGACTATTGCGATGTGGTTCGTCGCGTCACTGAAGATGCAAGCATCGAGCTTATTGACGCTTCAGAAATACTCCGGCAACTCAGCCCTTCAGGAATGCTGGATCGGACTGTGATTCAAGATTGTGTTCACCCAACCCTTCAGGGTTATTACGCTCTCGGGCTAAGTGCGTTCTATTCGCAAACTGTCCGTTCGTTGCTGCCCATCCCTCAGGATGCTTCTGAACTCTCATATGAAGACATCATCAATCGATTAAACATCACCGCAAACGACCTTGCTAAAGCTTATTTGCGAACTGCCTATTGCCTGGATTTTTTCTCCAGATTTCAAGTCGACCCGACTGTTCGATCAAAAGAGGTATTACAATTTCAACGCTGGGCAATGCAACTCTCTGAGGGGGCAATTCAGCCAGGAGAGTCTGGTACCGAAGGATTGACGAACGATTCTCCACCAGGAATGCGATTGCCTCAGGCATTAGTGGTGCCTCGGGAGCAACAAGCAAAGTAACCGTACAATTCTTGAGCGATGTAGGAAAATTCTTGAGTGAGTTTGGGTCTCTTGGGCTGACCTTCAAACCGAGGAGAGCGCATTGCAGCTGTTTCAGATCGAACCAATTCAGGAAGTTGTTTCGGGACCTTTCCCTACTCGGGCAATTCAAAAAGAACAGGCGCTTGTTGCTGTCCTTGCTGAAGTGCGTGAGCATGTGCTGGTTCGAGGTATCGAATTCCCCAGGCCAGTGCGATCCCCAAGAGCAACGCAATACTCAACGGAATTCGGTGGTGCGAGTGAAATTCCATCTCCGGCAACAGGTCGCTCAACGAAATACAGATAAAAACTCCGGCTGAGAATGCCAACATGGTGCCGACGAGCTGCGGTTGTTGCCCCACCAGAAATCTCGCTCCCAGCAAAAACAAAAACGCTCCCAGCGGACACATCAATGCAAAGGCACCATTCACGAGAATCTGCGACTTGCCGGACCAGTTGGATGCCCGCATGAGTGAAGTGATAGAAAGCGCGTCCAAAGGTTTATGCAACAGGATCGCTGCAAAGGTTCCGACTCCCAAAAAGAACGACGTACTCCCATGTAAGGAATCTGCCTGAATACTCGCTCCGAGCGCGAAACCATCGATCAGAGTATGAAGCGAGAGCCCGACGAAGACTCCCATCCAACTCATATCTTTGGCGAGCGAATCGGCATGGTGGTGATGGTCGTGATCATGCTGATGGTCTTCATGGTCACAAATATCACCCGCTGGCAACTGCTCCGGATCGTGATGGTGAAAATGGAAAATCCGCAGCAAGAAAAACATCACCACAATTCCGAGCATCATCGAGACAACCACTTGATCAATCTGATTGGCTCCCAACTGTGAAACAGCATGCGGCAGCATATGCAACAGGCCGATTCCCAGCATCAGACCGCCCACAAAGCTAATCAGAATTTGCATCCGTTTGTGGTCCAGCTTCACCAGGGTGGGAAGTCTTCCACCAATCAGTGAAGCAGCCACAATCATCAAGCAATAGACAACAAGTACCGAAAAATTACTCATCAACCACACATCGAAAAGTCAGACTCCCGACTGACAGAGTGAAAAGAAAGCGATCAAGGAAGAAGCCGCAAGCGGGAGCCAACGCGATGAATCTTCCATCAAGAGCGAACTGAGCCATTCTAGGAGGACTGAGAACCTTCGCAATTCGCTCGACGTCTCCCTGTCATGATTTATCGAGAATCGTTGCAACAACAGTGACGCATTCGCAAGGACTGATGCTCGCAGTTACACTCTTTGAAACGGAATTTCTCACCTGTGGAGCCTATTCATGATACGCCTGCTGACTTTTCTACTCCTGATCACCGTGACTTCAATTTCACATGCTGCCGATGCGTTCCCGAAGTTTGAAGAAAAAGTCCTCGACCCGGAAATCGGCAAAGTCTGCTACGCAGTCACCCTTGCAGATGTCGATGGTGACGGAAAACGCGATATCGTCGCGGTTTCGGAAAACCGCGTACTGTGGTATCAGAATCCAACCTGGAAGAAGCGAGTGATCATCGAAGATCAAACACCGCTAGATAACGTCTGCATCGCTCCGCTCGATATTGATGGAGACGGCAAAGTCGACTTTGCCCTCGGTGCTGGCTGGACGAAAATCGGTACGCTGCACTGGCTCACGCGGGGAGATTCTCTCGACAAACCCTGGTCGGTGCATCAACTCGGTGAAGAGAAATGGACGCACCGCATGCGTTGGGCAGATGTCCTCGGAACCGGGACTCCTCAATTGGTCGTTTCTCCACTCAACGCAACCGTCGGCGATGGAGTGCGATTGACTGCGTTTTCAATCCCAGAGAACAACAAGACCGGACGCTGGCGCGGGACCGTGCTCAATGGTGACTTCAACCGCATGCATAATCACTGGCACCTCGACTTCGACTCCAGCGGCAGCATCGACACCCTCACCGCCAGCCGCGAAGGCGTTCATCTCGTCCGTCGCAACAAAGATGGCTGGTCGAAAACAAAACTGGGAACAGGCGAAACCGCAGACGAACCGAACAAGAGCGGAGCAGGTGAAATCAAAACCGGCAAACTTGCAAACGGGACAGTGTTCATCACTACGGTCGAACCGATGCACGGCCACACTCTTGCTGTCTATACATCACCCAAGGAAGGTGAAACACTTTGGCAGCGACACATTGTCGACACCGGCTTCAAACGCGGGCATGCCCTTTGGACGGCTGATGTTGACGGAGACGGCAGCGACGAAATCGTCTTCGGACACAGCGACACGCCAGAAACATTCGGTGTCATCGTTTACGACTGCCAGAATGAATCTGGTACAAAATGGAACAAACATGTCGTCGATTCCGGCGGCATGGCGACCGAAGACCTGATTGTCGAAGACCTCACCGGAGACGGTCGCCCCGACATCATCGCTGGCGGCCGGGCAACACATAATCTCAAGTTGTACATCAACACACCAGCCGACCAGTAGGCTGGGTCTTGACCCAGCATTTCACACGGCGCGTCATTGCTTTCAATCTTAAATTCATTTTCGCGCTTGACTTCCCCCTTGTGTTTGGCGACGCAACACCTATCTTACATTTGTATGCGTATAAGGCGAAGCGAGAGAAACTCCCGGAGAGAGTAATGCCGATCAAAGCAAAATGCCGAAAATGCAGTCGGGATTATACCGTCAAAGATGAACTCGCTGGCAAGAAATTTCGCTGCAAGCAATGCGAGGCTCCCGTCACTGTTCCACAACCGGCAGTCCTGATCGAGGACGAACCTGAAGAAGACGAATGGGGCTCAGACGATTTCGGCAGCACTGATGACTTCGGCGACTTTTCTGAAGACGACTACGACGATATTCCTGCGCGCCCGAAGAAGAGAAAGAAGAAACCTGTCGTAAAAAAAAGGCGAAAGAAAAAACGCTCTTCTTCTAGCTCAGGGTCCGCTGACCCATTATTTCTCGTCAAGGTGGTTGGGCTCATCTTCGTCATCGTCGTCGGTATTAGTGCAGTGGGAAAACATTTCGGCGCTCGTGGAGGCGGTTTCAATTTGGGTGGTTTCGACATCGGAGTCAGTTGGAAGCCCTACACAACGCCTGACGGCAATGTCACCGTTCAAATGCCAGGGAACGTCAAAAGAATGCCTGTCGCACAAATGGCACCTGGTGGTCAGGCTTTCGGGGCAACTCGCCCCAATTTTGCCTGCATCATCGTGATCGAACCGATGCCAGCAGAGCTTCAGGGAATGACAGAGAGCGAAATTTTTGACGCGTTTGAACTCGGGTCAAACTTTGTCGGCGCATCGAATGTTCAGCGTATTACCTTCAAAGGTCGCCAAGGAGTCACCTTCGATAAAACCGCTCCCGGAGGCATCAAATCTGTGAGTACTGCCTTCGTCCACATCAACAAAATCTACACACTCAGCTACGCCTACAAAGGGATGAAGGGTTCAAAAGACCGAAAGTTTTTTGATTCTGTCGTGCTGAATTGAGAAGCGTGTTACCGGCTATCCTTCGACGGCTGGCTGAGGTCAAATTGCCGGGATCAGTTTTGATTTCGATAAAACGCGAACGGCAATTTGCCCCCAGGAACGTGAAGACACGTACACCGTTCTGTGGGCAATCTGTCGATTCAACTTATTCTGCAATCAAAGTCCGCTCCGACAGATTGACCACAGCCACCCGGTACTTCTCAACATCCCCTAACTCAAATCGCGAATAATCTCTTCGATTCTTTCGCGTTGGTTTTGCTGGTTTGCGAGGGTGTCGCGAACTCCGTTGACGACTTCTTCTTTGGCGTTGTTGACGAATTTTTCGTTGTTGAGTTTTGCCTCGGCGCCTTTGATGTGCTTTTCGACTTCAGCGAGTTTCTTCTTTTGTCGCGTCAGTTCTTCCGCCGTATCGATCAACCCTTCGAGAGGAATGTAACCGTCCGCATCGCCGAGTGAGAAACTGGCGGCTCCATTCGGACGCTGCACGTCGGCGCCGGTGGCTTCGAGGACGGCTTTCGCGAGGTTCTCGAATTGCGAGGCGACCGATTCCATATCACCAGCGACTTCCGGAGCTGTGCGCATTAATAGCTTGACCGAAGTTCCTGGCGGGATGTTGTAAATCGCTCTCACATTACGGACAGCGACAATCGTATCTTGTAAACGGGCGAACCGTTTTTCGAGCGCTTCGTCTTGCCATGAAGTTGGAATCGTGGGCCAACTGGCGTTGATGCAAGCTTCTGAGGAGGAGCTAGGAGTTAGGATTTGGGAGTGAGCAGACGTAGATCCGGTTTTACCGGACATTGATGCGTCATCGACAGTATTGGCCGGTGGAACTGGCCCTACGGGCAATGAACGCTCTGGTGCAATTTCCTTGAGTCGCTGCCAGAGTTCTTCGCAGATGAACGGCGTGAACGGTTGCAGCAAACGGATCAGTGAATCAAGCACTGCCAACAGCACGCGCTGAGCGACAGCTCGCGATTCCGCATCGCGGAGCCGGGGCTTGATCATTTCCAGATACCAGTCGCAGAACTCGTTCCACGTAAAATCCCGAACCGCACGTGTCGCGGCATCGAACTGATAGCGTCCGAGATATTCATCCATTTCACTGGCAACTGTTGAGAGTCGCGAGAGAATCCAGCGGTCTTCGAGTTGCAGTTGATCTTCCGTCACTTCACCCGGTGTGTACCCTGCCCCGTTGTCGGATTCCACGAGATTCATCATCGCGAAGCGGGCGGCGTTCCAGAATTTGTTGCAGAAGTTTCGACCATACTCGAACCGCTCGCTGACCATTTTGGCGACGGCGGCACCATCGTCCGGGTCGTAGAGCGGCGTTGTGAACTGGCTTTCCTGTTTGCACTTTTTGTTCGTGCAAACGAGCGTCGGCTTCGGTGCTCCTTGCGGAATCGGGAAGTTCCCCTTCATCGTGCTGGGGACGACGAGCGTTGACGTCGCCACTTTATACTGCTTCGGCGCGATCATCTCGCCGCAGTGTGGGCACTCATAGCTGATCGGGAGTCGCACGTCTTGTGTTTCGCCAGCGAAGGAGGCAATCGTGAAGCGAATCGCATCGGCGCCGTACTTTTCAATGAGGTCGACCGGATCAACGCCGTTGCCTTTGGATTTGGACATCGTTTGCCCGAAGCCATCGAGAATTTTCGGATGAACATGCACATGCTGAAACGGCACATCGTCCATGTTGTACAAGCCCGTTAAGACCATGCGCGCGACCCACAGCGTGATGATATCACGCGAAGTGATCAGCACGCTGCCGGGGTAGAAGTATGGGAGAACGCTATTTCCGCTGGCGGCGTTTTCCCCGGGTGATCCACCGGGGGGATTCGCAAGTTGAGTTTGCTTGGCGACTTCTTCTTCGTCAAGCGGCGGATTCTGTTCCAAGTCAGGCCAACCGAGCGTCGCATGCGGCCAGAGCGCGGACGAGAACCACGTGTCGAGAACATCCGGGTCTTGTTCGTAGCCAGCAGATTCAAGAATCGCTTCCAATTCAGGCGAGTCATCAAGGATGCACGCATGGCGTATGGTTGTACCAGTGGCTGAATCATACTCAGTTTGAAAACGAACCTGCCCCTTGAATTTTTCGGCGAGATGTTCATCAATATCAAACATATCTCCTAGAGACGGGTTAACATCCGAACCGCCATGTAATTTGTTATATTCGCTTTGAAACGTGGTCGTCCAAACCGGTATC
>DAOUPA010000106.1 GCA_030626405.1 Planctomicrobium sp.
CCGTTCCGTGGTCGTCGCGACATTTCTGGCGGCGTTTGCTCAAGGAGTCGCAACGACGCTGGCTCTCTGGTTTTTTGGATTCGATCACCTCTTTGTGTTGTTGGTTCTGGCATGTGTGTCGGCGTTGATTCCCATCGCAGGAACTTGGCTCGTGTGGGTGCCCTGTGCCATCATCCTTATTGCCAGCGGGCACTGGGTTCAAGCTCTCTTCCTGGCAATTTATGGGGCGGCATTCGTTGGATTTCTTGACAATGTTGTCCGTACTTACGTTCTGAATAGCGGTACGAAACTGCATCCGCTGCTGGCGTTCATCAGTATTTTGGGTGGCCTGCAAGTGATGGGGTTGTGGGGCGTATTTATTGGCCCCATTGTTGCCTCGTGCTTACATGCACTCGTGAAAATATTCAATCACGAATTGTTCGAACTGGCAAAAGAAAAAGATATGACAGAAGTCGCCATTCCGACATGAATGGAAACGGCAAGCCAATTTCGTTAATCGATACTCTGAATCGTAACGCTTTCGGGATGCTCCAATCCCAGTCTCGCGGTTGATCCCTCAACGGAAATCAATTGAAACTTGACGTCGTAGCAAACGTTCACGATTTGATGGCGTTGCAGCCGCACCTTCGTTTCACGGCCGCCTGTCAATTTCTCCATCGAGAAGATCATTGACCCCGGATCGACATAGATGAGCGTCAATTGCACATCTTCGATGAGCAGCGACTGCCCGACGTTGCGAGTCAGAACAAGCATTTTGAACACAGCAAAAGGCTCCCTGGACCGGGAGCCTTCTCCATTTTGATATCCGCTCACCTTGACTCAGGCCGAACCGGATCTCCAGAAAGAGGAAGGTCAATGCGCTTGCCCTCCCAGGATGATTGATAAATCGCCAGGATTAACTCAACGCTTTTGCGACCTTGGTAGCCATCGATCACAGGTTCTCGGCCTTCGTTGATTGCAGCGATGAAATCTTCAAACTGCTTTTGATGACCAACAAATGAAATCGCTGTCGGGTCCGATGCCCCTCCTGTTGATCCGTTTCCGGGGCCATGTTCGGCGAGCAATTGTTCATCTTCGTCGCGCTTCTCTTCGAAATCCCACAGCAGAATTGCATCTTGCTCGATGATCACTGAACCGGTCGTGCCGTGGATTTCTGTCTTTTTGAGAAGTCCCGGATAGGCGCACGTGGTTGCTTCAAGATTTCCCAAAGCTCCATTCTTGAATTTGACCGTGGCGCAGCCGACATCTTCAACTTCGATACGTTCGTGGGCGATCGTTGAAGTCATCCCGACAACTTGATCGATGTCACCCATGAACCAATACAGCAGGTCGACATTGTGAATCGCTTGATTCATAAAGGCGCCGCCGCCGTCCAGTTTCCATGTTCCGCGCCATCCGCCGCTGTCGTAGTATTCCTGCGAACGCCACCACTTGACGTAGGTATCTCCCAAAGTCAACTTGCCGAAACGACCTTCATCAATAGCATTTTTCAGGGCCAAGTTCGCTGGACTGAAACGCGAAGGTAATATCGCTCCGAGTTTAACGCCTGACTCTTTACAGGCGTTGATAATGGCGTCGCAACGTTCGAGAGTAATCTCAAGAGGTTTTTCTACGAGAAGATGCTTCCCTGCTTTCGCGGCAGCAAGAGCAGGATCGAGGTGAACACCGCTGGGTGTGCAAATCGTGACGACATCGACGTCGGAATTCTCCAGCATTTCGTCAAGATTCGAATATGCCTGGCAGTCATTTTCCTCACCAAAGGCATCCGCCCGCTCGCCGACCATATCGAAACAGGCCACCAGTTTCGCTCCTGAGATCGCTTCAATAGCTTTTGCATGGAACTGGGCAATCATCCCGGTTCCAACAATTCCAAATCCCGTTGACATTTTTCACTCCACTAGTATGACATCCTCGCTCATTTTAGTTGAAATCTGAGCGTACTTTTGTGATTTCAGATTTGAATCTCAACAGGTCAACGCCAATGCGTCAACTTACCCCCTGCAACAATTCGTGAATTCAGGAATTATTCAGCCATCGTGAAGACATGCTTAAATAATAAAGCTTCTCAGCTACAAGAGTGGACTCGTGAACAAATGGAAAAGATTGCCACAGAAATCACAGGGACAATAAACAACGGTCAGTGCGTGATCCAAAATCTGGTTCATGTGACAGTAGTGTAACGTTTTTATCTGTGTTCATCCGCCGCATCCTTGCCAATCCGTATTCTTTTTCACTTCAGTTGGTTGAAATGTGACCGCTTTTGATACGGTATACGAGGTTGAAAAGAATTCGCTGAGGCAAGGCATGCAGTTGAACGAACAAACATTGGAACTCCTGCGAAAGCACGAGCAGGAACATCTTGTTCAATTTTGGGATGAATTGAATGACGAACAACAGCGGCATCTTCAGCATCAAATCGATGATATCGACTTCACGCTACAGTGGAAGTTGATCGAGCAACGAAACGCGAAAGAGGGAACCGGGACGGACCTTGATCGTGCAAAACATGCCAAATCACCGGAGCAATTGGTACGCCTCCCTCAAAATGAGGCTGAACGTGCAGAACGTAAAAATGCAAAACTAGCCGGTTTGGAACTCATCAAAGCTGGCAAAGTGGGTGCGATTTTAGTTGCTGGAGGACAAGGTTCGCGGCTCGGTTTTGATTACCCGAAAGGGATGTATCCGATTGGTCCGGTGAGTCAGCGGACACTCTTTCAGATTTTAAGTGAACAATTACTCGCCCGGTCTCAGCAGGCGGGAGTGGAGATTCCTTATTTCGTAATGACCAGCGAAGCGACCCATCTTTCGACAACAATCTTCTTTCGTGACAACGGCTATTTCGGCCTTGGTGAGCACAACGTCTTTTTCTTTCAACAGGCATCGCTGCCTGCGATTGATGATAGTTCATCTGCAATATTGCTCTCGGAGAAAGGGAGCATCTCTACGAGTCCAGACGGTCATGGTGGCACACTGCGGGCGTTGCAGAAGCATGGTATGCTCGATGTTATGAACGAGCGCGGGATTGAGCACCTGTTTTACCATCAAGTCGATAACCCGACAGCGATTGTGTGCGACCCGGTGCTGTTGGGATTGCATGAAAAATATGAATCGGACCTTACAACCAAGGTCGTCGCAAAAGCGACTCCAGAAGAGAAGATGGGTGTCTTAGTCACCATTGATGGCAAGACGGAGATCATCGAGTATAGCGACCTTTCCAGTGAAGATGCCTACCGAAAAGATACTGAAGGCAATGACGTCTTCTGGGCGGGGAATACTGCGATTCACGTATTCCGTAGAGCTTTTATCGAGACGTTACTCTTCGAAGAATTCTCGCTACCTTTCCATGTCGCCCATAAGAAGATCGTTCACATCGATTCGGAAGGTACACTGGTCGAACCCAAGTCACCTAATGGCAATAAATTTGAACAATTCATCTTCGATGCTCTGCCTCACACGAACGTTGCTTTAGTTGTCGAAGGAGACAGGGATCGCGAATTCAATCCCGTCAAAAACTCCGATGGCAACGATTCACCAGCGACCTCGCGGGCGGCGATGTTACGAATTGCGAGTGAATGGATTCAATCTGCGGGAGGAAACGTTGAAGAAGGAGTGAAAGTCGAAATCAGTCCGCTGTACGCATTGGATGCGGCTGATCTGAGATTAAAAAAACTCGATGAGCAATCATTCACCGAGGATACGATCCTAAACGGGTGAGTCACTTCCGGATACCTGATTCCTGATTCTTCCGCTCACTCCCTACCAACTCCAATCCAGATTCATAATAATTCCGGAAATCATTAACTCACTCAATAAGGATCGATTCGATGGCTAACGTGACTCTCAAAGGTAATGCTGTCTCTCTCGCCGGAGATGAACTACAAGTTGGTGGCGCTGCTCCAGATTTTCAGTTGCAAGGCAATGATCTCGGTGATGTTTCACTTGCAGATTCCGCCGGCAAGACCCGCATTATCGCAACAGTTCCATCCCTGGACACAGGCGTTTGTCACGAGGAGACGAAGCGATTCAATGACGAAGCCGCGAATCTGGATGGTGTCGTAATCCTCGTCGTCAGTACCGACCTTCCATTCGGACAAGGTCGCTGGTGCGGGGCAGAAGGGGTCGACAAAGTGACTTGCCTGAGCGACCACCGAACAGTTGCGTTCGGAAAGGCGTACGGCGTTTTGATCGACGGCGGTCCACTTGATCGCTGCCTGACGCGTGCGATCTTCGTGATTGATGGCGACGGCAATATCAAGCACGTCGAATACTGTCCGGAAATCACCGAACATCCAAACTACGATGCCGTTCTTGCTGCTGCGAAGTCGTAATTGAATTGCGAAATTGATCATTGACTTTAGCCGCACACTTCAAGTGTGCGGCTAATTTATTGAACTGACCTAACCTTTGGGCGTGCCCAGCGTCACTTTTAGCGGCACTTTCTTCGCGTCACGCAAGACAACAACATCGACTTGCTCACCAGGCGAAAAATCTCTGAGAGCCAGATCGAAATCGTCAAGACCGCCGATCTTGCGTTTGTTAATCTCGACGATCACATCGCCCCCTTTGAGTCCTCCCTTGTCTGCTGGACTTTCTGGTGAAACGCCGGAGATTGCGTACCCTTCGACTTCTTTTCCGAAGTCTGGAATGCTGCCGAAATAGGGGCGACTACCGGAACGTGCCAGAGACGCGGCGCCTGCGATGTGAATGTAATCGAGTCGTTCTTCGACATTTGCCGTTTCTACAACAATCTTCTCCAGCAGATCGATAATCGTCGCCATGCCGGGGACGTTCAGTTTCTCCCAATCGTCGCCTGGGCGATGGTAGTCATCGTGGATGCCGGTGAAGAAGTGCAGGACTGGAATCTTCTTGCCATAGAACGCAGCATGGTCGCTCGGTCCAAACCCTTCCGTTTTCTTCGCCAGGACGAGGTCTGTTCCTTCAACGGCTTTGTCGAGCCAGGTGTCCCAAACTGAAGATGTGCCGGTTCCGAACACAGTTAGTTTGTTATCCGTGAGCCGTCCGATCATGTCCATGTTCAACATGGCGACCGTTTGCTCCAAGGGGAAGATCGGTTTGTCGACGTATTCATTCGCTCCGAGTAAACCACGTTCTTCTCCATTAAACGCGATCAGAACAATCCGTCGAGGTAACGGTTTATTGAGTTCTCCAAGACGGCGCGCGATTTCCAATAGCCCGGCGGTTCCAGAGGCATTGTCGTCGGCACCGTTGTGAATTTCCTTTGATTTCGGCGCCAACGAACCTGTGCCGCCGCGTCCGAGATGGTCGAAGTGAGCACCGATCACGATTGTTTCATCTTTGTGAGGCCCTTCTCCTTCGAGAACGCCGATCACGTTCCTCACTGGAATGCGAATGATTTTAAGCGTCGCTTCAGCGGAAATTTTCCAACCGGTTAAGTTGCGGCTGAAGGGAGTTCCTGACTCATCGATTTGAGCTTCAATTTCAGGAAGTGTTTTTCCTACCGATGATGTCAGAATTTCATTGCAGAGTCCTTGAGAGATATGGAACGTCGGGAGCGAACTCCCGGCGCGGGTTCCGCCGTATCCGAAATTCATCAATGGATCGGATTCGTGCTTGTCGAGAATTGACTGAACTTGGTCGAGATGTGTTTTCGCCGTTTTTAATTCTTTCTCCTTGTCTTCAACATCTTGAACTTTCGCGAATGCATCTTTTGCTTTTTCGACTTGCTCTTCAAGTTGCCGCTTCTCGCTGTTGGCGGAATACGGATCGTTCACGAAGATGACACCCTTCGCGCCTCGTGTGAACGCTCGGCTCAATTTAGTCGTCAATGCGGCATGTCGAGAAATTCCATGTCCCACAGCAAACGAACCATGCGGGTCTGATTGTTGCGGGTTTCGACGCATCACGATGACAATTTTGTCCTTCACATCAATGTTTGCGTATTCATCATACTTCGCGTCTTTGGCAACGATTCCATACCCGACGAAGACGAGTTCCCCGTCGATTTTCCCGGCCCCACCAAAGGAACAGACCTGAAAGTCCTCATTCACTTTGAGGTTTAAAACTTGTCCACCTGGTCCCTTGAACGTCAGGGAATTCGGTGTGCCGAGTTTTGCGCCATCGGTGATTTCGAATTCCTGGAACGAGTCCCCACCTGCCACGGAAACGTCTAGTCCAGCATCTCTAAAAGATTGTGAAATGAAATCCGCTGCCTTGTCGAGACCGCCGGTTCCGACGCCGCGCCCTTCCCAATCATCGGAGGCAAGCTTTTTGACATCATTCAATAACCGTGTTTCCGCTGCTTTACTGTCTTCCGCAATCGAAACTTGCTGAACAAACAGAAGCAACATTGCGGCATAGAAAAGAGATCGAGTGAATCTATTCAGGAAAGAATCTTTGTAACTGAGAGTTGTCATATGGGTCGTGATCCATCAATTGGAGAAGGTTTATCAGTATACAGTTTGAATGGTGTGCAAATCGAACAATGTGAATTTCCGACAATGATTGTTATTGGCGATTCTATACGTCAATGCTTGTGATGGGTATCTTGAACGCCTCGGGATTTTTTCCTGAATAACGAAATTAGTCTTGAAGTCCCGTAGGGTCCGCTCAGCGGACCCTACTTGATTTCTTTGAAGCGTTCACGATTACGCAACCAAACTCGACTTAAAATAACTGGATGTTCTCGACATGCTATTCTCCCTCCTTCTGCCTCAGAAAGTCGTTTTTGGCTGGAGCAAGCGTGGTGAATTTGGCGAGCTTGCTTCCGAACTCGGGACGACTGCCGTTGTTGTTCACGGATCGCGAACTCTTCACAATTCAACTCTCTGGGCCGAGTTGATGGCGACACTTGAAGAGCAAGGCGTGCGAGTTGTCAGAGAAATTGGCATCCGTCGTGAACCGACGATTGAAGATGTCGACTCAGCCACCGCGAAAGTGTTGAGTAGTTCTTCGCCCCCAGACATGGTCATCGGGATCGGAGGAGGCGCTGCAATCGACCTTGCGAAAGCCGTTTCAGCGATGGCGACAAACCAACAAGGCGAGAGCGTTCGGGATTATCTGGAAGGCGTTGGCAAAGGGCTCTCAATAGAGAACGCTCCACTACCGATGCTGGCAGTTCCAACGACAGCAGGGACAGGCAGCGAAGCTACGAAGAATGCTGTCATTTCCGTTGATGATCCACCATGCAAGAAGAGCCTTCGTTCCGAGAAAATGGTTCCGAAGATTATTCTCATCGATCCGGAACTGAGCGTGACCGTGCCTCCGAGCGTGACTGCAGCCTCCGGCATGGACGCGATCACGCAATTGATCGAAAGCTATATCAGTAGCCGAGCGACACCACTGACACAATCGCTTTGCCTAGAAGGATTGAAGCACGCGCTCCCGAACATGAAACGGGCTTTCGTTGACGGTACAGATCAACCCGCCCGCACAGCAATGGCATATGCGGCGTTTCTTTCTGGCGTTTCGCTCGCAAATTCCGGATTAGGTATGGCGCATGGAATCGCCGCTCCACTTGGTGCCCATTGTGATGTTCCACATGGGTTGGCGTGTGCAACTCTGCTTCCGATTGCGCTGAAAACGAACCAGACTGTCTCTCGCAAGCAGCAAGTTGTCCTAGGGAAACTCTTCGCGAAAAACCCACACCTATCGAAAGAAAACGCCATAGCGGCGTCGATTTCACACATCGAGAATTTGTGCGATGATCTATCTATTCCAAAGCGACTCAGGGACCTGGGCGTTCTCAAAGAACAACTCAACGATATCGTAACCGGTTCTCGCGGGAACAGCATGAACGGCAACCCGCGAGTTTTGACGGACGAAGAACTTTATTCAATTTTGGAGGAACACTGGTGATCTTTGCAGCAGGTCTTTCCCCGGCATGGCAGCAGATTCTGCAATTCGAAACGCTTCAACAGGGGGAAGTGAATCGCGCAGAGACTGCGAACTGGTGCGCGTCCGGAAAGGTTCTCAACGTCGGAATTGCGGCGAAACTTCTCGGCGAGCGAACGTGTTTGCTCTCAACAATTGGTGGCATGTCAGGCGAAGCGATTGCTGCAGAAATTGAAGCCTACGGTATTCAGGCAGAATGGATACGAGTCGAGCAACCAACAAGAGTTTGCACCACAATTCTCGAAGAGTCCGGCGCGACCACCGAACTTGTCGAAAACACAAGCTCTGTTGAACAATCGGTGCTCGATGACTTTCTAGAGCGATTCCAAATCTATGCGAGCGTTGCAGACGTCACAGTGCTGACTGGCTCACTCCCGGAAAATGCACCTGTCGACAGTTATGCGCGTTTCATCCGCAATGTCCCGACCAAGTTCATTCTCGATATCCGTGGTGAAGGCCTAACTTGCTGCCTGCCTTTCAACCCATATTTAATTAAGCCGAACCGAGAAGAACTCGAACTGACCGTCGGCGAAAAATTACCAGACGAAGCAGCGGTCATCAATGCGATGCACACGCTGAACAAGATGGGCGCTCAGTGGGTTCTGGTCACCGATGGGCCTGAAAGCGTGCTGTTGACGAGCCTGGAAGAGAACTGGCGATTTCAACCGCCCCGCGCAGAGGTCGTGAATCCGATTGGTTGCGGAGATTGTCTGGCAGCCGGTATCGCTGTTGGGTTAAGTCGGGGACAAACCATTGTGGACGCAGTCAAGCTGGGTATCGGCGCCGCAACCGTCAACCTCGGCGACCTCTTTCCAGCGAGAGTCGACGTTGATTCGTCCGCTAACTTTGCCGAACAAGTTCTCGCAAAGGAACTTCCAACTTAACAGTCTTTAATTCTCATCGAACGGTGCCGGAGTATTCAAAGTCTGCTGCATATTTTACTGGTGCTGGGCGGTCCGGGATTTGTCGGTTTTGCTGGATGTGTTCTTTGTAAACTTGTGTGATCGTCGCTTGTCGTTCTAGTGGTGAATCAGGATATTGCCCAGGTCGGCGATGTTCGTGGAGTGGAATAATCCAGTTGGGAACTTCGAACATCCCGTAAGAGACTGTTTTCAGGTCGACATCAGGATCAATCATCAGTTGATAGGGGCGACCATTCAGGGAGACAATCGAGACACATTTAATCTTCACATTTTTCATGCCTGCCTCTTCCATTGAATCTCCCAATGCATGGGCATACTGCAAGATGAAATGTGGTGTCTTAACCATGCTTCGCAAGTGAGCCTGACTGATTTGAGGCAATATGTCTGGATGTTGTTCCAAGTACCGTTCAGCTTCCGGTGGGTCGAACTTGAACTGCATAAAAGCGTCTTTTGTTCGCAGCATCATCCTCCAGGAGAAGCAGTGTCCAACTTCCGTCCAACTCGGGTTATCGGAATAAGAGATGCTTCGCAGAGGGAAGACAACTTGAAATGCAATCCATCCGCACACAAACGCGGTGACTCCCCAACTCGCCATGCCAACAGGTTGTTGTGAAGAGAGAGTCGGTGCCTGCACAACTTTTTTCACCTTCCCAGACTTGCGTGTGATCCAGGAGAAAACTTTTCGCGGACGGTCAGGGTCCAGGAACAGTACCAACATTCCAATTCCAATGATCGGAAAGAGACCGATCTTGAAAAGCGTCGAGTTGGTTGCGTGAAAGACAATCACAATTAGCATTGTCACCACACGCGTGCGTTTCGACAACAAGGTAAAGCCAGCAAATAAATCGAGAAGCAAACCCGTCCAGCAAACCATGTAAACAAACCAATCCTGCGTCAGGAAAGCTGCCAGGAAATGGTTGGGGTCTTTATGTGCAAACCAGAATCGGACCGGTTCCCCAGCGAGCCAGTCGCTATTGAGCTTGGCAATTCCACCAAAGAAGTAAAGAACAATCACTTGAGCGCGAAGTAAAACGAGATTCCACATCGGAATCGTTTGAGAAATTTCGGCTTGAGCCGACAATTTCTTCCACCTCCACGGATACGGCAATCGGTAGCACCGGTCCGCTTCACTGAGCATCAGCAGAAAGCCCATCAGGATTGTGAGGTAAAAGTGGTTGTTGTAGTACAGTTTTTCGATCAGAAACAGATGCGTGAAGATCATCAGGAATAGAGCTGAAGCCGGTCGGAAGAGCCAGCCAGCGGCGATGAGTACAGCCGCGATGAGCATCACGGTAATTTCCGTTTGCATCATCCAGATTTCCGGTAGTGGCTTTACAAACGGAAACAATGCATACGTGAAGTGAAAGTACTCTGGCGAGTACATCCCGTCTGCCTTTGGAAGCTTGCGAATTGACTCCCAGACCATCAACAGGCCCCACAGAACACGAAACAGCCCCAGAGAAGAGCCGTCAACCCGACGGGCAAGCTGCTGTCGCAACCACATAGTATTCGATGCTCCGGATAAATTTTCGATGCCGTTCGCCCAACTGAACGTAGTCAGACAGCAAAGCATCCATGTTTTAGCTCTCGCATATCACGCTCTGGCTGTTGAGGTCAATATCAACCCTCAAATGTGCATGTTTCGCCAGCAATGCTTGCCGATGAAAACACGCACTTCGCCATACCCTCACTTAGCATCAGGTGAGTCACCTGGTGAAACCATCGCTGAGGAGCATGCCTGCAAATAATCGATCATTCTTTACTCAGAAGTTGAGCGAGAAGTTTTCGTCATCGACAAAACCAGCCCCAGCAAAAAGACCGGAAGACTGAGGAGCGTTAATTCCCCGGCATAGACGAGACTTTTCCAAAGCATGAAAATCGCCGATCCACAGAAGATAATCACCGGCAATGGATAAAGCGGCACACGAAACGGGCGAGTGCGCTGACGGTCTATGTATCGTAGAACGACAACAGATAATCCCGACATCGCAAAGAATAACCAGAAAACTGGAGCGGTCGCGGCGATTAAGGTGTCAAACCCGCCGAAATACTTCTCCCAGTTTGGTTCTGGCAGTCGAATTGTGACAGCGGCTTGTGCAGTGAATTCCCGTCCTTGTTCCGTTCCGACTGCGAGAATGAGAAACAATGAAATCATGGCGAGCGTAAGCAATGATGAAATCGGAACACCCCGCTTGTTCCAGTTGTTCCAGCGTTTGAAAATCGGATAGTCAATCCCGACTGCGGCTAAGAGTCGACAGGACGTAAAGAGCATTCCATGAATCGCTCCGAGGGCCGAGCACATGACGATCAAACTCATGACAACTTTAGCTGCCGGACCGATGGCGATTCCAACAACATCCGCCGCGGGAATCGGTGACTGTCTCACTCCCTCTAATCCCAGGACTTTCAAGAATGCAAAATTGAGCGCAAGGTAGAGGAGAGCGATCAACCCCAATCCAATCAGCAAAGCTTTTGGCATATTTCGTTGATGATCACGAACCTCAGGTGTGACCATGGCAGCATCGTTCCACCCTCCATAGGCATATAAAACGAAGACTAATGCCAATCCCCAGTTCGCTTCGATCGGTTTGACATCTGCAACTGACGTTGCCGGACTCCCCGTGAACATCAATCCAACAATCAGAATGGCTCCGAGTGCAATGACTTTCGTTGCTGTCAAAAAGTTCTGAGCGTTCTTTCCGGCACTAAAACCGCAAGCATGCACAAGAGTGAGTAGTAGCAATGCAAAACTGGCAATGAAAGCTTTGTGGTTCTCAAGTCCTTCCTGAATTGCCACGGAATAATCGGCGAAGACGAACGCCATCGCTCCGATGCTACCTGTCAGAATGACACACAATTGCATCCACGCAAACAGGAACCCGGTCCGACGCCCATATGCGCGCGAGAGGTAGGAGTACTCACCTCCGTAATCGGGATATGTTGTCGCTAACTCACAGTAGCAGAGCGCCCCGCAAAGTGAGAGGACAGCTCCGATTCCCCAGACAATGAGTCCTGACGCGGCACTCTCCACGTTTCCAAAGACAAACGGCGGTGACTTGAAGATCGCTGTTCCGACAACGATCCCAATCAGCAAACTGGCGGTATCCCAGACGCCGAGTAGCTTTCCTTTTGCTTGTTGCTTAGGTTCATCCATGAAGCACTCAGTAAATTGCTCACTTGAGCAGAGCTAAAAAAACGCGAATCACTCGCGAAGTGCTTATTCTAGCCACTTCAACATTAATCACATAGACAAAACGCTTTCTGTCGGAGTTTCGCTCGTAGCGGACAATAAGAATTTCTCACGAATCAAGCCCCGTTGAATTGCGAGACAGAACTTTCAGACCTTACAGTGTGTGCCGCTCTCGTAGTATCTGATGAGTCGGGTCGGAGTATTCCCAGGAGAAAACAATGAAAGTTGCAGCGGTTCAAGTTGATGTAAAAATCGGTGATATTGATCACAACTTGTCGCAGATTGTTCAATTGATCGCGGAGTCTCGCTCTCAAGGGGCGGAACTGATCATCTTTCCTGAGTGTGCCTTGACCGGGTATTGCTTCTCGGATCTCAACGAAGCACGTCAATTTGCCCAATCAATTCCGGGACCAGCAACCGATTTAATAGTGAAGGCTCTCAAGGAGTTTGGTGGATACGCCATCTTCGGAATGCTGGAACCGAGCGCCGATGGTGTCTTCAACGTTGCTGTTCTGGCGGGAGCAGATGGAATCATTGGAGTTTATCGTAAAATCCATCTTCCCGGCCTGGGAGTCGATCAATTCGCAACGTACGGGGATCGCCCGTTCGAAGTGTACGATGTCGGAGACATCCGCGTCGGCATTGCGATTTGTTACGACTCGGCATTCCCTGAATCCGCACGAACGATGATGTTGCAAGGCGCTGACTTAATAGCCTTGCCGACGAACTTTCCGACCGGCGCGGAGAACATGACCAAACACGTCATGAACACGCGAGCAATGGAAAATAAACTTTATTTCGCTGCGGTGAATCGAGTTGGCGAAGAACGCGGTTTTCGGTTTATCGGAGAGACGATAGTCACCGACCCAGATGGAAACACGATTACCAAGGCATCGGGAACGGACGAAGAGATTTTGTTCTTCGATGTCGATCCCAAAGAATCTCGCAACAAACGTATCGTTCGCGTGCCTGGCAAACACGCGATTGATCGTCTGGCAGACCGCCGACCTGAAATGTACGAACAACTTATCGAACCTCATTCGCTGCCAAGACCCGGTCGCGAATAGTCAATATCCTCATGCGCTCACTTGAAGTGAGCGACAAATCGCAAATAGAAAAACCTACGACGAAAGCTTTTGAAAATGAAGGCAATGCTGCTCACGGAATACAAGCATCTCGAAGTGACCGAGATGCCGACGCCGGAAATTGGACCACGCGACGTTCTGATCGAAGTTCAGGCATGTGGAATTTGTGGGAGCGACATTCACGGCTACGATGGCAGTAGCGGTCGACGAATCCCACCACTGGTCATGGGGCATGAAGCGGCAGGAACGATTTCAAAGATGGGAGACGATGTCGCCGGCTTTGAGATTGGCGACCGTGTTACATTCGACTCAACAATCTCGTGCGGACACTGCAAGTTTTGTCGGGCAGGGAACATCAATCTTTGCGACAACCGAAAGGTCCTGGGAGTTTCCTGTGGGGAATACAGGCAGCATGGAGCGTTCGCTCAGTTTGTCGCCGTTCCGCAGAATATTCTCTACAAAATCCCGGAAGGGCTTGCATACGAACATGCGGCGATGATCGAAGCGGTCTCGATTGCGGTTCATGCAGCGAATCGCGCTCCAGTCAAGTTGGGGGACACCGCTGTGGTTGTTGGCAGCGGAATGATTGGATTGCTCGTGATTCAGGCGATTCGCCTGGCTGGCTGTTCACAAGTTATCGCTGTTGATCTGGACGAGAATCGCTTGAAACTCGCTTTGGAACTTGGGGCTGATGTTGCACTCAATGCAAAGACTGACGACGTAGTCGCTGAAATTCAGGCGCTCACCGATGGCAAGGGAGCCGACATTGCGATTGAAGTGGTCGGGGCGACGGCGACAATTCAAAGTGCGATAGCGGCAACTCGCAAAGGAGGCTCGATCACTCTCGTTGGCAACCTCGCGCCGACGGTTGAAGTTCCATTGCAGGCAATCGTCACCAGAGAACTCACACTCTATGGGAGTTGTGCCTCGAACGGAGAATACCCGGCGTGCATCGATTTACTCGAACGAGGCGACATTAAAGTTGAACCACTCATCACAGCCAAGGCATCGCTGGAAGAAGGACCAGACTGTTTCGCTCGCCTTTACGATGGAGAGCCTGGCGCCATGAAAGTGATCATTCAACCGAATGGGTAATGAAAAATTGTTTTGATTGAAAATAAGAGCGGCACGCGATGAAGCTTCATCGCGTGCCGCTCTTTGTGTTTAGTTTGCAACCGGTCAGCTACTCACTTTCAGGGCGAGCTGGACGTTCAGGGCGGTCACCTTCTTTCGGTGGACGATCATCGCCTCGCGGTGGTCTTGCATCGTCACGTGGTCCTCGAACTCCATCTCGCATCCCTCTCGGGCGGTGGGGTGGTCGGAGTTCATCGTGAGTCAGCTTACCGTCGCTATTCCTGTCGAGTTTCTTTAATGCAGCGACTGCATCTGATATTTCATCGGAGGAGATCTCACCATCTCTATTGTTATCGAGTGCTTCCACAATCGGATTTGGAGGAGGTCCACCAGGATGAGGACCTCGACCGTCGTGGGGACCATGTGGTCCTCGAACTCCATCACGTGGACCGTGCTGAGTATCGCGGGGACCACGTTCGCCGTTTCGAGGTCCGCGATCACCTTCACGTTGTGCGAACGTAACACTCGTCACAACTGCGAGGGCGATGACCGCCAAGATCGAAAGTAGACTCCGATTCATCATTCTATCCTTAGCTTAGATTTTGTGTGTTGCATCTAGAATTGAAAGTGAGCAAAAAAAGACGTCACTGCTATAACGTGAATCCAAACAGGATTCGTCCGACTATTTCTGTATTTCTAAAAGAGATGTGCCCCCGATTGACTCAGATCAACATCATGTCGAGCGACATAGGCGTCAATCGTTTTCTGGAAAGCAGCCCACTTCTTGCGACGATTGGAAATGTACAATTCGATGCTCAACACAAGAATCGTCAGGCAACTCAACACCAGAGCGAGCGTCCGATACTCAGCAATAGAGTCCGCAACCAACACAGCGAGAAAGAACCCGATCAGAATGGAATAACAGTGTTGCCGATTCATAATTTCACTCTCCTGTCGTTGTGGAGTTCGATAGGGACCGCGCGCAGTACCATCTCAGAAACGTTCAATTTTCCTGATGGATGAACAGCAACCGGGAATTAAATCCGCACCTCTCGGCGAGGTGGGCCTCCTTGGCGTTGCGGTTTTCCAATACCACCGTTGATAGATTTCAGTTCGTCTTCATTCGGCGTCAGACCAAGAACAATGTCAAATTCGGCTGCCAGTTCCCCGATTTTGGAATCTGGAACCGGCTTAAATTCCACTTGGATTGCTTCGCGCTGGAAGGGATCTTGAATTCTCTGGAATAATCCGTCGCGCTTGTTTTGTGCAACACCGTGAATCAACATTTGTGTCGTGAAGATTCGTTTTCCATTCTTACTGACGGCGAAATGGATATGCGGCGTCCGGCCTGGATATTGCACTGGTTTAATAGTTCGAAAGTAATATTGACCGGAGGAATCAGTAAGGAAACGTCCGTATCCCTGAAAGTTGGTGTCTCGATTCTTTCCGTTAGCGCTTTGCGAATGGAGATACACTCCCTGACTGTCAACTTGCCAGATTTCCACGAAAGCGTTCCGAATCGGCTGACCAGTCTGACTTAAGATTCTCCCAGACAGATGAGTAATTTCTCCTACAGCAGGAGTGATTGAATCGTTCAGAAGTAGCAAATCGTTGTCGGTGTCGAGCGGAAGTTTGTCTGGGTAGAACGGCCCTTCTCCGACCGCAGGCGTTCGCACTAATTGCTCTGCAAATAAACCTGGAGTCGTAAATGCTGCCGCGGCAAACGAAGAATATCGGAGGAATTCTCGGCGTCGAATCAGCGACTTCATAATTTCGTCCAGTTTGAAGGGAACCTCATTTCCTGGAAGATTGAACCCCGAAACGCTGCCGAGGTTTCGTTTTATTTAGAGAATGCCACTTGCCACCTCACAAAGCGATCACTTGTCGGTCGTAGGCGAGTTCGACTCCATCTGGCAAGCGAGCGTTCGTCTCATCATAGTCTAACGAATGGGAGACATGCGTAAGAAATGTTTGATTCGGACGCAGTTTCTCGACGACTTC
>DAOUPA010000389.1 GCA_030626405.1 Planctomicrobium sp.
ATTCATTTTAATGATTTCGTTGGTCTCGAACCGTCTTGTTTTCGTAAAGAATCACTGGCTCGATCTGGCGATCATCTGCCTGCCGACGATTGCGTTCATGCGAGTCTTCAGGCTGGGGAGTGCTGCGCGACTGACAAGGCTTTCGAAAACAGCACGCGTTTTTCGCTTGAGAGGTCTGGCGATGCGTGCCTGGCGGGCGATTCTCATTCTTGAAATCGTGGACCGTCTTCTGCATCGTAATCCGGAGAAACGGCTTGGTTTGCTGGAGAATCAAGTCTCCGAAAAGCGGGAAGAGATTGAGGCTCTGGAAGAGGAAATCATGGTTCTTGAGCAACGGCTTGCAGCCAACGGAAAGTCTGTGGATACGCCTTCCACTGGATAGGCAGGGATCCTGTGTGGTGCTGAACAGGTGTTTTTCAGGAAGTTGGCAGTCTGCACCTCACCTCAATCCCGCTTTCGCCAACGTTGCACTGGTAATTCCTGATGTGAAATGAGAGAATGCTGTGCTATTCGTGACAAGGGAGTCCCGTTGTCCGTAAGCTTCTTCGTGAAGTCTGTTTGATTCATAAAATTCTCAATCTCTATCGAATTCGATCAGTTCAGGTATCCCAATGATTCTTTCCAAAGTGATTCGGATTCTCTCCTGTGTTTGTGTGCTTTGCTTTTGGGGGTGTGGTGGAGGATCGGATTCGTCTGATACTTCCACAGATTCTTCGACAGCAGAGACGGCATCAACACCGGCGAGTCCCCCTGGTAACGATGGTGCTTCCGGTGGGGATGCGACATCTGGTTCTCCCTCTCGTGAGATGGCAATGGGAGGCGAAGGGATGATGGATCCGGGCGCAGGGGGCGGTGCTGGTGGAGATCCTTCAGGAGGCATGAGTGAAGAAATGATGCAGATGGATCTCGCTGGTGGCTTCGGTCCTGACGGTGCCGAAGGTGGGTACCCTGGTGGAACGGGGGCTCCACGGAAACCGCCACGACCGGAGAAAATCTCTGACTGGACACCAGAGCAAGTCGCTGAAGCGATTTCTGAATCTGATGAGAAAGCAATCACTGCTATTCAAGCTTTTGCCAATAAAAATCGAGGAAAAGTGGCTGCGGTTGAACAACTCTCAACTTGGATCACGGCACTGACCACAGAATCCACAGGCAATAGCGGAGGTGAGGGTGGGTACGCAGGTGGTGCCGATGCAGAGATGATGCAGGAATTCGCAGGTGGTGTTGATGGTGGTGGATTTGACATGCAAGGTGGTGGACAAAGAGGAGGAGCGAAGCCAAAAATTGCTCAGGCATTGCTCGCGGCTTTAGCAACGAATGGAACTCCGAATGCTTACGCTGTTATCAGGAATGTCCTGAAAGGCGAGCTTGATCTGGGTGTGGATAAGGAGAAGGCAACGGCATTGGCGATGACCACTCTCATTAAGAGTATTAGCGACCCGAATAGTCCCGGACGAGGTTTGCTCTGGGCAGCATTCACTTCGAATCCTCCTACTGGAAGTGCAGCCGAGAAGGGAGATTCAGTCGTCTCGTTGCACCAAAGAGCGAAAGAGCTGCACCTGGGATTTGCAATTGCCGCCATGAATGGGTTGATCGGCGCGAGCGGTCCACCTCCGAAAGCGAACGGAAATCAATTTGGAGGGGTGGAAGGAATGGAAGGCAGAATGATGGAAGGAGGTGATCTTGGTGGGGCAGGAATGGACCCGTCATTCGGCGGGGGTGGTTTCGGTCAAACAGGTGGTCAACAGCAACAAGCCCAACCATCGGCACCTCCTGTAAAGATCACACCTGTGTTCCTCAATAAAGAAGAAGCGGAGGCGTCACTCACATACATCTGGTCGAAAGAGATGACGCAGTTCGTCGCCGCACAGTTAAAACATAATATGAATTCAGCGGAATATCTCGTTTTTGCAGGTGCTTTTCCGACTGTCGAAACACGAAATGCAGTTCAGGCTGCTTTGAATTTACACAAGAATCAACCTCCGTCGTCGTGGGTTCATGAAAGTGTCTTTTCGAAGCAACTCACTGATCCTGCGGTTCACGTCTACGTAAAATCCTTGCCTCGTGAACAACGTGCAGAGGCTGCAAACAAGGGAGGAACTCAGGGTGGCGCAGGAGCCTATCCAGGAGGAGAAGGAGGAGATCTTGGAGGTGGTTCAGCACGCCCCCAAAATCGATCGCGTTCCAGGTCAAAGAAGAAAGAGAAAGAACCAGATCCGCAAGCTGAGGCACGAAAAGAAGCACGCTACGGATGGATGAAGGCCAGTGAAGGAACTTTGATTTCTCTCATGGAGCGGATGTATCAAGGGACAATGCAGCCGGATGCGGCTCCCTATCAGACGGCAGATCTTCCCTTCCAACTCCATCGTGGTGCCGAGGTCACAGCGTCGTTGCGGTTTGCCCTGCCAGGTGAAGCGAATGCATCGAACGAACTTCGATCTGCCCAACAGACATTAGTGAGTTATGTTCGCATCGAGTCGAAACAAATGTCTCAAAAAACGGTGCAGCATTATCGAAGTGTATTACGTGATGAAGAAGTTGTCACAATCCTTGGAGGCAATGGAATGTGGCTCGATGGAGGTGTGAAGCCGAACAAAAAAGATGGGATGCTTCGCTCAGTAGACATCCTTCTTTCTCGAAGTAATTCCCGACCATCTTTAAAACGCAACAGCGGTCAAAGACAAGCTCAGTCAGACGGATTCTCCGCCGAGGCAGGTTTTGGTGGAGATGGCTACCCTGGTGGTGGACAAGGTGGCGGAGAAGGTAAATCTTTTGTCGTCGAACTACTGGTCGTGGAGGTTCCTGACACAGCAACAAAAGCAGAGGGAGCGGAAGTCTCGTCAACGGCTAAGTAATCGTTCTCGCTTGCCGATGAGAAAGAACGCGAATTTCAATGCGAAAACGTTTTGCCACACAATTCAAGTGTGCGGCAAACTTGCGAGTACGGAAACAATTCAATGTGTAGAAGTTTTGCTCTTTGGGGAGCCTTTCTAGGTGCCTGCTTGTGTAGTGCAAATTTGTCCGCAGCGCGTCCCAACGTGCTTCTGATTTACACCGACGACCAGGGAAGCCTCGACGCGAACTGCTATGGTTCGAAAGATTTGACGACTCCCAACCAGGACAAGCTGGCAGAGACGGGGATTCGCTTCACGCAGATGTATTCCCCGTCCGCGATCTGTTCGGCATCACGTGCTGGCTTATTGACCGGACGATTCCCTGCCAGGGCAGGGGTGCCGGGGAATGTTTCTTCAAAGCATGGTCAAGCCGGGATGCCCACGGAGGAATTCACCTTCGCCGAAATGATGAAGTCAGCCGGATACCGTACCGGCCACGTTGGGAAATGGCATCTCGGATACGATGAAAACACGATGCCGAATTCGCAAGGATTTGAGAATTCATTCGGTCACATGGGCGGCTGCATCGACAACTACTCTCACTTCTTTTATTGGAACGGGCCAAACCGACACGACCTGTGGAGGAACGGAAAAGAAATCTGGGCCGATGGCAAGTTCTTCCCGGACCTGATGGTCGAAGAATGCAAGAAATTCCTCGATACCGAAAGCGACTCGCCATTCTTTCTGTATTGGGCGATCAACGTCCCGCACTATCCGATGCAAGGGACTGAGAAGTGGCGGAAACATTATCAGCACGTTGATGCACCGCGCCGAATGTACGCGGAGTTTGTTTCAACGATGGACGAGAAAGTCGGCGAGATACTTCAGCACCTTGAAGAGAACAACTTGAGAGAAAACACCATCGTCATTTTTCAATCCGACCATGGACACTCGACCGAAGAACGCGCATTTTTCGGTGGTGGCAACCCTGGACCGTACCGCGGTGCCAAAGGCTGTTTGTTCGAAGGCGGGCTTCGTGTGCCATCGTTCATATCCTGGCCTGGAAAATTGCCGCAGGGAGAAGTGCGAGATCAAATGGTCTTCGGATGCGACTGGTATCCCACGATTGCCGATCTCTGTGAGATCGCTCTGCCAAAGCATCACCTCGATGGAAAAAGCAACAAGTCCGTGCTGCTTAAGGATGCTAAATCGCCGCACAACGAACTCTTCTGGCAATTGGGGAGCGGGAAAAAACCTCAACTGGCGATTCGTTCTGGTGATTGGAAGTTATTGGTCAATCCTCAAGATCGCAGCCAAAAAGGGAACCTGACCGCCAAAGATAGGGTCTTCCTGGTCGATCTCTCCAGTGATCTCGGAGAAATGAACAACGTTGCCACCGAACATCCCGAAATTGTGAAACGATTGACGGCCCGCATCGAAGAGATTCGCCAAGACTGGTAAGCTGTGTCACACTCCACTGGGTGGCTGGGGCGCGATTGAACCATAATGGAAATGAAAGATATTCCTTTAAGACAGTCGGAAGTCACCAAGCATCATGGCAGCCCCTGAAATTGCAACTAAGCTGTCTCATCTGGGGCTCTAACTCTTCAATTTTGTTCTTCCTACAGATGGAGTTGAAACTCAACTCATCTTTTCGACTCCCCAAGCCCTAGCCACCCATCGAAATATTTCAAAACCAATTCACAAGAACCGCCCACAATAATGTCTCTCTTCCGACCTGATGTTGATGCTCTTGAAGGTTACATCCCCGGCGAACAGCCGCAAGAACCTGGCTGGGTGAAGCTCAATACGAACGAAAATCCGTACCCACCTTCACCGCGAGTTGTGCATGCTATCCAACAGGCGGCGCAGGGACGTTTAAACGTTTATCCCGACCCGTTGGGGAAGGCATTTCGACAGGCTGCCGCGGAATTGTTTAACCTCGACCCTGAATGGATTTTTCCAGCCAACGGCAGCGATGAAAACCTGACGATCATTATTCGTACTTTCGCCGACAAGAACGATCTTATCGCCTATCCGTATCCGAGTTATACTCTCTACGAAACACTCGCGCAAATTCAGGGAACCAGACACGCTCGCTTGCGACTCGAACCAGACTGGTCGTGGAATCTGAAATTGAATCGACCACTTATCGAACAATCAAAAATTTTGTTCGTTCCGAATCCAAATTCTCCGTCAGGGAATCATTGGGATCACGACGTCATTCGCGCCCTCGTTCCGCCTGCTGGCGTTCTTGTGCATGATGAAGCCTACGGAGATTTCGTCGACGAGCCGCACCGCATGGAACTTCTTCACGGTGAGTCCGGTCGGCAAATGATTGTCACACGCACATTGAGCAAGTCATACAGTTTGGCTGGAATTCGATTCGGGTTTTGTGTTGCACATCCTGATCTCATCGCAGGCATGCGCAAAGTCAAAGACAGTTACAACTGTAACACGCTCGCATTAGCCGCAGCCGAAGCGGCACTGCGCGATCAGGACTGGATGCTCGAAAACCGTCGCAAAATTCTTGCCACGCGAACGCGACTGACGACATCACTTACCGAACTTGGATTCAATCCCGTTCCCAGCCAGGCGAATTTCGTTTGGACAACGCACCCAATGATTTCTCATGAAGAGATCTATCAGGAACTCAAGCAGCGGAAAATTCTCGTTCGCTATATGAACTTTGCGAGTGCAATGGCCACATCCGATGAGAATTCGCAAGCAACCATTAATGGACTTCGAATCACTATCGGAACTGATGACGAGATAAACGTTCTAGTCGACGCACTGACTGAGATCGTAGCTTGATTGCTGGTTCGCTTCTGGTTCAGGAGACTGATTGATGGAAGAACTTGTTCTGAGCCGTACACAATCTCGAGCAGTCGATTCAATTGCGATTGAAGAGTTTGGAATTCCTGGAATCGTATTGATGGAAAACGCCGGACGGGGAGTGGCTGAACTTCTCATGCAGGAAGCACCGACTGGTCCCGTCGTCATCTTATGCGGAAAAGGAAACAACGGTGGAGATGGTTTCGTAATCGCCAGACATCTTGAAAACCATGGTTTCAGAGTCACTGTTGTCTTGTTTCACAGTGCAGAAGAAAACTTCGAAGGAGATGCTGCGACAAACTTTACAATCCTCGAAAATGCCGGGACGCCTTTGTTGCGACTGAAAATCCCTGATGATCTCAAACAACTGCATTCGTTACTCGCTGAAGCAGAATGGATAGTCGATGCCATGCTGGGGACCGGGACACGGGGCAGGGCACGCTCTCCTTTTTTAGAAGTGATTGAAGCAGTGAACGAGAGTGGTCAGGCGGTTCTTGCAGTCGACATTCCCTCTGGCCTTGATTGCGATTTGGGACCGGTCGAAGGGGCCACGATTCGTGCATCAATCATAGCGACGTTTGTCTCTTTGAAGCCCGGGCTACTGGTTTCACGTGAGCAAGGCGGCATCGGAAAAATAGAAGTGGTCGATATCGGAATTCCACGTGGAGTCTTGACCAGAGTTGTTGAAGCGCAACAATCATAAGTGTGCGGTCAGCGGTCACTCAGTAATGCGATCAATGTGACTCACTTTGTGAGAACGCCGACAACACTGGATTTCAAGAATCTGTGGCGGTTCGGTGAATCATTTATTTTACGATTTTTTAGTCAAATGCGAAAAAAAACGTACGATTCAGGTTCGTTGCGGCAACACAAATAGGGAGCCAAGCGTCTGGATCAACGAATCAGTTGACTAGGTTTACCGTTAGGGAGTGCGCGAG
>DAOUPA010000155.1 GCA_030626405.1 Planctomicrobium sp.
AAGCACGATAAAAATGTTGCGTCGCAACTTGCCATCGTCACATTTGCTCTTGCTGGTGAGACCGACGATGCTCAATCGCAACTGAAACGTTTGCAATCATCGGCACGACCGACCGGATACTTGCAACTGCAACCGTTTTCTGAAATTGCCTGGGCACAACTTCGGGCAGGAAATAGGGAAGGTGCCACAATTTCAGCGACCAAAGCATTAGACAGGGCAAAAAAGCTGCCGCCGAACGTTCGGCACTCTCTCGATTCTGCAACATCTCTCGCCGCTGTCCTTGTCGCGGTGGATAAAAAAGATGAGGCACGCCAGTTCATCAAACAACAATTTGCAGATGCCGAACGAAATCTCGGTTCGCGTGGAGATGCATCCGTTCTCTGGCGAGCAGCGCTCGATTCGCACACTTACGATATCGGCCTGGAAGCATCTCGCCCTTATCATATTGTCATGCCGGAAGCACTCCGCATCGGAGTGATCGAGACGCTTGTTGCGCATGGTTTTCTGGACGAAGCCTGGAGCATCATTGAATCGGCAACGTCAGTTGATAGCAAAGACGCCTGTCGAGCTGCCTGGGCTGGAAGACTAGCGGAAATGAAACCCGAGTCCGTCGCCGCGACCGTGACGCAGGCGATTGCGAAAGAAGGGACCTCTCCAACAGGGAAAACGCGAGTCTGGGCTGCCGTTGCGTCACACCTGAAGACAAAGAAATTGGACCAATCTGCAAAGGCAGCACTCGACTTAGCAGTTGCAGCCGCTGGAGAAATTGCTGCACCGAAACCGGAAAAAACGCTCTCAATGAAAGAGATTTATGAGAGTTCAGGGAAATCATTTCCGGGACTTACAAATTCCTCTCAAGAAGAATCCTCTGCACTCGCCTGTGCAGACATCGCGATTGTCTGTATGCAATTCAATCTGGCAGATCAATCCAAAGAGTTCATGGAAAAAGCAATGGAGTACGCCAGAGCGACAACTCCAAGTCCGGTCCTGACTCAACACTTGTTTGACGAATGTCAAACCAGGGAAGCCACCGTGAGAAATCAATTGCAAAGCACATTAAACAAGAACGGAAATGAGCTTCGCATCGCTTTCAATCGTTACCGACGTCAGTGTGAACGACTCAACAAAATGGCCTCGGATCGATTTGCATTCCAAGTGAAAGTGCTTCGAAGCATTGCAAAGGCAGGATTGGTTCAGCGGGTCTGGGACTTTGCTGCGACCTGGAATGGAAAGAGCGAAATGAGCGAACGAGAGGCATACTTTGATACTTCTCTACCGGGACTCTTGATTATCCTCTCCGACTTGAACGGTCATGACAAACTGAAATCAGACATTTCAGTTGCCTTGAGACGACCACCAGAGATCGACAAAATCGACGGTGGAATCGGCACCGTCAAACAACTTCTCAAAAAAGATGACTTAGAGGGCGCTGCCGAGTACCTTCGGGGGTTTATCCGATCATCAGCCGTCCGAAGTGACCGAAATCGCGCTGACATCGAGATACTCGGAATCATCGCAGATGTTCAACAATCAAGATCAATTGCTGAGACATTTGAATTCCTGACAACAATTTCAGATCCTGTCATCAAGCAAGACGGGTTTCTACTATTCGCCGCATACACGGTTCAGGCCGGCACTTCTCCGACATTCTGGGACTTGCTTAATACGCCTGCGATTCGCGAGCTTGGTGCCTTGGAGAAAATCGCTGTCTTTCGCGGTTTTGTGACTGGGATTTCAAACAAGGAAAACAGTTCTACATCATCTTCAAGCACGCCGATCGGAGACACAGCTGGAACCGAGTGATTCCAACGCCACTCACATCACCGACTGTGCTGTCACCCTTTGTTCAACATTGCCTTGAAGCGGCGTTGTGCGCGAAAACCGGAGTACAAAAGGCTGTCTCGCAGATAATTTTTTCCGACCGGCCAAGGGAAAAAACCTTTCTTTCGCAGAGAACTATTGATCTGATACAACGCCCTCCGGCGGTCGAGATCGGGAGTACGAAAGGTGATGCTAAACGATACCGAAACGGCGTCTCCATTCTTAACCCAGTGCGGAAAAGTCACCGGAAAGTGAAGCCCCTTTCCTGATTGCAAATCGAATTTCCAACCTGCGTCGTTGTGTTCAGGTTTGAGTTGGAGATTTCGCCCGCGATCTGAGTAGAAGTGCTCCAGTTCCTCTTCGTTGAGAATCGATGGGTCACCACCGTCGAGCATGCGAACTTCCTTGCTGCCTCGAATTTGCAACAGGAAGTTGTGCTCTGGATCAATATGATACGGTGTCACCGATCCTGGTGATGTCACAAACACGAACGCCTGAGCCTGCGTCATCCCAGGAGCAATTGATTCAGTATATGGTCGCAACTGGTCCAAGCAGGCGTTCAACAATTTGCGGTACTCCGGATCTTTTTCAACGTACTTGAGCACGATCCACGATTCGCATTCTTCGATTCGGCGTACAGTTTCTTCCGGCGAGAGACCATTGCGCGGAGTCAACCCTGGATCGAGGCTGATCGGCAGTTTGCCAGCATTGAATTCAATGCACTCTTCCGGCAGAGTCTTAGTGAGTTCGACGATCCGATCAAGCTGAAAGAGCGGATGATCAGACAAAGAGTGATCGATCAGGAATGGTGTCCGTGAGAAGTGGTTTTCGAAGTCAATCGGATTCAGTGACAAGAAATCTTTCGACGGAACGATCGCGGCAGGAGGCGACTTCGTTTCTGTTTGAGATGCAACGACAGTATTCATAGCGTCATTCCTTAGCAGAAGTAGGTGGTCTCAGTTGTTCTTTGATTTTACTTTTCGAAAAGTTCGTTTGATCGCTCGTAGTAGCGTCATTGATCCCAAAACGAAATTCGCGAGCGGGCGACCTGTTGAAATGGCAAGATGTTGAATGGAACGACGGTCAACCCACAGCCGATTGATCATTGGATGGCTTGGAGCCGCGCAGGAATCGAACCATTGAAGTTTTTTCTCATCAAGAAACTTCTGAGTCAGATGCAGTTGTAGTAAGACTCCGGGCGAGAATTTCTTGTAGTTCTCATCGAACGCGATTTTGTAGGCGAAACTCCCCTGAGAAGAGAGCAGAGTGACCGCCATCGCAATCGGCTCGCCATCGAGAAAAATCCCCAACATTTCGAGGCGTTCTTGTTCAAGCCCTTGCGAGACCAGCTCACGGAAGAAACGTTCTTTGTCTGGAGACTGCTGCATGGCAGTTTCCTCTTCACCTTTCCAGCTTTTTGCTTCCAGGTCAAGAAACCAGTTTGTCCAACATTCGGCGTGACGAGGGTCGGTGTTCAACCGAAATTCAATCTGTCCAAAACCATCAAGGCGCCGCCGCATGCGTCGATAGCCGCGCGAGTGATGACCGCCCACGGCCTGTTTGATGTACTGGTCGTAATCGTGACCAGTCCGTAGTTCGGCACGAGAATAATGATCGTATTGATACGTTGTGAGCAGGTCGTCTCGAATCAGTGAGTGGAGCTCCTGGTGAATGCGTCCTGAAGCACTGTTCATTGGTGATTCAACAAGGTCGATTCGAGGACTCATGCACTTCACATGCTCCATGACGACACGCCAGACAGATCTCTCAAAGCCAGAGCGAATCAGTGGAGTCGTCAAGTAATTCATCTCCGATTTCCACAAAGAGAGTCGACGAAGACCACACGGCCCTTTTTGAAGTAGAAACGGAAAGAAACCAAGCAACTCGTCAGAACTTGAATCCTGAACAACAATGATTTGCCACTGAGATTTTTGCTCAAGGTGACGACTGGCTGCCTGAAAGAAAGCAGGTTCGTAGAAGGTATTGCTCTCTAATGCGTGGCTTGCCAGATCGGACCATTCAGTCAAAATTGAACCGAGTTTTCCTGGAGATGTCAACGTGTAGGCGATCGCCCCATCCATGTGCGTTGACGGATTTGTCGCCGCTAAACTTTCCTCAACTTCTGTCTCAGACTTCGCAGGAACAGGCACAATGGACTCGACTTCAGGCATTCGTGGTATTTCCGTGGGGTCATCTCATTTGACTTTTAAAAACTTACAACGCATGGTGCAAAAAGCAGAGATTCTGCGGAACTCAGCCCCATTCACCGTGTGAACTGTTTCAACGCGCCGACAGAATTCCGTGGACCATTGCAATCAGAACCGAGACATGTTTGAATCAGGTTCATTCCATCACAGTTTTCTGTACGAGAGGTCGGAAGATGAGGTTATGCTGCGCGATGTGGGGAGTTCTTTCCACAGGAATCTTCACGTTGTTTTTTCACATCACGCCAGTCCATTCCGCAGAATCGGACGTCAAGAAAGATTCCAGGCCGAATGTTCTCTTCATCGCTATCGATGATCTGAACGACTGGGAAGGCTGCATGGGGGGGCACCCACAAGCGATCACGCCATACATGGATCGGCTGGCAGCGCGAGGAACTCTGTTTACGAATGCACATTGTCAAGCAGCGTTGTGCAATTCTTCGCGGACAAGCCTCATGACAGGTTTGCGACCATCAACGACTGGTGTTTATGCACTGCAACCATGGTTTCGAACGGTCGAGAAATTCAAGGATCACGTCACCTTGCCACAGCATTTCAAAGCGGCAGGTTATAAGACGTTGACGACTGGAAAGATTTACCATGGTGGCTACCCGCCCAAAAAAGAACGCGCTGCGGAGTATGATGCCTGGGGACCAGGGGCAGGTGTCGGTGTTCGCCCACCACAAAAACTCGTCGAAACCCCGATGGGGAATCATCCGCTTGTTGACTGGGGAACTTTCCCACACAAGGACGAAGATAAAGGGGACTGGAAAGTTGCGAGTTGGGCGGTTGATCAACTTGAATCACCTCCGGACGAGCCATTCTTTATGTCAGTCGGATTCTTCTTGCCTCACGTCCCTTGCTACGCGACACAAAAGTGGTTCGACCTTTATCCCGAAGACGAACTCATCATGCCGGACGTTCCAATCGACGACCGTACTGACATTCCATATTTTTCGTGGTATCTCACCTGGTATCTTCCTGAAGTTCGCCTCTCCTGGTTGAAGGCGAACAATCAGTGGAAGCCAATCGTCCGAGCCTATTTGGCGTCAGTCAGTTTTGTCGACAGCCAAGTCGGGCGCGTTCTCGACGCCTTGGAAAAAAGCGGCAAGGCTGATAACACCATTGTGATCTTGTGGTCAGATCATGGTTGGCACCTGGGAGAGAAGGACATCACCGGGAAAAACACACTGTGGCACGAGTCCACTCGTGTTCCACTGATCTTTGCTGGTCCTGATATTCCGTCAGGCGCAATCTGCAAGCAGCCTGCCGAACTTCTCGACATGTTCCCGACGTTGATCGACTTGTGTCACCTCGATAAACGCAACGATCTCGATGGGCACAGCTTGCTCCCGCAATTGAAAGATTCAAGCACGAAGCGAAAATGGCCTGCAATCACCACTCAAAGTCCAGGCAATCATTCCGTCGTCACAGACCGTTGGCGCTACATCCACTACGCGAATGGAGCGGAAGAACTGTACGACATCGAGAACGATCCGAAAGAATGGACGAATCTCGCCGACCATCAGGAACATCAAGAGGTCAAAGCCTCGCTTGCAAAATGGTATCCTCGCAACGACGCCTCACCTGCCGCAGGGAGTAAGTCCCGTCTGTTGATCAAAAAAGGGGATCAATGGATCTGGGAAGGCGAGCCGATTATCGATTCACAGTTAATTCGGTAGCGAAGGTTCCTTTCACTTTATTATGACTTCCTTATGACTTCGGAAAATTCGATGAACATACGGCTTCTCAATTTGCTCGTGCTAGCTTGCTTTCTCGCCACCCCATCATTCGCGCAGGAAACACCTGCTACCACTCCCCAACCGGGAATGGCTCGCGTTGAAACCTTTGATGATCTTGTCTCGATCCTACAAGGTGACAAGATCAACCACGAAGCCAACACGGAAGAAGAGTATGCCGTGATTCCGATTGATAAAGGCGGGCTGAAGTCTGCACAGGTCATTCGATGGGCAGCCAGAGATGGAGTCGTCCATTTTATTCAGGTAATTCCACTTAAGATTCCAAAAGAGAATCTTGCTGCCTTTGAATCTGCGATCGTGCGCATGAACCATAGTTTTCCTGTCCCTGGTCTGGGAATGAATCACGAAAATATGACGCCGTATTTTCGCTTAACGGTCCCTTTGCAACCGCGTGGACATATTCTTGAAAATGAAGTGAAGGAGTATTTCAGCTTTTGTGTCAATCAGTCGATTCAGTTCTATCCAACTCTCGCAGCAATCTCCAAGGGAGAAGTTCCAGCCGAAAACGCTCTCACGTTCCACCGAGAGCGCATTCAAGCATCTCTCGGCCCATTAGGAGTTTGGAAGCGTGAATTCGGCGGAAGTAAATGGGTCCTCTTAATCAATCAAAAAGGTGAAGTGACCCTGCGCAAGGATGGAGAAGTTGCTGTCGATTCATTAATCACTGTGAAAGATGGTCAAATGACATTCGATGATTTGACCGGTCCTTTGGCAGTCGAAGAAAAAGGAGTTTACAAATTCAAAGTAGAGGGCGGAACCATGACCTTCACTCCTGCCGAAGATCCGAGTGAAGGGAGAAAGCAAGTTCTCAGCGGCGGACCGTGGTCTCGGTAAGACTCGTCACCATGAATCGCACCTCCCCCAAAGCTTATGCGAAATCCTTCTTTAATGGACTCATCTCTATACTTAATCCGAACGCGCTCACGACGGGTGTTTTGCGATAAAACGTTATCCCGTCGAAATTGAGAGGATGCGTACGAGTATCATCATCCGACAGAAAGCGATTGATTCATCATGGTCAGAGCGGGAATTGACGGGTCGTTTGCTGATTGAGAATGAGATGGCTAGAATCGTTGCGTTACACGATACCCCGAACAAACGTCGCTTCCTCCAATGGTTGTCCCTGCCGAAACTCCTGCCTCAATCAAAAACTGGACTCGGCGTCATCTATTGGGCTTGGAGAAGCTGAATCGAGAAGAAATCGAAATCATTCTCGATTATGCGGCTTACTTCAAAACCCTACAAAAGACCCGCTCAAAACTGGATCACCTGAGCGGAGTGGTCGTCGCGAACCTTTTCTTTGAGCCATCGACACGTACGAAAACCAGCTTCAATCTCGCCGCGAAACGATTGAGTGCGGATACGGTCGACTTCACCGCTTCTGGTAGCAGCCTCTCCAAAGGAGAAACCTTTATCGACACGGCACTGACGATTGAATCGATGGGAGTCGACTTGATGGTCGTGCGACACAGCTCGCCTGGCGCACCGGAATTGTTGTCCCGCCACCTGAAAACAGGAGTCCTGAACGCCGGTGACGGAACGCACGAACATCCGACTCAAGGGCTTCTCGACATCTTCACAATGCGAGAAAAGCTCGGTTCTCTCGACGGAAAAACGGTAACGCTTGTTGGCGACATCAAGCATTCGAGAGTTGCCCGTTCGAACATCTGGGGACTCACAAAGCTGGGCGCTAAGGTCATCGTCTGTGGGCCTCCGACGCTTATCCCACCGGAGATTGAACGTTTAGGAGTGAAAGTCGTGCATCGTTTTGACGATGTTCTCGCGGAATCCGATGTGATCAACTTGCTTCGCGTACAATTCGAACGACAACGCGGTGCGTTCTTTCCTTCCATCGCTGAATATGCGCATCTCTTTGGAATGAACAAAAAGCGACTTCAGCGGTCGAAAGAGAATGTCCTCATTCTCGCGCCGGGACCAATCAATCGCGGTGTCGAACTGACTCCAGACGTTGCCGACGGTAAGCACTCGCAAATTTTGCATCAGGTCACAAACGGGTTATTCGTGCGCATGGCTTGCCTGCACTTGCTCGCTCAAACTCAAGCCCGGGAGACTCCGGTCCAATGAGTACGTTGCTCATCAAGAACGGTCGCCTCATCGACCCCTCGCGCAACATTGACACTCGGCAAGACCTGCTGATTGTCGGTGGAAGAATTGCCGACGAAAACACCTCTGCCGCCAATATCGAAATCGATGAATCAATCGACGCATCAGGGTTGATTGTCTGCCCTGGACTCATCGACTGTCACGTCGGTTTTCGAGAACCAGGCTGCGAAGAAGACGAGACGATTGAAACCGGTGCGGCAGCAGCGCTCGCTGGTGGATTCACAACAGTCGCCGCCTTGCCGGATACGTTTCCTGTCGTCGATTCGCGTGCATCGGCGGAGTTTGTCGTGCGGCAATCGGAACGAGCAGCGAGGTGCCGTGTTGTTCCTTTGGGCGCAGTCACGAAAGCACATCAGGGAGAAGAACTCGCCGAAATCGGTCAGTTAATTGAAGGCGGTGCCGTCGGTTTTTCGGATGGAAAACGACCCATCTCGAATCCTGAGATCATGCGGCGGGCACTTCAATACACCAGTATGTGGGACCGGGCAATTCTCAATCACGCTCAAGTCCCGGAGTTGGTACACGGCGGCACAATGCACGAAGGATTTCAGTCGACTGTTTTAGGGCTGCGAGGGATGCCGGCGGCAGCCGAAGAAATCATGGTTCGAAGAGACATCGCGTTGGCTGAAACGACAGGTGGGCGAGTCCATCTGATGTCGATCTCATCCCGGAGAAGTGTCGAAGAAATCCGGCAAGCCCTTTCAAGAAACATCAAAGTTTCCGCCGATGTTTCACCGCATCATCTGTTGCTCACGGATGAATGCATGGCAGACTACAACACAAACTTCAAAGTCGATCCGCCGATCCGAACCGAAGAACACCGTCAGGCGCTCATCGAAGGCTTGAAGGACGACACAATCAGTTGCATTGCATCGGACCATCAACCTCTTTCGGGCGAGAAGAAGAGCCTCGAAATCGATCATGCTCCATTTGGAATTGCTGGCCTGGAAACACTGCTCCCGTTGTGTGTAAAAGCATTGATTGAAACGCAGCATCTAACGTGGTCGCAGTTGATCAAGAAGCTCACCGTCGGTCCAGCAACGTTACTCAGCCTCGATTCCGGAACGCTTCGACCAGAAGTGGTCGCTGATGTAACCATCATTGATCCCGATGCTTCCTGGTCGATTGAAACGGACCAGTTTCAATCGAAAAGCCAGAACAACCCCTTCGATGGTCTCACGGTCACAGGGCGCGTCAAATTCACTATTGTCGATGGGGAAATTCGCTTTCGCCAAGACGAACTGTCGTGACTTTCCATTGAAACAAATGCGTTGAAATTCTCTACTCAACACTCAGGTTTTATAGCATGAGATGCTTCTTATTTTTACTCCCATTACTCAGTTCCGCTGCGCAACTTGCTGGTGCCGAGCGACCAAACATCTTGATCGCCATCAGCGATGATCAATCGTGGGCACATACCTCGGCATATGGCTGCAAGTTTGTGCAAACACCGGCGTTTGACCGAGTTGCCAGCGAAGGCATTCTCTTCACAAATGCAATTGCTGCCTCACCTGGTTGCAGTCCGAGCCGTGCCGCATTCCTCACTGGTCGTCAGCATTGGCAAATCGAACATGCTGGTACGCACGCCAGTTCCTTTCCTGCCAAATACCAAACATTTCCGGAAGCTCTCGGCGAGAGCGGTTATTTCGTCGGACATACTGGCAAAGGCTGGGGGCCTGGGAATTACAAAGTCGATGGCAGAACGGATAACCCGGCCGGACCTAAATTCGAAGGCAAAAAACTAAAACCACCATACCTTGGACTCAGCAATAAAGACTACGCCGCGAACTTCGCGGATTTTCTGGAAGCGAAACCGGACGACCAGCCTTTCTGTTTCTGGTTCGGTGGACACGAACCACATCGTGGTTTTCAGAAAGGGGCAGGCCTGAATTCTGGTAAGAAACTGGAAGACGTCCAAGTCCCGGCCTTTCTGCCAGATCGTCCGGAGATTCGCTCAGACTTGCTCGACTACGCCGTCGAAATCGAATGGTTCGATAGCCACCTCGACAAAATCCTCAAGCAACTCGAAGCGGCAGGCGAACTTGATAACACTCTCGTGATAGTCACCTCGGATAACGGCATGGCCTTCCCGCGAGCGAAGGCCAATTGCTACGAATACGGTGTGCATGTCCCGCTCGCGATGCGGTGGGGCAAGCAGGTCAAGTCTGGACGGACCTCCGACGATCTCGTCGGCTTCGTGGATCTCACCGCAACAATTTATGACGTCACGGGAGTGGAGCCACCGGATGCAGAAACATCTCTCACCGGTAAAAGCATTCTCAACATCTTGCAGTCAGATAAGGAAGGGATCGTTGATCCTAATCGCTCCGCTGTTTTTTCAGGTCGGGAACGCCATTCATCTTCTCGTTTTCTCAATTTGGCGTATCCACAACGAGCGATGCGGACCAGTCAATACCTTTACATTCGAAATTTCCGACCCAGTCGCTGGCCTGCTGGTGCTCCTCGCGAGCTTGATGAAAACGGCGGAATCGGTCCGCAAGATGGTGGCTACCACGATATCGACTCGTGTCCCAGCCTGACGTTTTTAATCGAGAATAAATCGGACCCTGAAATCGGCGAATACTTTGACTGGTCGACTCAGAAACGGCCTGAAGTCGAAATTTATGACATCACCAGCGATCCAGCATGCCTGAAGAATTTAGCCGCGACAGATGGTTTTGCAGAGACCGAAAAGAACCTCGCTCTACAATTTGAGAATTACCTGAAAGATACCAACGACCCGCGGCAAACAAATGGAGGAGACGTTTTCGAGACCTATCGGCGTTTCAGTCCGCTGCGTCAGTTTCCGGTTCCGTCTCCTGTTGAATACTACAACACGGCGATACAAAAAGAGGGCTGGATTCCGCTCTTTAATCGTCGCAATCTCGATGGCTGGAAAGAGAGCAGCCCCAACAATTCCTTCGAAGTCGTCAACGGGATGATCAAAGCACAGGCGGCGAGTGACCAGTCACACCTGTTCTACGAAGGTGACGTCAACGGCGGAGATTTCAAGGATTTCGAACTGCTCGTCTACGTCATGGCAACGCCTGGATCAAATGGCGGGATTTACTTCCACACAAAATACCAGGAAGAAGGCTTCCCTGATTTCGGTCATGAAGTGCAGGTGAACAACACGCACAAGAATAAAAACAAAACCGGCAGCCTGTTTTCCGTCAAAGATGTGCTCGAGACATCAATTCCAGATTTTGTCTTCTTCACCGAGCGAATTATCGTGAAGGGAAACAAAGTGACGATCAAGGTGAACGACAAGACCGTCGTCGAATACTATGAACCCGAAGGATATGAACATCCGAAGTACTCCGGTCGTCGAATTGACCACGGCACGTTCGCCCTTCAAGCCCACGACTCTGACAGTGTTGTCTACTTCCGTGAAATCTGGGTTCGTCCACTTGAAAAATAATTCATAGAGTGGACGAAGAACGCGGTCAACGAGAGGAGTGAACTCTACTCGCTCCCTTCCAGCGCGACCCAGGATCGGTTTTGGTAGCTGCATCGGCAACCGGAAGAGGCATCCGGGACCAGCACGAGCCCACCGACTGGAAGTGCATTGATCCAGCAACCGGGGCGAATACCTCCATAGTTTTCAGTACCTGCTTCGCGAGTCAGGTCGAAGTAGCCAAGTGTCCCGGAGCGGAACATCAACAGGTTTTGCGAACCGGACAACTGCCCGCAACCGTAGGATTTCGGGAACGAAATCGGTTTCGTTTCCCCTGAGACGAGGTCCAGTGCCGAAGGGTGAGCGATGATCGTGTCGCCGTTGATCAACGGTCGCGTGCGGTATTTGACTTTCTTCTCCCAAAGACGATATCCATCGTTGCCGTGAATTGCGGCAATGCGACCGCCTACTTCCGATGGAAGCTTGAACGAAGTCGGTTGGTAGAACATCAAGATGATATTGTGCCGCTCACTGAACGCCAGCGTGGTCCCGAAGACGTCTTTGTCGGAAACCCATTTGCGTTCGCCAGTTTTTACATCCAGTGAAACGAGTTCTCCCGTCGGATGTCCAACAGGTGGCTGCTTCGGTTTCTCACCTCGTCTGGCAGGTGCTCGCGAAAGCAAGTCGTCGACGGCGAGTGCGCGATCTATCAGATAGACATGACCATCGCCAATCGCGATCGCATTGTGCCGAATCGATTCTTTTGCGTCATAGCGCCAGAGAAGTTTTTCTGTTGCGATGTCGAATGCGAAGAACGATGTTGATTCCGAATACTGTCGCTGCATGTGATCGTCTGCTCGTATGTACGCATGGCGAACGACGTGCGATTCGTTGGACGTCGTTCCAAACAACACACCATCTTCGCAGGCAATATATCCCCAGACGGCAAGCGTTCCATCGGGGTGCTTCGGGGTCTCAAAAGTTGATTTCACTTCTCCGGTCGCCGTATCGATTTGAAAACAGCGAGGCCCGTTGCGAAGGAAAATGCTCTCGCCAGCGATACAAATGTTGCTGCCAGTCACGGCCGTACCCGCCAGATGATCAGCGTTGTACGCATCAAGAATACCTTCCTGCTTGAATCGCCAAAGCGGTCGACCATTGTAAGCGTCGACGGCAATCAGTTCGTCGAGACCTTCGGCAAACAGTCGGCCTTCGTAAAATAGAGGGGATGGTCCACGTCCATGACGTTGCGGGAGGTCCAGATTAATGTCGCGGAACCAGACAGCCGTCAGCGGACCTTTGATCGTATCGGTGGAACAGAGCGTGTTTGCCGGATTGGAGTACAAATGCGTCCAATCACCAGCCCCCTCTAGCGTACCACGAACATCGACCGCCATCTTCCCGAGCTGCCCAAAACAAACGACACCGCCATAGGGACGCTGCAATCTCGCCGCTTCGGATGCACCAACAACTTCTGAACCTTCGCTCAGCGAGTTTCTTGAGACAACAAGATTCGCAAAGTATTTCGGAAAATGGGTCTCGGCGGGATCACCTACGTGGACGGTCACTCGCGTCCCGAGCAGCCCGGCGGCTCCCAGTTTTCGCCTCGCTGTTTCGACATTTGCAGGGTCTGAGTCAATCGCTACGACATACAGACTTGATTGCTTCACTAACTCATAAGCGAGCTGCCCATCGCCGCAACCGAGATCCACACAGTACCCTTCTCGCACACCTGACTTCTTGAGAATCTCGGCAGCAGCCTGTGCGATTTCCTTATTCTTGCGATATGGAGCGACGGCTGCCTTCGCATAAAACTCAATTTGCGAATTACCCGGCTCTGACGCTGCTCCATAACAATGAATGGCTCCGCTGTCGGTGCTGACAAACAATCGCCCGTCCGAAACCGCAAGACCGTAGGCAACGCCATCGACTTCGTCAGAGAAAATCAGCTTCCCGCCTTTCAGACTAGCTGTCGCAATGCGTTTGCCACCGCTTGAGACGATTGTTTCGCCAGCGACGATTAACGATGTTCCAGCCGGAATGCCTTTTACCACCCAGAGGGATTCATGGGCAGGGACCTTGATTGGTTTTCCTTTGCGGTCGACTGCATCCTTCATGATAACTTTCAGGGATCGCAACTGATCAGCGTCGCCATGAACC
>DAOUPA010000014.1 GCA_030626405.1 Planctomicrobium sp.
GCAGTTTCGCATGCTGTCGAAGCGACCGGTCGCAATTTTTTTATCGGAGCTACCGAATCAGAAGTCGCCGGGCATCTCGCACACCGATTAATGAAAAATCAAATTCAGCCGGTCCGCATTCAGGTCATGGCAGACGGACAAGGTTGGCGGTACCGTAATTGGGGATATGGTGACGATCGCATCGAAAGACACTGCACCATCTCGGTGATTGGTCGGAAGCATGGTCTGCATGTCGGTGCGAGTCGAACCGTCTGCATCGGCGCCCCCACACAAGAGTTGGAAAGCGTTCACGAAATGGCAACGCTGGTACAAGCAACCGGCATCTATTTTAGTCGCCCTGCGTGGACCTTCGCTGAAACATGGAAACGTGTCGCACGTATCTACGAAAAGATTGGCGTTCCAGATGAATGGCGCGCTGCAGAACAAGCAGGGCTCATGGGCTACCGTCCCGCTGAAGTGACACTCGTTCCCGGATCGCAATTCAAACTCGAACAAGGTCAAGTCATTCACTGGCATCCTTCGGTACGCTCTTCCTCCGTTGGCGATACGTTTCTCATCTCTGAGTCGGTCATCGAAAGTCTCACTCCGATTCAAAATTGGCCGATCATGAGAGTGAGCATCAAAGGTTCCACGGTCGATCGCCCCGGCATTCTCATTCGGGAAGTTTAAATCACGCACGCAGAGAGTAGAGAGTCCAGGAGTGGTCCGAACTCCATTCCCTATTTCATTTCTCCCCTTGCCCCTCAATCCCTCTTCACCCGAGCCCCAAAACAACCCGTTCGATTTGTTCTAAACCGATCTTGATCAAAAATTTGGAACTGCGTCCGTAGCTCTTCGCTCCTAGAATGTAGAAATTCGGTTCCGGATTTTGGAGTGTTTGTAATCCATGAGAAGTCTGGGTGAGGCAGTCGGCGGATGTTTCTCCCAACAACGCCGCGGCAAGTTTCATTGGACCTTGTGTTGCATAGCATTCATGAACCTGTAGCTCCTCATAAATTGAACGGTCAGGCCGAAATCCGACGTTGGCGATGATTCGGTCCACCATCAACGTTCTTCGTTGACCATCTTCCACGGATGATAAGGTCACTTCGATCTGATCATTCGATTCCTGGGTAAGCCTCAAGGATTCAACGACATATCCTGGAATCCAGTTCACTCCCGATTGAGAATCATTGGCAAGCCGGTTGGCCCGCTGAGTCAATTCGTCTCGTTCGGTGAGAATGTCATTATCAATCAATGCAATCGGGAAGTCTGCTGGACTTCGCGTCACCCAGTCAATTTGTGTTGCCGAGTCGCTTTCCGACAGTTCAGCAAGAGCAACAACGTTCGTCGCGGAGGAATATCCAGAACCGATCACGAGTGTTCTCTTGCCAACGAATTCATCTCTATCTTCTCCTGAGATGTCAGGCAGATCGTAGTGGATTCGCCCAGACACAACATCTTCCCCTAGGCAAGGAAGACCGCCGCTACCGAGCCAATTGTGGTTGCCAAACGTGCCTGTGCAATCGAGAACGAAATCTGCAGTGGCGATCGTTTGTTTCCCACCGGCTTCATGTAACAAACGAAATCTCGAAGCTGCTCTCTTGTCAGAGCCAATGTTGTCGCCTTTCAGTTGATCTTCTCGACCGATTTTGAGAACACTTGTGTTTTCAATGACGCAGCCAGCCAACTCTGGCAGTGCTGCAAGAGGTTTGAGATATTGATCGAGGAATTCGTTTCCCGTCAACAATGAGTCATCATCTGGAAGCAAATGCCCCGCTGTCGCCAGAATCCGTCTTCCTCTCACTGATGAACTTAGGCAAAACGGACTGAACAAGCGGACATGTCCCCATTTCTGAATGTTCCCACCGATTGCTTCGCGTTCATAAATCGTCGGCAATAGCCCTCGCTCGACGCAGGCAAGGGCTGCCTCAACACCAATGGGGCCACCACCAAGAATTGCGACTTCTGAATGGCTCACGTGATCTCCTGATTCTTTTTCGAACGGTTTGAATGGAACTTATCGCGAGCAGGGTCATCAATGTAGTGAGATAGATTACGAGGAGGCATCTTCAGCAGATAAATTAGTCTGGCTGTGAACTCACACTCCGTGCTAACCTGTCGAATATCTTCAGGTTATAGCGATCTACGTTGTCTCTCTATGATGGGGCAAGGGCATCGAAGGAGTCAATGATGCAACCAGCAAACTTTCATCTACTTCAAGCAGGCATGCTCGTTGTAGTCCTGATATGTGCAGGGTGCTCTAAGGAAAAATCAGCAGCGCCTCCCGGGGAAATCGTCGATGAATGGGGAGCGAAGGCTCCCGCAACAGATGTTGTCCGCACTGCCTCTTCTTCCGATGGAACCCAACTACGATTGAATTTGAAATCGGGAGACCGTTTTCCACTTCGGAAGATCGTTGAACAAGAATTAATTCAAGACTCGATCACAGGCTCCGGGAATCGTATCAAGACAAGACTGGAGTTGCTGTTTGCGATTTCAATCCTGGACAAAGTCGGTGATCGCACAAAACTTAGCGTTCGCTATGAGCGTGTGAAATACTCGCATCGAATCGGTGAGGAAACGTTGATGTACGATTCGACACGTCCTCCACAAGTTGTGCCAGTTGCCTTGCGAGCTTATCACGACATGGTCGGTGATGGATTTACATTTTGGATTGGTGCCGAAAATCAATTCGTGGCAGTCGACAACTTCACAGAATTTCTTGATCGATGTTTGCGAAACATCCCGGAGTCACAGCGAGACAATGTCCTGTTGGGAATCGAAGCAGGATCTGGCGAGTCAGGGATTGCGAATTTCATCGACAACTCGATTGGCTTGCTGCCTTACAGTGGGGAGTACCATCTGGGAGATACCTGGGAGCGTCCGGGCCATATTGGTCGTCCCGTCCCGATGCACGTGAGCAACACATACACTCTAAAGCAAGTCGATAAAGATTTAGCCACGATTGACATTCGAGGAAAAATTACACCCTCAACAACAATGACCGCTGTTGACGAGAAAACAGGAGTGCGAGTCACAGTCACCGGTGGTGAAACAAAAGGGACTTGCACGATTTTTCGGGAATCAGGCTTGCCTCAGCGAAGTCAAGTCGAACAAAACATCAACATGACAGTGATGATGACTGGTGCTCTGCAATTTAAACAACGCAAACATGTCACGACGACGATCGAAACGTACCCGGTCAGTTCCACTTCAGCGCCTGTCCGAATTGGCTTCAGTGAACAGACATCTCAACCCGAGAGGCGGTCGCGGCAACGCGGAACCATTCGCAGAGTCAGCGGTCCATAGCAGATAATTTCAGTTTCTCGTACGCTTTATTGAATCCACATTCATTGACGACAGTGTCAGGTTGGAATGCGTCAGTTTTTTGTCATTACTGTTCTACTGCTGGGGTTAAGCCTGTTTGGAACAGTGGGTATTCACACACTTGCTGGTGAGGTGACATGGCTGGAAGCTGCGTTTCTTGCTGTGGTGACTCTGACAACTGTCGGCTCAAGAGATGTCCCGGATTCTCCTGGCATCATGATATTCATCATTGTGTATATCATTGGTGGGATCGGAATTTTCTCTTACAGCGCGTATCAATTGGGGCAACTGATCGTCAACGCAGATCTTCGAAACATGTTGGAGAATAGACGCATGGAAAAGGAATTGAATTGTTTAAGAGATCACTGCATCGTTTGTGGTTTGGGGCGTATGGGAACGTCTATTTGTGAGTATCTGGAAAGTCGAAATCAACCCTTTGCGGTGATTGACAACAGCGACGAAGTCTTGGATTCGATATGCAGGGAACGTAAGTGGCTGTACGTTCATGGAGACGCGACCGATGATGAAGTTCTGGAAAAAGCAGGGATCGACCGCGCACAGTCCTTAGCGACAGTCCTTGAAACAGACGCAGATAATGTTTATGTCGTGCTGTCGGCGCGGTTGCTGTCGAGTTCTCTCCAAATCGTAGCCCGTGCAAGTGAAACGAGTGCTGTGCAAAAACTTCAACGGGCCGGTGCGACACGAGTCATTAGCCCATTTCATAGTGGTGCCACGAAGATGGCTCGATTTATGCTCAGTCCCAGCATAGAGGACTTCCTGGAAATAACCGACGAAAGTGGTAGCGATCTCGAACTCGCCGAGATTCAAATTCCTGCCGAGAGTGTGTACCTCGGAAAACCTCTCGCGAAAACAGACTTGCGGGAGCAGGGGATCATGGTCATCGGAATTCGCCGTTCTTCGGGCGAACACGTGATCGCTCCCAAAGGTACAGAAACAATCCAGCCGGGAGACAGTCTCTTCGCATTCGGAAGCCCAACATCTGTTAACGCGTTAGCAAGTAAGTGTGAGTAACTCACTATTGATCGGGCTGCACCAACTCTACGCCTGATCTTGAAAACTACTGGACCAACGGGAGCAGCACCGAGATATTACCCAGCGTCAGAAGAAACTCCGCTATTGCCCCGATCACTTTTTGATTCCATTTGAGTGATGGCTCGAAGAGACTGAAGAGCATGAGCAGAGGACATCCAAGCAACATCCCCATAAAAAGTAAACTTGTGAGTGGGGGGATATCGAAGAAAGATAAGTACCCGGATGAAAACTCCGAGGAAATCAGGAGCCGAGAATCTGCCAGGCTCAAGCTTGCTGTAAAAACAACGCCTGCAAGATGAATGTAGACAATCCATCGAATGCTTATAGAACTTGAGCGGTCGTACAATTCGATTGTCATCTTGCCTTCCATCCTCATCCACCATGGATCAGGCTGCACCCACCTTACATCAGTGCGATCATGCTTGGATTATATCCATCCAGTTTTCATCATGTTGATCAATTCGAGGAATCCCGTCGAGGTTGTAGAGGTGATTGTACTTCAGTCCTGTTCCGGTATTGAATAGCACGATGCGTTCGTCGCTCTTTAACCAGCCATCGTTGAGTAATTTCTCGGCGGCTTTCCAGACGGCTCCACCTTCTGGGCAGGCTGCGATTCCTTGATAGCGACAAATCTCTTCGGTGCCGATCATGAGCTCTTCATCACTCACGCTGATCGCGGTCCCATTGCTTTTAGCAATCGAATCCAGCATGAGAAAATCACCTACGGCAATCGGAACGCGAAGACCCGATGCACATGTGTGAGCGTTCGGGAACATGGGTGCGTGGTCTTGGCCTTCCTGAAATGCTTTGACAATAGGAGCGCAGCCATCTGCCTGAACGGAGACCATACGCGGTCGCTCGCTGCCGATCCAACCGAGGTGCTCCATCTCGTCAAATGCGTTCCACATTCCGATCAGCCCGGTTCCTCCTCCTGTCGGGTAGAAAATTACGTCAGGAAGTTGCAGTTCATCGGTTCCGTCGACATCGGCAAAATCGAACGCCAATTCGTAGCCCATCGTTTTTTTACCTTCGATGCGGAATGGCTCCTTGAGCGTAGAGAGGTCAAACCAACCGTGAGTATCACATGCTTGTCGGCAGAGCCGTCCACAATCGCTGATGAGTCCATTCACCATGTAAACATGAGCACCACCGATCTTTGACTCAATAATATTTGCAGGTGGAGTATCGTCCGGAACAAACAAGTGGCACTCCATGCCTGCACGAGCGGCATAGTACGTTGCCGCACCTGCCGCGTTCCCTGCCGAGGGCAGAGCGATCGATTTTACACCTAACGCCTTTGCCCGTGTGATTGCTGCCGACATCCCTCGCGCTTTGAAGCTGCCAGTTGGATTAAACGATTCGTCTTTAATGAACAGATTTGTGAACCGCTCGAAAGGTCCACGACTGTGAGTTTTGATGAGCGGACAACAACCTTCCCCCAACGAAACTGCTTCGTCGACGGAGTCAACCGGCATCACTTCCCAGAATTTCCACATTGAACGTTCGCGACGAGACCGAACCACGGCAGGCGTGAAGCGACTGCGTATTGCATCGAGGTCGTATTGCGCTAAGAGTGGCTTCCCAGTCGCACTCAAATTGTGAAGTTCGCCAACAGAATATTCTTCTCCAGTTTGGGAGCAGATCAACTTTGTGTGCATGAGAATTCGTTTGGAGGCTTCTAGTGTGGTGAGTGAAAACGTAGCGCGATTTGCTGTACCGTGTGCCCGTTGCGAACGAGTTTAACCAATAGATACGCTAGAATCCACGAAGTAGAACGCCGACTTCAATTCGAAAGAACATGTCCACTAAATCTCTCCGTCGAACCGATGAGCCTCAAGTGAATCATCGGAGGAAACCACCATTGGCTTTGGAAAATCCTCGACCAGTGTAGAGAGAAACTGATGTGCGTAGATCCACCGGGCGATTCACCCGGTGGGAAATCGGGGAAGAGAAATCAATGGCATTCCGAACGCCATCGCATCCGGAACGCTTCCTCAATCATCCGTTCCTTGCTTGAGTGAACTGGAATCGTCGCTGGCGGTTGCATCTTCGTCCGTGCGTTTAGAAACAGATGTTCCTGGTTTGAGTTCCGGTCCAGTTTTGAAACGGTTCATGATCTCCTTGAGTTCGTCCGAATTCATGACTTCCTTCTTGAGTAGCTCTTGGGTCATATATTCCAACACGTTTCGTTTGGTGCTGACGATCTCGCGAGCCGTTGCCATGCATTCGTCGATAATACGACGAACCTCCAAGTCGATTTCTCGAAGTGTTTGCTCACTGTGAAGATAATCAGGTCCTCCTTGAGCAGCTCCTGCCAGGAACGGAGAACGCTTGGAATCACGATAGTTGACTCGCCCCATTTTGGGACTCATGCCGAATTCCAGGACCATGCGTCGTGCGTATTCGGTTGCTCTTTCCAAATCGTTTTGCGGTCCTGTTGAAGTCTCTTCGAAAATCAATTCTTCCGAGGCAATTCCACCGAGTGCAACACAAATTCGATTTGTCAATTCTGTTTGTGTAGCGAGATAGCGGTCATCTTCTGGACGCTGAAGAATGTAGCCAAGTGCACCAAAACCGCGGGGAATAATTGAGATTTTGTGAACAGGATCCGTTTGCGGGAGGCTCATGGCAACGAGTGCATGCCCCGATTCATGGTAAGCGACGCGCTGCTTTTCGTCCTCATGGATCAGTCGCGAAGATCTCTCCAAACCTGCGACGACGCGTTCGATTCCTTCTTCGAATTCGTGCATCGAGACTGCGATCTTGTTCGCTCTGGCGGCGAGTAAAGCGGCTTCGTTCGCAAGGTTCGCAAGATCGGCTCCTGCAAATCCCGGCGTCAACTTTGCGATGTGCGCGAGATCAACGCTATCGTCCATTTTGATTTTCTGGGCATGCACGCGAAGAATTTGCTCACGACCTTTGTAGTCAGGTCGGTCAACCAGAACATGACGATCAAAACGCCCCGGTCGCATCAGAGCCGGATCGAGGGTTTCCGGACGGTTTGTCGCGCCCATGACGATCACACTTTGGTCCGAAGAGAAGCCATCCATCTCCACGAGCAAAGCATTTAACGTTTGCTCGCGTTCGTCATGTCCTCCAGGCATTCCATTTCCACGCGTTTTTCCTAACGCGTCGAGTTCGTCGATGAAAATGATGCTGGGAGATTTCTGCGCGGCTTGCTGAAACATATCTCGCACGCGAGCTGCTCCGACACCGACAAACATCTCGACAAAGTCAGACCCCGACAGGCTGAAAAACGGAACGCCCGCTTCACCTGCGACAGCTTTGGCAAGCAATGTTTTTCCAGTTCCCGGTGGTCCAACCAGAAGAACCCCACGCGGAATCCGTCCTCCGAGTGCTTGGTATTTCCCGGGTGTTCTCAGAAATTCTACAACTTCTTTTAACTCTTCGACTGCTTCTTCAATACCAGCGACATCATCGAATGTGACTTTAATATCGTCTTCAGCCATCAGTTTTCCACGGCTCCGACCGAAGGACATGGCCTGTCCGGGTCCACCCATACGCCGCAAAAATAGTATGAAAATCAAGACCACAGCAGCCATGAGCATAATCGAGATCATCGTGCCCCATTCCGTTTGCGGAGCTGCTCCGTTGTAGTCAATTCCTTTCTCTTCCAATAGAGTTGTGAGTGCTGCCCTGTCTTCATCAGCGATCCCACCGACCGGCACCTGGAACTTTTTGGTGACAACTTTCTCTTCGGTCTCGTTCGGTTTTTCAACTTCTTTGACGTCAACTTCTTTGACGTCTGCTTCTTTGACGTCTGCTTCTTTGACGTCTGCTTCTTTGGCCTCTTTGACGGAACTTTTGCTGACCTCAGCAGATGCACTCTCCTCGTCATCCTTCTTTTTCTTCGGATGATCCTGAAAAGTGACGTACTGATATCCAAGTCGAAGTTCGAAGACGTTGTCTTTGTGAAGATCTCCAGACTTCAACTTGCTGATCAGTTGCCCGAATGAGACATCGGTTGCAAGATTTTGGTCCATCACCCAGGACCAGGCGAGAATCATGACAATTCCACCGATTAACAGATACCAAAACGTCGCTCCGGTACTTTTTTCGGTACGAGGTTTTTTGTTGTTATCGTCTGAGGAATCATCAGGAGGGGTCGAATTCATATCTTGATTGTCTCAATAGGTGCGGCACATTGATGTCTAAGGTTGAACTTTATTCCCCGTTGCGGAATGGGTCAACGGGTTCTTTTGTTCAAACGGAGTTCATGAACAATCAGTTGTTCTACCAGGAAAATGACTTACTCCGCCCCGGTGTCTTTCTCTTGTGATCGAGAACGTACATGCAACAACACAGATTGCGTGGCGTGACCTCCAGAGGAAGGGGTTGTCAGATGGAACAAACGCGATTGTTCGGGAACCCATTTCGCGGCAGTGATAAAAAACTCTCGCTGGGTTTGTTCGTTTAACAACAACAATCCATTCAATCCGATGTTGTCGATGAAAATTCCATGAGGCAGATTTCGCCCCGCTTCTTCTTTTCCGAACGGAATTTCACCTTTGAAGTCGAGACGCTCTGCATCGACCTGCAGCATGATCGTTTCACCAGGGTGGATTTCAAATTCGAGAAGTCCCTCTGTTGTTGACTCCAATGGTTGGGCGCCACCGTCTGCTGAAACAATTGTAATTCGCAATTTCGGTTTCTCATCGATTTTGATCTCTTCAAAACCAGCAACATTATGCTTTTGAATTGTCCCTCCTGTGCGAGCAGCTGCAATGATTTTTACATTTTTGAAAACATCTTTTTCCATTGGCTGCACTTCGGAAGACGTCGCGATGACTCCCCTCGCCGTGGTTTGCCCAGCTTCGATTGTAATTGGCGATGTGGCCTGATATCCGTCAGGGAGTCCTTCGATGTTGATATCGATTGCCCCATCGAAATTGTCTTTGCGATCAGTCGTAAAGCGGATTTCCTTCGCTCCTCCTGCTGAAACTGTCAGCGATTTGTCGAGAAGACTGACAGAGAAATCTTGGAGACGCGGTCGAATAGTGAGCGTGTAAGTAAAATCTTTCGCGTCCATTCCGCGGACGTCTCGGACGCGGACGACGTAATCTCCATCGGCAGGTACTGTGAAGAACAGTTTTGAATCTTTGCCAAGTTTTCGTTGTGACTCATCATCGTTCTGGTAATACAACTTGAAGACAGGCAGCCCGTTTGGAACTAATTCTGATCCGGGGGGCAGTGGATTGACGATGTAGCATGGCTCACCCAGTGCGTGGGCGAGCGAAGTAGTATCAAAGTACCCCCAACGTTTTCCGGTCCCTGGATAGACATTGAATCCAGAGTCTGGACCGCGTGGATAAAGCCAGAGTTTCACGACTTCTCCATTTGCATAGAGGTATTCGTTTAGCTCCATTTCCTTCCAATTGAAGACCCGGAAATCGCTCGATTGATCTGCGGTCTTTCCTCGAAATGTGAAGTAACTATCTCGAACCGCCTGAAGTAATAAACGCTCAATCGGCTGACCATCGCTGGTGAAGACTTCGACAAACGAATCAAGCTTCGATTTTGAACGTGCCGCGTTAATTTCGAAAACCCATTCTTCACCCGCCTTGGCTGCGAACTTGAAACAGTCTGCGTCAACCAGATCTCCATCAACGAATGTTGTCCCTTTGACAACTGCTGGAATGGTTATGGGCTGCGCGGCCTGCGGAGTCTGATTCGGCTCTTTCTCGTTAAAATCTGTCGAGGTTTTCGCTTCAACGGCCTTGGGGGAAATAACGACCGTTTCTGTGCCGATTGTTGACTTCGTTTCGCTACTTTTAATATCGAATGATTCCAAAGAACCATCGAGCCGACCGATAACGAAGCGCTTCCCACTGGGCGAAACAGCAAGTGCCATCGCCACCGCAGGCTGACCACCAAGCAACTGAGTTTCTGTGTATGTCTTAGTTTCCCAGACCTTCATTGTTTTGTCTTCAGCAATCGAAACCAGATGCTGACCATCATCTGTGTAAGCAATGTTGATGATTGGTCCTTCGTGGGCAAAACGCGAATAAACAACCGGGTTAATTTTCGGCTGAGTCTTTGAAACGAATTTCCAAATGCGAATTCGGTTGTCTGCTCCGCCTGCCGCGATCTGTTTTCCATCTGGTGAAAAACTCACGCAGTATTGTTCTTTCAGCGGTTGCCCCAACGTATCCAGTCGCACACCATCGCTGACGCGCCAGACTTTACATGTTGCATCGGCGCTGGCACTAAGAAGAGTTTTGCTGTCCGGGCTGAAGGCGACGTCATAAACGGCGCCGTTGTGTCCGTCCAAAACTCGCAACTGCTTTCCGGTATTTAAATCCCAAATGATAATCGATTGGTCATAACTACACGTTGCAAGGAATTTGCCATCAGGTGAGACTTCGGCGTCGAACATAATGTCACGATGCCCTGTGAAATCTCTCATTTTATGCTCTGATCTCAAATCCCAGAGTGTCGCTACGCCGCCCAGACCGACAACGCCTGACGAAGTGATCAACTGCTCGCCATTAAGACAGAAGTGAACCGAAGTGACCTTGCCGCGAAACTCTTTAAGGGTTGCCACAGGTCGCCAATCCCGCTTCGTATTTCCGGTTGCCTGATCCTTGACTTCCTCTAAGCGCGAGACAGTCACCTCTCCGTACCGTGCGATAGCCATTGCCTTGCCATCTGGAGACCAGGCAATCGCGGTGATCGGTCGGCGGTTGGTCTTTGATTCAATTTTCGGAACTTGAAGTGCTAACCGATCCGGCTCCGCGCCTTCTGGTCCCTTGGCTCCCTGTTCGATCCACAAGCGGACCGTCTCGACATCTTGTTCAGACGGAGCGGGTTCGTCTTCAGGTGGCATTTTCGGATCAGTCGCGCCGCTCATCAATCGAAAAATGCGGCTGCTCGCGGGATCTTCTGCCAGGAAAGCAGGACCTTTGTCAGTCCCTTTGAGCATTGAGCGATACGTTTCCAGAGAGAACTCACCTTCCCTGTCACTGTCGTTATGACAGCCAGCGCAGTACTTGCGAAGGATGGGCGCGACATCCTTTTCGTAAGTCAACGGTTTTACATCGGGAGTGGCAGATTGTGTTATTGCAGGGACCAAAAGAACCCATATCAAACAAACGGCACGAATATGTCTCTTCATGTGTATCCTCAGATACCGAGTCGAAATTTGAGTCGATGAATCATAGAGAGTGAGGCAGAAGATCGCATGGGACTTCGCATTTTTGGCACCAAATCGCCATCACTTTTTTTTCATTGGAGGCGTTGTCCCTGAACCACAAAGTGGTGCCCTGATATTAGAAAGAGGAATACTGGGATTTGGGTCGGCAAGGACTTCTGTCAGTGTCGTCGAACGGAATGCTTGTTCCATCACTTGAATTGCGTCATCCATCCGCTTGTGGAGGGGGCAGAGATGCGCCCCATGAGCCGCCAGCCCTAATGGGCAGGTTGTGATTCGCCCCAAAGGTTCCACGGCATTAACAACATCCAAAATCGTCAATTCTTCTGGTGTTCTCACGAGTGAAATTCCTCCTCCGACGCCTCGTTGCGACTTCAGGATGCCCTCTTGGCGCAAGCCTTGCAACACTTTGGAAAGATAAGCCAGCGGAACCTGAGTCGCCTTCCCAATCTCATTAGTGGTTTGCGCGTCGGGTGAAACCGACGCCAGATAGACCACCGCTCGAAGAGCATACTCAACCGTCTGTGAAAGCATGGGCGTGTAGCGTCCTCAAAGTCAGTAGGTGACCGAAAGTCGACTCGAACCAAAGTAATCTTTAACGACATTGACTTCCAGATGTGAGAGCTTAACATAAATAAGACAATGTTGTCCTAATTAAGCTGCTCACTTAGAAAAAAGAATCAAAATGAAGACAATTGATGAATCACGACTGGAAACGGACGTCGCTTACCGATTCGGTTATCTGACCGAATTCATGGGGTTTGGTGAAGAAGATATCGCGGCAATTCATGGTGCCGCCGAACACTTGGCTCCACTTGTCCCCGGCCTTGTCGATGCAGTCTACGACAAGTTGTTCAACTACGATGTCACAAAACGCCACTTTGTCGGTAAGCAATCCGGCTACGAAGGCGAAGTCCCACAGGATCTCGAATCATTGTCAGTCGATCATGAGATGATCCAGTTTCGCAAACAGCACCTCGGACGTTATCTCGTGACCTTGGTCAGCAAGCCGTACGACGAACAAATGCTGAGCTACCTCGACATGGTCGGGAAAATCCACACTCCCAAAGCCGGTAGCGTCTCACTTGATGTTCCACTCGTTCAAATGAACGCTCTCATGGGATTCGTTTCTGACGCTCTGATTGCAACCATCACCGATCTTGACCTTGACCGTGATACGAAAATTAAAACCCTTCGTGCTTTCAACAAACTACTATGGCTCCAGAACGATTTAATCAACCGGCATTACTGCTGATTTAGAGTTACTGTAAAAAAGTAGCAGTCGTTCCTGCTTGATTCACTCAAAGCAGGGACTGATCTGTTCCCAAACAAGTTTTGCCATAAATTCGTGCCCCTCTTGTGAGAGATGAATCGAATCTAGAGTTGAATGATTTCCAGCAAGGACTCGTGCAAAGATGCGTTTGGGGATGAGTTGTACGTTGTGTTTCATCGCGATTTGGCGCTGTGCAATGCCAAAGCAATTCAAGAATGGCGGGACTGGCAATTCGAACATAACGACCGGTTGCCCTGTTGCGGTGAGTTGGTGAAGGAACTGATCAAGTTGATTTCTGAATTCGTCAACGGTCGTGCTACCGAGAATATCGTTACCGCCTAATTCCACGATGATGAGTCCCGGTTGGAGCGTTTTCTCAGCAAGGCTGTTCAGTTCGGAGCCGACCGTCGTGCCCATTTTTGAATAGTCGATGACTTCCAAATTGGTCGCTGCTCCAAGAAGTGATGGCCAAGTTTCAGCTTCGTTTTCACCGATGCCCGCGGTGACCGAATCTCCGAAAACAATCAGTGTTGGCGAAACTGTTCGGTCGAATTGAGGAGGGAACTTCCACAAGAGTTCGGAAATCGCTGACCCAGCGATCACAATCAATGTGAAGATGAGAAGCAAGTTCCGCTGCGGTGGGAATAAAGATTTGCGCAGCCTTTTGATGAACCAGGCGACCGCTATGCAAAGCCATACTGCGTAGAAAATGAGGCTCGTTGGCACGGCGGTGAGAGCAATGAAAATTACACCCAGAAACCCGCTCAATGCGTCAAATTGCTTTCTTCGCCGCCTTTGTTGCCGACAACTCAGAAGCGACAATAGCAACAACGCATGCCCGGTGAAGTACGCATCGCCACTGATCAAATGAAAGACAATGGGATTCATCAAGTTCATCCGGTCGAGAACAAATTGTTGGATCGAAAATCGGCCTGCTTTCAACTACGCTGTACCACTCAGAAGTGTTTGATCATTCCCGATGAACCGGAGTTGTGCTGTGTCAGAAAAGACAATCTTTAAGAAGATCATCGACAAGGAAATCCCGGCAGAGATTGTCTATGAAGACGAACATTGCCTGGCGTTCAAAGACATCAACGGGCAGGCGCCGGTGCATCTGCTGTTGATTCCGAAGAAAGAAATTCGATCACTCGCCGAAATCGAGCAAGAAGATCAGCAACTTCTGGGACATTTGTTGCTCATTATCAACAAACTCGCCCTTGAATTTGGGCTGTCGGATGGATTCCGGACTGTTGTCAACACAGGGAAAGATGGTGGCCAAACTGTTGACCACCTTCATTTCCACCTGCTCGGGCAACGCCCACTCGATTGGCCACCTGGGTAATCTCCAGCGTCCTCTCCGTATCACATTGATCTCGCTGCGGAGTCGAGACCACATTCGAAAGTGGACAGATTCTTATGTGTTGCGGTTAACGTAGGATGTCGAGTTGAAAGACAACTTCGGCATCAAATTGACGATCTGGTGAACTCTTCAGTGGAAGGACACCAGCAACACGGGCATTCACGTGATCGTTAATGAGAACGTGGACACCTGTTGTCAGGTTTGAGATATCACGTCGAGTGTCAAATGCTCCAACGATCACGTTACTTGATGAGAGAACTCCGTTCGATTGAAACGCAACTGACTTAAAATCCTGACGTTGTCTGGTGTAATGGTATTCAACAATTGCTGCCAACCCTTTCCACCAGTGCCGATCAGGATACCGAGCCAGCCACCAACCTGCTCCGAAGTCGAAGTTCGCAACATCAGGGATATCAACCTTTCCAACGCCGCCTGCTGCACGATCCACAATCGAGATTTTGTCGGTCGAGTAATCAAATTCGATAAAGCCCTGAATGAACCATCCCTGTTTGCTCTCAATTAACATTGTCGTGAACGGAGAAACGTGAAGCCCTGCGTCATCAACATGGAATGTCGCGTCCCCAAGATTGACGGTCACACCTTCCGCGGTTGGAAACGTGAACGCGACTCCAGAACTGAAGACACCAGACGTTCTTGAACCATACCAATCGTACAGTACTTTTTTCAGGATGAGTGACCAGTTTCCGGTTGGATCGTCTGTTGCATATTCAAGTGCCGTCGATGTCGGATCTGTAAATCCTGGAATGACGTTATCAACTTCGGTGACGAGAGGAAGCCGAACCTCTACGGACATATCACCGTAGAAAAGAGTCTTTTCGATCCCCAAAGTGAATCGATTCTGGTGAAACGTCCTGGACTCAACGGCAGGATCAATCGGCATCATGTCCATATCAAGCGCGTTCGGGTCCACTGTGGTGTTCGCCGAATAGGCATTATGAAAATGGTTGTAAGTAAAGTAGAAACGATCTCGGGGAATGGCGCTATTGTTTTCAGCCACTTTCGGAACACGCCCAGAACCTGGAAGATCGAAGATCCCGTTTGACGTCTCCAGAGACCCCAGTGTTGTCGTTGAGAAGTTCACGCTGCCGGCGTATCCCAGAAAGTCACCGATCATATTCGGTGTGTCCAGAGACTGCGGCTTTTGATGAATCGCGAATGGCGCACACTGTTGTGGTTGCAAACCGGTCGAGAAGATCGCTTGTAAAGAATTGTCCGCCGCTTGCGATACTGGCGCACCTACCGTGGAGATCGGCGCCGCATAACGCTGATCGAATGTGCTCTGGTCGACAATGCGAATTCGCCCTTCTTCGTCGGAAGATGGTACAATGTCGTCTTGCGCCGAAACAAATGGCGAAAGTAGCAAGCACGCGGCTGTTGGTGCTGCGAGACGACGAATTTTCTTACAAATCAAACCCCAATGCTCACGCATCGTCGGTTCCCCCCTGACGAAGATCGATAGCGAATTTCTGGCAGTCACAGATCGCGCACTGACAGTCTGATCGTTGTAATCGTCCTAATCTGTCCTTTGACATCACTGAAAACTGATAGAATCCCTACAATCCGCCATCGGAACTAGCCAGAGGTACCGAGATCAATGGCAAAAACTCAAACAACTGACGAAGACTTCAAATGGAACCGCAGCAGAAAATTATCAGTAAAATCGCTCAAGAACTGAATCTGAAAGAGCAGCAAGTCGCTCGCGTGGTTGCTTTACTTGACGAAGGAAACACCGTTCCGTTCATGACTCGCTACCGCAAGGAGCAAACTGGTGCCCTCGATGAAATTCAAATTCGAGCCATCGAATCAAGAGTGAATGAGCTACGAGAGATCGCAACTCAATTGCAGCGAATGCTCAAATCTATCGAAGAACAAGAAAAACTGACTCCGGAATTGCGAGCACAATTTGAAGCCGCAGACTCGAAGAAACGTCTCGACGAGCTCTTCGCACCCTTCAAAAGTCGTCGAAAAACACGCGCCGACGAAGCGCTGAATCGAGGACTGGGACCGCTGGCGGACGCAGTCTGGTCAGGGAGAATTGGTGATGTCGATCTCCGGAAAGTTGCAACCAACTGTATCGGTAAGCATGAGGAATTAACTGATCTCGACGCAGTCCTGAACGGGACCGTGGACGTTCTTGCAGCACGAATCGCCGAGTCCATTCCAGTCCGAGATGCCTTGCGCGCAGTCGCTCAAAAGACAGGACGCGTCACTACGAAGCTCGTCAAAAACTCTCCGGACACACAATTGTTTGCGGATTACTCGGCGTTCGAAAGCAACGTCTCTCGCCTGCCACCGCATCGAGTGTTGGCGATTGATCGTGGGGAATCGAGGAAAGCACTTCGAGTGAAACTGACATGGGACCAGGAACAGGCAGTTATCCGGGCAAGCGCCGTTCTTCGCCTGGGAAATCACCGGGCGGCAGTGTTTCTCAAAGAGTGCCTGGAAGAAGCGCTGAAGCGTTTGGTGAATCCAGCGATCGAACGCGAAGTTCGTCGTGACTTAACCGAAAAGTCGCAGGCACACTCGATTGAAGTTTTCGGCAAAAACCTTCGCAGCCTGTTGATGCAACCACCACTCACACGTCAAACAGTTCTTGCCATCGATCCGGGATTTCGTACTGGCTGCAAAATTGCCGTTCTCGATGCCGATGGAACTCTTCTGGAACACGATCTGATTTATGTGATCGGAAAAGAATACACGCAGCAAGAAGAAAAACTCGCATCATTGGTTGAAAAGCACGACGTAGATGTGATCGCCATCGGGAATGGAACCGCTTCTCGCGAAACGGAAGAACTCGTCGCCAGAGTCATTGAATGTCGAAAATTGAAATGCCAGTATGTGATCGTCAACGAATCAGGCGCTAGTATTTATTCAGCGAGTCCAGTTGGGAGTGAAGAATTTCCGAAGCTGGATGCGACCGTACGAGGCACGATTTCGATTGGACGACGATTACAAGACCCGCTGAGCGAACTGGTCAAAATTGAACCACAGCACATTGGCGTGGGAATGTATCAGCACGATCTTTCTGAGAAGAAGTTGCAAAACTCGTTGGACACTGTTGTGGAGTCCTGCGTGAACAATGTCGGCGTTGACCTGAACTGTTCAAGCGTTGAGTTGTTAAAGTACGTGTCAGGTTTGAATCGCAGCAGAGCGAAGAATATCGTAAAATGGCGAACGGAGCATGGACCGTTTCGTTCTCGTTCGCAATTAAAGCAAGTCAGCGGAATCGGCGAAGTCGCTTTCACTCAAGCTGCCGGATTTCTGCGAATTGCCGATGGTGAAGATTCCTTCGACGCAACTTGGATTCACCCAGAAAGTTATGCTCTAGCCGATGTGCTTTTAAAACAATTTGAAATTACCAAGGCTTCGCTCGCGACAGGCAACCTGCCTTCAGAAGTTCGAAATACGATTCAGAAGGCGACTCCGCAAGACGTTGCCACGAATATCGAATGCGATCTCTACACCGCCGAGCATCTTATCGAATCGCTCTTGCGACCAGGGCGTGACCCGAGAGAAGGCGTCTCTGGTCCGATGTTTCGCTCAGGCGTTCTGAAATTCGAAGACCTTCGCGAAGGAATACGTCTGCATGGAGTCGTCACGAACGTTGTCGACTTTGGAGCGTTTGTTGACATCGGCCTCAAAAGCGACGGACTCGTTCATATCAGCAAAATGTCCGCAACGTTTGTCTCTTCCCCATTCGATCACGTGAACGTGGGAGATACCGTCAACGTCTGGGTCGACAACTTGGATCTCGAACGCAAACGAGTCGGCCTGAGTTTACTTCCACCATCTGAAGACGAACGGTAGGCTGGGACTCGTCCCAGCATTTCCGAATGCAACGGTAACCGTTCACGGAATGACACTGCCTGGAGCGAATCTCATTGTGAACATGTACGAATGATAACAATTTTCTTCTTAATTATTAAATGGTGACATGCAACGTCCAAATGTGACGCAAAAGGCTTCACCCAGTCTAAGAAAACTATTCCCCTGTCACCGGAAGGAGATCATCCGGTTCGGTCGGGACTCCACGGCCACCGCGGATTTGCATATTGATGATTTCGACAATGAACGAAAACGCCATGGCAAAATAGATGTAGCCTTTGTTGACCGGATTCCCAATCCCTTCGGCGACAAGCAACACACCAATGAGAATCAGAAAACTGAGAGCGAGAATTTTGATTGTCGGATATGCTTCGATGAAGTTCTCAATCGCGCCTGCGAATGCCATCATCGTGAAAATCGCGATGATCACCGCGATAATCATGATGTTGATATGATTCGTCATTCCAATCGCGGTGATGACTGAATCGAGCGAAAAGATAATGTCAAGAACTCCAATTTGAACTATCACGGTCCAGAAACTCCCTGTGCTTCCCGTGGCATGCTGACCGCTTTCCCCTTCGAGCTTGTGATGAATTTCAACAACAGAGTTCGCAATCAGAAACAGCCCTCCTAGAAAGAGTATGATATCGCGTACCGATATCGCGTTCACATCGTGAAAACCAGGGACTTCAGCGTGATGGCTTGAGCCAGCCTTCGGAACTTCTTCTTTTTCGCCGGTTTGTTGCTCTGATGAGTGAGTCGTTTCACTATCGTCTGAAAGACCATTCAGACGCACGGTCGTTTGTTCTACTGTCTCGACCCAACTCGCAGGCACTCCAAAATCGGTCAGATAAAAGACGGGTTCTTTCAGTCCAAGCACCCAGGTCAGCGAAAGAAGCAACAGAATTCGTGTTCCCATTGCCAGGCCCAACCCAAAAGTCCGGGCTTTGGCTCGTTGTGCTTTGGGAAGCTTCGCACACAGAATGCTAATGAAGACAATGTTGTCGATTCCCAGCACGATTTCCATGATCGTCAAGGTGATCAGGGCAAAGATCCATTCCATGAATCGAGTCTCTTTGAAAGGAGTGATGATTTTCAGAAATGATGCGTTGATGAGATATTGAAATCGGTGACCAATGATCTCCGCCCAGGTTCGAAGATCGAATCACGAATCAAAAAACCCGAACCCGAAACATCGGGCTCGGGTTCTAGACATTTTCAAGGTCGAATCCTACTCCTGCTTCAGAGTGTAAATTCCTTCCCCATCATTGGTGACGATACAGAAATAAATCTCGCCTTCGGCGTCATCTCCGAAAGTGATGATCGGCATTTTCTCGCTGGGAATTTCTTCATTCGAAACAATTTCCCCTTTCGCAGCATCGTAGTTCAACGCCCAGATTTGACCGGAAACATAATCGGCATAGACATATTTCCCAGCCAGTTCCGGAAGTTTTGCGCCTCGATAAACGAGTCCGCCTGTGATTGATTTCCCGACACCATGATCGTATTCCCAAATCGGGTCGATCACTTCAGTTTCACCGGTTGGGCGAGAACCGAACTGATGGGTTCCTTCTTTCAGGTTCCAACCGTAGTTGCCACCTTTTTTGATGATGTTAATTTCTTCCCAGAGGTTCTGACCGACATCAGCACACCATAAAGCTCCAGAAACACGGTCAAAAGAAAGCCGCCATACGTTTCTCAGTCCGTTGGCATAGACTTCCGGACGGGCATCTCGAACTCGCACGAACGGATTGTCCTCAGGAATTGCGTAGTTTTTTCCATCCTGTTTTTTGTCGACATCAACCCTCAAAATCGATCCGAGCAAGCTGGAGAGGTTTTGTGCGTTGCCATACGGGTCGTTGCCAGATCCGCCATCTCCCAAGCTGATGTAAAGATATCCATCTGGTCCAAATGCAAGAGTTCCGCCGTTATGATTCCAGAACGGCTGCTCGACACGCATGATTTCCACTTCGGAAGCGGGATCGGCCTTGTTTGGATCATCTTTAGAAACGGTGAATCTCGAAACCGCAGAAATCTGTCCTGGCTTAATCGTGTAATAAACGAAGACGTGACCGTTCTCTTTGTATTTGGGATGAAAAGCCATACCGAGGAAGCCTTCCTCATTTTGGCGATCCTGATAGTTGACCTTCTCACGAAGATCGAGGTAGACGTGCGACTCGGTGACTTCCGGATCGTTCTGAAAAGTATAAATGACTCCGTGTTGCTCCATCACGAACAAACGGTCAGATCCATCACCAGAATGCGTAACAACAATCGGGCGGAAGGAATTTGGACGCCCCTTGTCATCAAGCGGCTTCCAGTCGGCCCACTTCAAATTAGGAAACGCTAAAACCGGCTTCAACTTCAGTCGACCATCAACGGGATTCGGAACGGCATTTTCACCTGACAGATCGCGAATTTTGATATTGCGAAAGGCAACTTCATTCCCATGATCCTGAAGAGCAATATGCCCCTTCGTTGGTTTCCCGAAGTTAGCAAATTTCGAAAACTTGCTGGCGGCAACGCGTTTGTCCCAGTCTTCGTTTCCTTTGGTAAAGCGAGCGTAACGAACGCCGTTCATGTTGATCTCACACTGATTCGGAGTGATCCTCACATGCATTTGATTCCACTCACCGGCAGGGCGGGTCGCATCAGCAGTTTCGCCAGTCGCTGGATCCTTGGGAGGCTGATAGAGCTGGTAGAGCCAACCCGCTTTTTGAGGATCGTGACCATCGACATTGTCCTGAATCTGAATTTCTGGACCTGTTTGCCACGGACTATTCTCAGTCTCAGTGACATGGAACATCAGGCCGCTGTTACCGCCTTTGGAAATCTTGTAGTCGATCATGATCTCGAAAGCGGAATACTGATCTTTGGTGACAATGTCCCCAGCGCCAGCTCCTTTACGGGTCAGTGTCCCATCTTCAACGATCCAGCCGTCACTGATGCCATCTTTTTTGTAGTTTCTGAAATTCTCTGCCGTTTGACCGTCAAAGAGAAGTTTCCAGCCAGATTTTTTCTCGGCTTCAGAAAGTTCGTTTGGGCCAGCTATTAAGAATGATGAAAGAGAAACGCTCCCGATCAGGGCTGCTGCAAAAATTGTCTGTCTCATGTTGCAATACCAAAATGTTGAAACTGTTGCGATGTCCGCTGATCTGAAAAATTCCTCGTCATCTTGATGAGGAACACTACGGGACAACGTTTAATATAGAGTGAACCAGACCGACATCGTGTCGGCGAACATTGATCCTACCGATCAGCCCCCCAGTCCGCAAAGCAAACAGCTGCAAAACTAGAGCATTGTTTCCTTTCCGCAAGGCAGCAACTAGTCTAGTGGCTGCCGTTTAATTGAAGTCAACCAAGAACGAGGGAGTGAGATGGCACAGGCGATTGCGAATCCGGAAGACCTGCGGGCGTTCGCTTTGAAACTCAAGCAATTCAACAGCACTCTCTCCGATCAGGCGGGTTTGCTCGTTGGGCAGCTTGATGCGTTAAGCACCACTTGGCGAGACCAGGAGAACACGAAATTTACTGAAGAATTCAAGGAACACCTGCGATTACTGGCTCTGTTTGTCGAAGCGAACAATCAACACATTCCTTACCTGCTGCGAAAAGCCGAGAGGTTGGAAGAGTACCTCAACCAGCGGTAAATGAGAGCGCACTTTGAAATTGACTTTCGGTCTCCTTTTGAGCCGACGGCGCTAGCCGCGGGTGTTGTCCTCTCTGCGTTCAACGTCGGTTCATGTATTTCAAGACGCGTTCTGAATCGCTTCCTCTTTGATTCCTTTGTCTGATTTGAATTGTGAGTGCTTGATGAATAGATATCTTTCGGTCGTTGTCTTCGCTCTAGCGTGCGTTTCTGGAGAGCTTGGCGCCTCGGAAAAACCGAACTTCCTGATCATCATGGCGGATGATTGTACTCACAACGACCTTTCTCTTTATGGTGGTCAGAATGCAATCACTCCAAACATTGATGGCTTCGCCGCCACAGCGCTGACTTTCAACCGTGCGTATTTGAGCGAAGCGATGTGCCAGCCTTGCCGAGCGGAACTGTACACTGGTCAATACCCAATGCGCAACGGATGCGCGTGGAACCATTCAGCGAGCCGACCTGAGACTCAAAGCCTACCGCAATATCTCTCGCCGCTCGGCTACCGTGTTGGTCTTGCTGGCAAGGTTCATGTGAAACCAGAGCAAGCCTTTCCATTTGAGAACATCTCTGGTTTTGATAAGAGTTGCGTTCGAGAACCAACGCTCGATCACGATTTGAAACCCGTGAAGGAGTTCATGCGAGGCAAAAACGACTCTCCATTTTGCCTGGTCGTTGCACTTGTCGAGCCACACGTTCCCTGGGTTATGGGAGATCCTTCTCAATATCCTCCGAAGAAAATCAAATTGCCACCGAACATCGCAGACACCCCCCAAACTCGTCAGGACTATGGTAAATATCTTGCGGAAATCACCTACATGGATAGTCAGGTGGGCGAACTTTTAACAGCACTGGAACAGTCCGGAAACGCAGACAATACAGTTGTCATCTTTACGTCTGAACAAGGCTCTCAATTCCCTGGCTGCAAGTGGACGAATTGGGATACTGGTCTCCATACCGCAATGATCGTTCGCTGGCCCGGTCAGACTTCACCCGGTACGCGAACCGATGCACTGGTACAGTATGCCGATGTGGCGCCAACACTTCTCAGCATAGCTGGAGGCAAGACTGCGGACTATCAATTTGACGGAACAAGTTTCAGGAATGTCCTGACCGGCGAGACTGATCGACATCGACAATTCGTCTATGGGGTTCACAATAACATCCCAGAGGGGCCAGCATACCCGATTCGGACAATCTCAGACGGGAACTACCGCTACATTCGCAACCTCACTCCCGATGAAATTTACATCGAAAAGCATCTCATGGGGTTCCGAGGTAACGGCAAGTTAAACAACGCGTACTGGGGAACATGGATCTGGGACTCTGCGAATAGTCCACGCACTTACAATTTGGTCAAACGATATACGAACCGCCCCAGCGAAGCACTCTATCAGACGTCGGAAGATAAGTATGAACTGAACAACATTGCTGCCAGTCAACAGCATTCCGCAATCAAAAATCGGCTCTCCACAGAACTCGACAACTGGTTGGCGTCTCAAGGAGACCCTGGAATTCCACAAGATACTATGGAAGCAATTCAGGCGGCCCGCCGAGGAGAACACCTCTACGGTCCTGCCAGCACGCAGAAATGAATCCCCTGCCCCTGCCTCATTCTGGTCAGCGCGTCTTCTCAGCCGACCTTTCCCCTTTTTCCAGTAATCCAATACGAACCTGGATCACTCCATTGTTGTCTGCGAGCTCACCCCATTTGTCGCGGCAGCGCAGGAAAAGCTTTCCACTTCTGGGTACGGTGAAAGATTCTTCACCACCGATCTCGAACGGTTCACTCAGTTCGTAATCGTCGAAAATAATTCCGATCAGTTGACCTTCTCCTGTTGCTTCACCGCTTGCTTTGAGAAGCTCTCCATCTTTGCCGAGTGTCCAGTCTCCTTTTGTTTCGAGAGAATAGGTGTCGCCTGCAAAGACTTGCGCACGCGACGCCTGCCACCCTTGTTCGGCCAGGATTTTTGAGAATGCAGTCTTTCGATTAGAAGGAACCAGAAACTTCGCTTTCCAGTTCCAGCTACATAAATCGCAACGATAGCCAGGTTCCATGTCCTTCACGAACAATTGATATTCGAATTCGATTTCTTCTGCCTGTGCTCCATAAACACGATCAAAACTTACTTTTTTGTCGGCGAGCAGTGCGAGTCCCAGCGGTTTGAATCTCGGCGAGTAATTCTTATTCGCTCCCAACATATGGCACAGCACCCAGCGCCAGGCGTAATTTTGCCAAGAGTCTCCAGTTCGTTCGAGCGGATTGTTGACGATCGCTCCGAGTGGTTTGGGTTCCTGGGATTGAAGATATTGGATGACGTATTCACCGGCATTGACTCCTCTTTCCCCATTGCGCCAATACTTCCCAACCTCCGCCATCCCCTCGGCATACCAGACCGGGCCAGCACTGCCGAAATTGATTCCACAGTAAGCATGAATCGCCTCGTGCTGAGGCGTCTTACGTTTTGAAGTTGCGTAGACGATTGCTTCGGAGTCGATTTTAGGACCGCCAACAAATCCTTTAACTGATGTGATCGTGAGACCTCCTCCCCCGCGTACCGACTGCACTCCTTCGGGAGACATTTTCGCGAGTTGATTTTGCGGCCAGTTTGCGAAATCATCGATGACGAACATTCGAATTGGCTTGCGATTGCGACGTCCCCAGTAACCGGAAACGAGCTTGAGCATCGATTCCAGATGCGTCAGTAACTCCTCAGCATCATCCTTGGAAATATCGGTCATCAACGAAAAGTTACGACTCTTATAAAGCTGAGGACCGGTTTGCCGAGCAGAATCCCCCTGCGAGTACGTTTGCGCTGGGAGTGCCAGGAATGTTGTGAGAATAAGGAGCGGAACGAGAATGGAACGGAAAGAAATATGGTTCGTCACACTTACAACCTTAGCTAGAGACAACCCGCTCTTTTGCCGCACACCTGAAGTGTACGGGTAAACATTTATTGAGTCAAAAATCTCACGTGTGGAAAACTGAAGAAAAAGAGCCATCACCTACAATTCGGCGTTTGGAATTTCTTCTTCGGCTGAAGCGGTTGTTTGCTCTTTCGCTCCGAGATAGCGTCCAAATGTTCCAAATCTCCCGCTGTTCAATAGAATCAGGTAGGCTGGCACAAGAATCGGACGGACAATAAATGTGTCCAGTAACACCCCGAATGCGAGAGCAAAACCGAGTTGAGCCATACCAAGCAGAGAACCAATCATCAACGATGCAAATGTCCCGGCCATGATGATTCCACAGCTTGAAATGATGCTACCCGTCTTCGTTAACGCCACCAGAATTCCCTTGACCGGCCCGTGATGTCTCTGCTCTTCATCGACGCGCGCCATGAGGAGAATATTGTAATCTTCACCCATCGCAATCAGAATTGTGAACAGATAAATGGGCACCTTCCAGTCGATCCCGGTAAAGTGAGTAGGGTCGCGGAGATAGAAGACGACGAACGTCATTCCGAGGGCAACTAAATAACTGAAAACGACACTCACCATCAGGTACCCGCAGACCGCCGGTTGTCGGAGAAGGATTACCAACATGATATAAACTGCCAAGACAACCAGAATGCCAATACGTATGCGGTCCCGGTCGGTGGAGAGTTTCAAATCGCGAATTCCGGCTGTCGGGCCAAGTGTCAAGACTTGCGCAGTCTCTCGAAGTGGTTCTGGAATTGCCTTGCGAACGACTTCTTCAACACTCCCCAGCTGTTTAATGGAATTTCTGTCGAATGGATCGGTGCTGAAAACAAAATCAATGCGCATGACCTGCCCGGCAAGGGGGCCTCGTGTGCTCGTGTAAGTTCGGTGCTGGAAAATTCGTCGCGCGCCTTGTTCTCTTGGCCTAAGCGAACTGAGGTATTTGAGCGCTTTTGGACTTTTCCCAAGTGGGTATGTTTGGTTTCGAATATCTGCGATGTGAAATTCAGATTCAATCAGTTGCGGGAGGGATTTTTCAATTGACGAAGTCATCTCCTTGCTGAGTCGTCTGGAAGTCGGGATGTCTGTCAGGTCATCCCCTTCAAATTGTTTATGGAGTTCATCTTGATCAAAGTGAACTAACATAATGACCGGACCAGTGACTCCTGCCGGGAAATGTTTCTGGATTGCCATTGCTCCTTCGACACTCGTGTCTCCTTGTGGGAGATCCGTGAGTAAGCCATAACTCAAGTTGCTCTGATTGCTGAAACCGACAATTGCCAGTGGAAGCATCACGAGAATTGTTCCGATAAAGATTCTCCCAGGAAACCGCTTCAGCAGACGAGCGGTTAAACTCCAAATTTCATCCAGCCAACGCTGTTCATTCATTTTTTTCCATAGCGTTGCAACAGGGATCCATCCCTCTTTTGCTTTGGGTGATTCTTGTCGAACATCCGGCCAAAATGCCCAGTTCTTAAGCAAGAGTAATAGAGCCGGGGTGAAGGTCACAGCGAAACACGAGGCGACAAACAGGCCGATTGAGATTGCGATCCCGGCCTGTCGAAATTTTCCAAACTCGGCGAAAGACATCATTCCGATACCGACTATACTCGTCCCTGCGCTGGTTGCCAGCGCGGCTCCGACCTTTCTGATCGACAGAGTAATTGCTTCGGAAAAACTACATCCTTCGTCCAGTTCTTCTTTATATCTTGCGATCAGGAACAGGCAGTAATCGACACCCGCTCCATACACGACGACCGTCACATAGATTTCCAAACCATTAAACAGCCCGATCCAACCAGCTTCCGCGAGATGTGTGAGCAATGCCAATGTAAATTCGACGGAGAGCCCAACGGTAATCAATGGCACAAGCGCCAAGAGTGGTGCCCGGTAAATGAGAAGCAACAGTACAATCACGAGAAGTTTGGTGAAGGTTTCGGTCCGCGTGGCACTCTCTGATTCTGCACGTAAAAGATCTCTTCCGACCGTTGCCGACCCACTCAGGGCAATTGCCAGCCCAATGGGCTTGGTCGTCAGTAAATCTGGAGAGTTCAGCAGCTCTTCAATCCGATCAACAATCAACCCATTTTGTCGGTCCAGAAATTCGGTCCTCAAGTCAAGAACGACAATCGCTGCTCGTTCATCTGGACTCGTCAGGAGTGATCCAATTCTCCGGTCATTCGGCGTTGAAATACCTTGAACGACTCGTTCCTCTTCCGGAATTTCTCCGTAAGCGTTGTCGGACTCAATTTCATAACCCAGTGGTGTGCTATTGCGAATCTCTTCAAGCTGAGGAACCAGTTTTTCTCGAATGAATTGACGATCTTCGTCGGATAACCCCTCGGGACGATTCTCGCGAAAGAGAACGACGACAACATTGCTTCCTAGAGGGTCTTGTTGAACGGAGGAGCCAGCCCGCTTGCCTCGGGAAAAACGTTTGCCGTTTGATGGGGGGAAAGCATCACGGAAAAGATGCTGAGCCTGACTGCTGATGGCATCCTCAGGGAGAAAAGCAAACTCACCCTCTTGCCAGATCCCCCCCCTCTGGGGAGCCATCACAATCGCCAAAATTGCAATGGTCACCCACGCCCCAATCGTGAAGATCGGGAAGCGAGTGACAGTTTCTCCAATTCGGCGATACATAAATCGAATGATTTCTTACGAACAATGCCGTAAGATGTGATAGGCAGTTTCAATGTAGTTTGGTTGAGTCGAAGGCTACGGAAGCATCAACCGACCGATATGTTAGGGGACCGTAGCGGTGTTGAGAACCACGGTCAATGATTTGCGTACTGAGAACTGGCTGAAAATGGTTCAGTTGATAGAATCGAGTTCGGTCTTCCGTGATATCTTGTTGAAATCCCTATCTTTGGAACAATGATGGCTACAGCGCCTCTGAAAATTCTCGCGATTAAAGAAGATCAAGTCTTTCAGATTGTCTGGGATGAGAGTCGGGTCTCACGATACCCATTCAAATTCCTGCGATGCGAATGCCCCTGCGCCGCGTGTGTGAATGAATTTACCGGACAACGAATGCTCGATCCGGAAACCGTTTCAGAGGAAATTGAACCGAGCGAAGTCGGTTTTAGTGGGAATTACGCAATCAAAATAAAATGGTCGGATGGACATTTCACAGGTCTTTATTCCTGGGACTACCTCGATAAATTGACAGCCAATCCAAGCGTTCTCACGACTAGTGGAGCATCACAATGAATTCCCTAGATAACTCTCTTGTCGATTCATTTGGTCGGCATCATAACAATCTTCGCATCAGTGTAACTGACCGTTGCAACATCCGTTGCTTTTACTGCATGCCAGCGGAAAATGTGCAGTTCATGGCAAAGTCCAAGCTCTTAACATTCGAAGAGATCGTTCGTTTTGTGCGACTGATGGTTCCTCAAGGAGTGAACAAGCTTCGACTCACCGGCGGCGAACCGCTCGTGCGAAAGGATCTCCACAAACTGGTTGCACTGCTCTCTGAGGTCGATGGCATTCAGGATATCGGAATTACGACGAATGGAATTCTTCTGGCTGATCAAGCACAGGCTCTGTATGACGCCGGACTACGGCGCCTCAATGTCAGTCTTGACGCTCTTGATCCAGTCAAATCCCAAGAGATCACGCGCCGCGAAGGGTACGAACAGGTCTTGAATGGAATTGAAGTCGCGCAGAAAGTTGGCTTTGCTCCAATCAAAATCAACGCGGTTGCAATTCGCGGAATGACGGAATCTGAAATCGTCCCCTTTGGAAAGTTCGCCCGTGAGTCAGGCTGCGAAGTTCGCTTCATTGAGTACATGCCGCTCGATGCAGATGCCGCCTGGGAGCGTGAAAAAGTCTTGTTCGCATCCGAAATTATTGACGTTCTCTCACGTGAAGTGATGCCACTGGTTCCGATCGGTGATCCAGATCCTCGGGCGCCATCAACCGACTTTCAATTCGAAGATGGAACCGGACGCATTGGTTTCATTCCTTCCGTTAGCCAACCATTCTGCGAGCAATGCAATCGCTTTCGCCTTACGGCGGATGGAAGGCTAAGGAACTGCCTGTTCAGCCTCGAAGAAACCGATATCAAAACGCTCCTTCGAGAAGGTGCGAGCGATGAAAAAATCATCGCCGCCGTTCGTGAGAGCATCCAGGAAAAGTGGTCCGGTCACAACATCAACGCCGCAGACTTCGTCCAGCCCAACCGCCCGATGTATTCCATCGGCGGTTAGATAAATGCAGTGACACACAATGCTTAGCCGGGCACTTTAAGTGTCCGACTCATGCCAGAACATTTTCACCTGTGCTTCATGCACAGTCTGCACATTAGTCCGCAACTTCCAGAAACGGGTCGAGACCAGCGGCTCGGAATTTTTGTCTTTGCTCTTTACCAAACTTCAAGAGTTGCTTTCGTGCTTTGATGTGTTGTTTTTCCAGGGAGCGTTGAAGCCTTTCGAACTTTCGCAGCCAGCCTGAATTCAATTCATTGTTACTTTCCGAGAGTGCTCGTTTTCGGAGAGAAGCGAGTTTCATTGGCGTTAAAACGTTGAGTAACTCGTCTTCAATAGATAGAAAAAACTGGTAACTTCCAGGATCACCTTGGCGCGCGGCACGACCAACCAGTTGCCGGTCAATGCGTTTGGAAGTGTGCATTCCCGTCGCGATGACATGCAGACCGCCGTTCTGTTTCACCTCTTCATCGAGAAGGATATCCGTCCCTCGACCTGCCATGTTAGTGGCAATGGTGACTCGACCACACTGTCCAGCGTGCTTAACAATGCCTGCTTCTTGATCATGAAAAAGGGCGTTCAAGACTTTGTGGTCTATCTCTTCCGTATGAAGACGATTCGACAAAGCTTGCGAAGCTTCCACAGATGGGGTTCCGACAAGGACTGCCCGTCCGTCCGCAATTTCCTGGTGGATGGAATCAACGATGGCGTCGAACTTTGCTGCTTGCGATGCGAAGGTTCGAGCCCGCCGAACTTGGCGAACACAAGGACGATTCGGCGGAATCACAGAAACATTCAGTTTGTATGTCCGCTTGAATTCTTTCCTCGCCTGTGCGGCAGTTCCCGTCATCCCTGCTAGGTGTTCGTACTGCCGGAAGAGAGATTGAATCGTGATTTTCGCAGCCGCGCCAGTCGTGGCGGTGACATCGATCCGCTCTTTTGATTCGACAGATTGATGAAGTCCTTCCTGCCATTTACGGCCTTCCATCTTGCGGCCGGTTCCTTCATCGACAATCACTATTTCTCCATCGGAGACGACGTAATCGCGGTCTCTCTCAAACGCAAGCTGTGCCGTCAGGGCTTTCTCGATGTGCTGGTAAATTCGTTCTGTGTTAATGCAATCCAGCAAGACAGGCTTTGCTATTAAAGAGATTTGCCGGCAACCTTCGTCGGTGAGCGTCACCGTCCGTTTTCGTTCGTCGAAGAGATAATCTTTATTTGTGATCAGTCTGGAAGAAGTGTCCCGACACCAGCGGTAAAGGCTGATCATCGCATCGCTGTTCTCCTGCTCGACACCAATGATAAGCGGAGTTCGCGCCTCATCGATCAGAATGCTGTCAACTTCATCAATCAGGGCGAAGAAATGCCCGCGCTGTACGGGGCTTTGGTCCGAATGCTGGGCATCAAACAACTTTCGTCGAGGAGCGTCGGAAAATTCGGCGCCACGTTTGAGACGATCTCTTAGAAAATCGAACCCCATTTCACTGGCGGTTCCGTATGTGATGTCGCACTCGTATTGCATGATCCGTTCTGGATCGCTCATTTGCTGAACGACGCAGCCGGTGGAAAGGCCAAGATGTGCGTAAACTCTCCCCATTTCCTCTGCGTCTCTGGAGGCAAGGTAATCATTCGCGGTGACAACATGCACGCCGCGACCGACCATCGCGTAAAGCAATACAGGCAAAACGGCGGTTAAAGTTTTTCCTTCTCCTGTTTGCATTTCAGCGATCCTACCATCAAACAGCGCAATCCCCCCCATGACTTGAACAGGGTAATGCCGTAGCCCGAGTGTCCGGTGAGAGGCTTCAATTCCGAGAGCAAAAACTTCCGGTAACAGCAGTTTTAACTTGGTCCCAGAGCGTGCCTTCCAGGTCAACTTACGAGCCAGAACCATCAGATCGGCTCCGCTTTGATCTCTCAGTCGATCAGCCCGCCGGAGAATGGCCTTTGCTTCAGATTGAAGTCGTTGAAGTCGGAGCATCATTGGCGAGGCTTGGAAGAAACGGAGTTCACTCGGTTCGCATCGTGAACGGTGACAAGTCATCAATGTTTAGCCGGACACTTCAAGTGTCCGACTGGTCTGAATTCAAACGATCAATGTTCTCAGTGAGAAGTGTGAGAAAAGCATGGCGGATGTCTCACAGTTTCACGAGAAACGTCTTTCGACATTTTTTGCACTGGACTTCTTTGCCGTCCGCGTTTGTGCGAACGTAGTACGATGCTCCGCATTCAGGGCAAGTCAGTTTGACCGAATCCGGCATCGGCTCTGCTGCCAGGGCAGTCAGGGATGGAGTTGTTTTCGCTTGTGGATTCGTCGCGCTATCGGAATCCACAGGTGATTGGGCGTTGGAGACATCGTGCAGATCGATTTCATCCAACGGAAGCTGATCGATGTGCGTGCTGATCCACTCAACGGCAGCAGGATTGACCGATGAGGCGATGTGATACCGCTGAAACGAAAGCATCTCTCCAATTCGAATCACGAGAGAAACTAACGTCGTCTCCGAATTCCAGTGTTCGTCGAGGAGGATTTCAGTAGCGTCAATGTTTGGATGAAAGACTGGCGTCAGCATCCGGCAGTCCGGAGGAGTTCTGGGAAAGTTGCGGGAGATGGCGACTTCAACGAGATGTTCCTTTGCAACTTTGACTGATCCCTCGTTGTCGACGAGACTGCTGATGCGGTATTCGATTTCGTATCGCTCTGGTGGCGAACCTTCCACCTGAGCAATCCGTACACGCGGATGCAGGCGGGCATACTCTTCGAGTTCCGCGTATTCTTCCGTCAACCGACGTTCTCGAACTGTACTCATTACGATCCTGAGAGAAAGCGTTTCGTTTTGATACGAGCTTTGAAGCCGTTCCTCCTTAGTTCCTAAGCTCTGTTTGGGAACACCGACCATCGAAGCTCTACTTCGCCATGGGACGTTTGAAAACGAGATGTCAAAACGTGACATTCGTCCCAAACCGTGAGAGTAAGCTATTTCGGCTCAACAGAAAATATCCAACCGGTATCGATTTCTCCGGTTTCTGCTTTATGACCAGATGTGTCGATTTGTGGCTTCTACGCATCAAATGTGTCAAACGAGTCTATTTTCGTGATGCCAAATCTGCTTCGTGCCATTCCTGAATGGATCGGACTTGTGGAGCAGGGTGATCGAGCAGGTATTCGATGGCTTTGACCATCGCTTCGCAGCCAGGTAGTGTCGTCACGCAAGGAACACCGTACGAGACAGCGGCGGCGCGGATGCGGCCTTCTTCGGTTCGACTTCCTTTGCCGCTGGGGGTGTTGAAAATAAATTGAACGTCGCCGTTGACCATCATGTCGAGCAAATTCGGTCGGCCTTCCTGTACTTTCTTGACCGGTTCCGCATGGACTCCCGCTTCGTTCAGAACTCTGGCAGTTCCAGCGGTTGAGAGAATTCGGAACCCGAGTTCTTTCAGTTTTCGGGCAGGCTCGATCATTGCTGCTTTGTGAGCACCTGCCATGCTGATGAAAACCGTTCC
>DAOUPA010000568.1 GCA_030626405.1 Planctomicrobium sp.
ATTTATGCCGTTTGCCACTTCGGTGGAAGCCACCGAGTTGAGTTACGACCAAGTGGCTTCTGAGTCAAATACTCCATCCGGCGTGCAGGACCGGAGCAGGTATCGGGGAAGGTTTCATGTCTTTGAATTTCATCCAGCCGGGCTTTACGGCGACTGAATCAAGCATCAAGAACGAAAATCATGCGCCATCACTCAGACCACAGCTTTGGCTTGGTCTCGTTCATCTGAAAATTGCAAATGCAGTATGACTGGAGAGCTCTTCGACGTGAGCGAGAAACATCCCGCCCCCACGGCAATTCGGCGTTTTGTTTTCCGACATGGGAACCTCGCTCTCGTCCATCTGGAAAATCCCTCAGTCGCCGATCCGGATGGGGCAGAAAGCGAAAATTTGAACGTTTTCTGACTTGGACCTTCGCCATTTCGGTGGGGCGACGGAAGCGTTCAACCAAGATGCAGTTGCGAGCTGAGGTCGCGAGCACCACGCGCCGTAGTGACGTCACGCCAATAATGATCATGCGGCCAAGACTATCGGACTTCAGGCTTAGTCTTCAGCGATGGAATCTCGACCACATTTTGACCAACCCAGCGGTGTGGAGAGAAATTCGTTACGCTGGTAAAAAAGAATTCTTAACACTTCTTATTGGAAGACCCCTTGATGATCAGACAAATTGCGCCCTGTCTGTTGCTTGTCTGCCTTGTAGGCAACATTCATGCCGCCGAGCGGCCGAACATTCTTTTCATCATGGCAGACGATCATGCCTGTAACGCGATTAGCGCGTACGGCGGGCGGTTGGCGAAAGTGGCCCCGACGCCGAATATTGACCGCATTGCCAAGGGAGGCATGCGGCTGGGTAAGTGCTTTGTGACCAATTCGATTTGCACGCCCAGTCGAGCCGTCATCTTGTCGGGGCAGCACTCGCATGTGAATTCGGTACGGACGCTGATGGACGCGTTTCCTGGGCTGGATTCGGACACGCCGAATGTCGCGGAGATTCTGCGACGATCGGGCTACGAGACGGCGTTATTCGGCAAGTGGCATCTACGGTCTGAACCGTGGGGGTTTAGCTATTGGAAGGTTGGGCCAGGGCAAGGATTTTACCACAACCCGGTCTTCGTTTCTTCGACCGACAAAGTTGAGTACAGCCAGCAGCTGGCCAGGAAGATGCCGCACACGAAAGGCTATTACACCGATCTTATCACGGATTATGCGCTCGATTGGTTGAAAAAGCGTGAGGAGAAAGAGAAACCGTTCTTCATGATGCTGCACCACAAGGCGCCGCATGGAAAGTGGGAACCGGCGACACGTCACAAGAAATATTTAGCGGACGTCAAGATCCCGGAACCGGCCAGCTTGCGGGAAGACTTTTCACATCGGTCCGATGCGACTCGCGACATGGGCACCTCGATCACCAGTCGGCTCGCACCACGGCGCACGATGGTCGCAGATGTGCAAAAAACCAATTGGCCTGCCGGTTCGGTCGATATGACCGGCATGACCGAAAAACAGAAAGGCAAAGCCGCCTATCAGAAGTACCTGCACGATTATCTCGGCTGTGTGAAAGCAGTCGATGAGAACGTCGGCCGCATTCTCGATTACCTCGACCATTCGGGCCTCGTGAAAAACACGATCGTAATCTATACCTCCGATCAGGGCATGTTCCTTGGCGAACACGATTATTTTGATAAACGCTGGATTTACGAAGAATGTTTTCAGATGCCGTTCCTCATCCGCCTGCCCGGTACGGTTCCAGCAGGCTCGGTGAACGACACGCATCTCTGTTCCAATCTGGACTTCGCTCAAACGTTTCTCGATTTTGCCGGTGTGACCGACACACCGGAGATCGCCAAGATGCAAGGCCGCAGTCTCCGCGGAATCGTTTCCAGAAAGGCGCCGAACGAGTGGCGGGACGCCGTTTACTATCGTTATTGGATGCACCTCGCCCACCATCACGTTCCGGGCCATTACGGAGTACGCGACAATCGCTACAAGCTCGCGTTCTTTTACGGTCTGCCGCTGGACGCGAGTCTCGGCAAAGACAATTTCGGCCCGACCACACCCGGCTGGGAGTTGTACGACCTCGAAAAAGATCCACGTGAGTTGAACAACGTCTACAAGGTCGCAAAGTACGCACCGATCGTTGAACGTTTGAAGAAGCGACTGACCGAACTGAAGATACAGTACGGCGACACGGATGATCGTTATCCGACATTGATGCGGCGGCGAAGCAATCTGTTTGACATGGGCGAGATTCACGATCCATCGACACTGGATGTCAAGGTTCTGCAGGACTGGCATCGCGTCGATGGCGAAGTCCCTACGCGACAAAAGCTGGTTACTATCAATGTTGGCGAAATGTGGCCTGGGCAGCCGTTTCGAATGCCGGTACGAATGGTGGTTCCCGCGGATCGAAAAGCGAAAGGTTTTCATCTCACCGGCGGCAATCGTCCGGAACAACTGAAACGGGACACTCGACTCAAGCCTATCGATCAGGAGTTGATCAATGGTGGAGTCGGACTGGTCTACACCGTCGTCCAGGTTTTGGAAGCGTCGGGTCTTGGCGAGTTGGGCAGACGTTCGGAATCGCGTTTTCTGAAGACGCTGAACCCGCACGACAAGATTCAGTACTGGGCTTGGCCCGCGACCATGATGCGCGCGGTCACAGCGGCGTATGCAGAGAACGAGTATTTTGACGTCGGCAAGGTGGCGATGTCGGGCGGATCGAAGAACGGCGCGACGCCTTCACTGGCGATCATTCACGACGACCGCATGACCGCAGTCTTCGCCAGCGTGTCACCAATTTGGGATTCCCCTTTGCGTCTTTGCGACCGCAAAGCGTGGGATGAACTCCAGCGCGTTGCCGGTCCGTTTAAGCATCCGTTTCTCGGCGGACATTACGGACCGAATCATAACCAAGCCGCACTTGCCAAGGGTCATCACTGGGAAGAATTGCAACAGCTGGCCCGCAATATTTCCGACAGCGTCTTTATCTCGCGAAACCTCGACGAACTCCGCGCCCGCAACGTCGATCTGCTATTTCACCCTGGTACGCATGACTTCGTCGTATTCGATCTCGCTTGGGGTGGAAAGCACAACCCCAAGATCCCCATCTACCTGCGAGCCAACAGCGGTCATGGCAAACGAAATAAACACCCCGCCGCTGAGCGTTTTGAACAGAACAAATCCGCCTTTCTGCTGGAACACTTCTTCGACAGCATCGACCCGCTGCTTGAGGCTCCCGAGGTGGAACATTCGCTGGTCGAAGGCAAGTTAAACGTAACTATTCACTTCAAGAAGAATTCCGGTGAAGAGACTGGACGCATATTCTGGATTTATAATCGAGCAACCGACGGCAGTCCCGGCTATCTGCAGAAACTCATTCCCGACGAAAACTGGTCCGACATGCAACACGACAAGCAACGAGGCGTTTGGACCACTAACATCACACTTGAGCCCACTGCCAAACGAATTGACTTTTTTACCAACCACCGCAAAACCGTCCGACACCAGAACAAGCGATATCCCACGTACATTTCCAGTCCCTACACACGAGTTGAATTGGGTGCATCATCCTTGCTACGATGAATCTGGCGTGCACCGCTCGCCAATCTGTCGGTCGTCATGTTGCAATCACTCGGTACGAGATTGGCCTTCCCCTGAATCGAATGGGAGACCACCGTGAATATGTGCTGGATCATGTTTGTGCTGGCAGTGGTTGCAAGCCAGTCGCTGTCTCACGCCGCAGAAAAACCCAACATCATTTTCATCTTGGCCGATGATAAGTGGGAAGCTTCCGTGGCTTATTGAACTCTCAGCAAGAAAATCACTGAAAAACACGGGTGATTCCCTGTAGTTGTCAGTTACAGAACGCCTTCAAATCACTCGGATTTCAAGCAGATTTGGTCAGATTAACTACACTTAGCTACAGTTTTATTTCTGAAATTTTCAGTCTCAATGAAACAACGAATGGTAAATGTCAGTCGGTCTTCAGTGCGAAACTTCGATTCCTTGAAATTCATTCCAGGATTCCAGCAGCTCGCGTCTCAGTTGAGAAACTCGGCTCGCAGTCACTTGGAAACGCTGTGCCACCGTTTGCGTCGATTCTCCACCGGCTAAGGTCTCTGCGATTTGGCGTTTGAGTC
>DAOUPA010000415.1 GCA_030626405.1 Planctomicrobium sp.
CACCGACTGGCTGCGAGAGTGTGCAAAGTTTTCATGCGGTGCATCGGATACCTCGCTCTGATCCCAGCGTTGCTCGCGATTCTTGCAATCCACCGTCCGAAATTGATCCCTAAACCTTATGAGTTTGTCTCAGTTCAACTTGTAGAACGTGTCCGTTTTCCAAGTCGTGAACCTAAGCCGTTGACGATTCGTGGAGATTTCCTGAGACATCCCGATGGAAAGGGAACGGTGATTATCTGCCACGGAGTCGGAGTGAATCGAGGCGACATCTCGGCAATTGCAGAAGCGGTCTACCGATCTGGATATCATGTCCTTGCATTCGACTTTCGTGGACATGGTGAAAGCGATGGACACACGATTACTTACGGGTTCAAGGAAAAGTATGACGTTCTTGGTGCCTACGATTACTGCCTGTCACGTGACGAAGTTGATCCCAACAAGCTCTACGCACTCGGAATTTCCATGGGCGGCAGTTCTCTTCTGCTCGCTCTTCCAGAGATGCCCCACGTTCAAGCAGCATTGGTCGATTCCGCATTTGCCGACCTGGAAGGAATGATCCAACACCAACTACGGTGGTTTCCAGAGCAAATGCAGCGACCACTGGTTTCGATTGCAGCGATCAGTGCGTGGATCGAAACCGGCATCGACGTGAACACCGTTCGCCCCATCGCCTGCGTGAATCAAATCAACTGTCCGCTGACTCTTGTCCACGGCAAAGCAGACAACATCGTCCCGGTCAACCACTCCGACCGAATGAGCAAAGAAATCTCCAACCTTCTCACCTACTACTCAGAAGACGGCATCGGTCACATCGGGACAGGTATCGAGAACCCCTGGAAGTACGAAGAACTGATTCGTCAAACGTTTGTGAAGCATCAGGAAGAAGAGTGAGAAACGCGTTCTCTTGTCCGTTATGCCGAACGCGCTTGCTCAATCGATAGGATTTCGTCTCCAGACAGGTTAAATTTGTGGAAGGATCTCCAACCGAACTTCTGTGGATAGACTCTTATGCTTTGTCAAACACTTGTCTGCGCTTTCGTATGCTGTTTCACCCTCCAGGCTTTTGCCGAGCAACCGGTTGTGACTGGTGTGGATTTCGTTGTTGGGGAATACCTTCAGTCTGAAGGCGGCAAAGCTCAGCCGAAGGACTTTCCTTTGCTGCGTCCGTTTGGGATCGATTTTGATTCAGCTGGAGCGATGTACATTGTTGAACTTGAAGGTGGGCGAGTTCATAAGTTGAATGGAGACGGAGCGCCGGTTGTGGTCTCTGGAGACGGATCAAAAAGTTACACCGGTGACGGTGGTGCATTCACGAAAGCGACTTACAACGGCATGCACAATCTGGCGATCAACAATAATGACCGCGCATTCATTGCTGATACATTTAACCACTGCCTTCGTGAAGTGAACTTGAAAACCGGAACGATCAAGACGTTCTCCGGAAATGGGAAAACCGGCTTTGCTGGAGATGGAAAACGGGCGGTAGAAGCTCAATTTGATTACCTGATGTGCGTCTCGCTGAATCCAGATCAAGACGCTCTGTTTGTAGCCGATTTGAAGAACTACCGCATTCGTAAGATCGATCTCAAAACCGGACTCGTCTCAACAGTCGCTGGGAATGGAAAGAAAGGACTTCCACAAGATGGTGCGAAAGCGACGGAAAGCCCTCTTGTTGATCCCCGAGCAGTCGCTGTCGACTCAAAGGGAAACCTCTACATCCTTGAACGCGGTGGACACGCGCTGCGGCGAGTGAACACGGACGGCACGATTCAAACCGTCGCTGGAACCGGCAAGAAAGGATTCAAAGATGGTCCGGCTCTTCAGGCTCAACTCGCGTCGTCCAAGCACATTTGTATCGACGATCAAGACCGAGTCATTATTGCGGACGATGCCAATGCCGCCATTCGGTGTTACGATCCAAAAACGGAAACCGTGAGTACGCTTCTCGGTCAAGGGTTTGGAGACAAACGCATCAAGCTCAAGAACCCGCATGGTGTGACCATCGAGAAAGAGCAACTGTTCGTTTGTGACACGAGCAACAATCGAATTTTCAAGATTACATTCAAAGCGAGCAAATAGGTTGATTCTGCAAACGTTCTGTCCACTAAGAACGTAAATTTTGTTGTAAACGAATCACTGAAGTAGGTAGCTCAGAATGTCCGGAATTGCTGGTGACACAGTTTCTGAATCAAAGCCTCAGGCTGGCCGTTCCTCAGGTGGACATCAGTGGAACATGCGGCGATTTGTGATTAGTGTTGCCGCTGCAATCGTTGTGGCTGCTCTGTTTGACATCGGCGTTTATCGCGGCTTTGGTCCAACAGGTTGGGCAGCGTTCTTCAGCGGCAGTCTGCTCGCTTACTTCTTCGCGACCATCGGATACTCATCGCGCAAGTCATCCTGGCTGATTGCCGTGATGATGTTCGCGCTCGTCGCACGACTCATCTGGATGGGAAGCGTCTGGCAGTGCTGCATTGGGTTAGTCCTGCTGCCAACATACGCAATGGCTCGCCTGGGGATTATTCCTTACCTGATGACAATATTCCTATTCTGTGTTCAATCCACATTCGCCGGGTTTGTGAGCTTGGGGAAATGTTTACTGAGATTTCCGTTCGACAAGTTTCACATCACACCAGCACTGTTGCTGCCGGTTGCCTTGCCGCTGCTGGCTGTACTGATTTTCGGGTCGATTTTCGTTGCCGCAAATCCCGACCTTTCGAAACGGATGCAAGCGTGGATCACAAATTTCGAGCGGTGGATTGACGTAATCTTCAACGAATTGAATGTTGCTGAAGCACTTGTTTTTGGAATCGTCTTCTGGCTCGCCTTGGGACAATTACTTCCACTCATGAATGACTTGCTGGTCGGAAAATCGAGCGAGAGCATTGAAACGGCGATTTCCTCTGCGGAGAAGAAAGAAGCGACGCTGTTTCATGCGTTTCGGAATACGTTACTCGCCGTGAGCGGGTTATTTTTCATCTATCTTGTGTTCGAATTTCAGACGCTTTGGTTCCGTGAATTTCCCAAAGGCTTCTACTACGCTGGGTATGCCCATCAGGGAGCTGCGTGGTTGACGTTCGCACTGGCTCTGGCAACAGCGATGTTGTCTTTGATTTTCCGTGGAGCGATTCAAGCGGACCCACGCCTGCCGCAACTGAAGCGACTCGCCTGGATTTGGTCAGCAGCAAACTTCGTGCTGGCACTCGCTGTTTACAACCGGATGTGGATTTATGTTGTCTTCAACGGCATGACGCGCATGCGTGTCCTCGGACTCTTCGGAATTTCAACCGTCGTCATCGGCTTCCTGCTTGTGATCTGGAAAATTAAATCCGAGCGTGGCTTCTTCTGGCTCATTCAACGACAGCTATGGGCATTCGTGATTGCGATCTATTTATTGTCGATCACACCGGTTGATTATCTCATTCACACTTACAACGCTCGGCAAATTCTCGATGGCAATTTGGCGCCGGCGGTACAGATCACCGAACACCCTGTCGACGAGGGTGGTTGGCTCGCACTGGTTTCTCTGATCGATTGTGAAGACGAAATCATCCGAGATGGAATACGAGAGAAGCTGGCTGAAATTCACCGAAGCGAGAGACACCTCGCCTCTGCCAGCAAGCGAAGGAGAGTCTGGTCAACACAATCCGACCACTGGACTGCGCGGCAGCTTGTGCGAGATCAACTCATGCAGGCACTTGAAAATTATGAGGCAACTCTTCTCGCAGAACCACATTATAAAGGAACACCCTCCTGGGACCGATTTAAAGCTTACGCTTATCAATGGTATTGAAATAGCACGCTGGTTCTTCATCCATCTTCATTTAGCCCCCGGTGATCCACCGGGGGAAATCCCAGCGTAGAGACTCATTCGATCACTCATTGTGTCAAGAACATTCAATACGTTTTCTTCACCGGGGGATTCACTCGGTGCTAAGTGAAGTACTTGACCGTCCGTTGCAAATCTTTTTCTTAATTTGGCTCATTACATTGCGTCAAAGCCGAGACCATCGATTCAATGGTCTTGACAAGTTCTTCGTGTGATGCAAGTTGATCCGCAAACCTATCCACCGTGCTTGCCTGAGATGCATTCAAGAGTTCCTGTGCTCGTTTCAAATGTCGCTGGGCGCCGGCTTTGTTTTCTTCAAGGCACTTCACACCTGCGGCGGCGAGTTTAATCAAGCCTTTGATGTAGTTTGCCTGTTCCCCTTTTCTGCCAAGAACAATCCACGCCTGCTCCCAGGCTTCGTGTGCTTCCCAGAAGTAACCATTCTGAAACAGTACCAGCCCTCGATGGAATCTCTCGTCGAGATCAAACGGGCCTGCTTCGTGCAGACCGTATGAATGCCCTTGAGGATCGGAAAACGGGTGAGGCGTCTGACCAGGCACATAAGTGTACGGTGGCAAATTGGATGGCAATTCGTTCATAAGATAAGCATTTGATTCACACGCCAGCAACATCATCTCATTTCGCCCTCGGTGATCTACCAAGAGAAACTGTCAGCGACGCTGGATATTCCATGACTCAATGTGTCGAGAACGTTGAACGCGTTTTCTCCACCGAGTGACTCACCCGGTGCTAAGTGAAGCGGTGTCTGTTCTTCGTCTGAATCGTCAAAAAATTGAGCTTGACCACCAGACACGTTACTTATAGACGAAATGGAGATTCCATTCACACTTCGGCAGGGTCGTTTCGGAATCAGCCGTAAACCTATTTTCATCCAATCGTTTAACGTTGCGGGGAGTTCAGGCTGTCATTGTATGCCTGAGAGGAGAGATTATGCGCATTGCCAATTATAGATTCCTGACTTTGCTCCTGCTGCTGTCTGTCGGTTGCACAGCTGCCAAAACTTCAAACACAGCAAGGACTTCCACTGAACAGCTATTGGTCGCGAACGCCGTAGATCAGTCTTTGGACAAGATCGATTTCACCCCTTTTCGTGATCATACGGTCTTCTTGAACGAGAAGTATGTCGAGTGTGTCGACAAGCCATATGTGATTGCGTCAGTTCGGCATCGTATCCTCAAGGCAGGCGGTCTACTGGTCGATTCTGCCGATAAAAGCGAAGTGACTCTCGAACTTCGCAGTGGTGCCATCGGCACGTTTTCCTCTGATTCCTTCATTGGAGTTCCTGAAATTGTCCTGCCTGGCGTCCTCACACTTCCGGAAATTCGACTCGCTGAGCGCAAGAGCCAACAGGGAACCGCGAAGTTAGGGATTGTCGCTTACGAAACAGGCACAGGTCGAGCCCTCGGAACCGGCGGAATGAGCCTGGCTCAATCTCAAGACAACAACTGGTACGTTGCGGGATCTGGACCATTCCGTAGCGGAGCGCTTCGAGATGAAATCAGCAACGGAACCACTGGAGCCGCAGCTATGAAGTACACAGAGGTCCCAACCGTTGTCGCATTCTCACCACCAAGCCAAGGATCTTCACAACTCGCACAAGAAACCGAACTGAAACCGGTTGATCCGGTTTCACTGGAGAAACAGCCGAAAAACCCGGACTGGGTGAAACCGGCGAATTAAGCATTTCATGCGAAGAAGCCCGGCTTTTTAGATAAGCCGGGCTTCTTTTTTTAACGCACAACGCTCATTCACTTAATCACTTCCGCCGGAATCAGACCATCCAGGTATCGCCAGTTTTTAATGAAGGAAATCAGGTCCGCCATTTGTTGCTTGTTGATCGTCCGTTCCAGACCAACCGGCATTAACGAGACGCCGTTGTTCTTGAACAGTTCAACATCTTCGCGAGCAATGGTGATAATTTTGCCTTCTGGTTGTTTGAGAGTAATAGACGAAGAAGTCTCGGCAGTTACGATGCCAGTATGGACGCGCCCATCGGTGTCGAGAATATTGAAGCTGAAGTAGTTGGCATCGATCGCGCGATTCGGATCGACGATGTTTGTGAGTAAGAAGATCGGCGTCTTCGTTCGTGAGTCGGAAATGTCAGGTGCGACATCAATTCCGACATCGCCGATTTTATGACACGTCGCACAGTTCCTCTCGAAAACAATTCGTCCACGCAGTGGGTCTGACTTCATCGTCAAACTGACTTGATAATCAGCCAGAACTTTCACTCGATCCGCAGGTGGTTCCCGCTTGAGAAGTTTCTTCGCTCGTGCGACGAGGTCTTTGTCCTTGTGGCGATAGAGAGTTTTCTCAACAGTCGCATTAATTTCCAGTGGCGGCACGCGCCCGGCTTCGATTTCATCCAGCAAGGTCGGCGCCATGCTGGCATTGCTCGCCA
>DAOUPA010000684.1 GCA_030626405.1 Planctomicrobium sp.
AGCGCATTCAAGTAGGAGTCGGTTGCTTCCTCTGTATTGCCCACTAACTCATGAATTCGGGCGAACGCACAATCGAGCAGTAGATAGTTCTGCATCTCCTCTCGCTTCCGTAGCGATTGTAATTGCAGCATCGCTTCACATGTCTCGCCTGCCTGCCCCATGGCGATTGCTCGGTTCAATGTGTAAATTGGAGAGTCACGTAGCTGCATGAGTCGACTGTAAAGACGGACAATCATGGGCCAGTCCGTCGCTTCAACACTTGGAGAGAGGCAATGCTGCATCGAAATCGCCGCTTCGAGATGAAAAGTAGTTGGCTGATCGGCTTTGGACTGTGCCAACCAGTATTGAGCGGAACCAATCAAGCGGCGATCCCACTTTGTCCGGTCCTGATCCTCCAGCAGGATCACAGTTCCGCTCTCGTCGATTCTGGCATCAAGTCGAGCTCCATGGAACAATAGTAATGCCAATAACGCTTTCGTTGCCGGCGATGAGCAGGGACTTTCACAAAGTAGGTGACACAGTCGAGTTGCTTCTTCACAGATGTCGTCACGGATCGGCTCGGTTCCGTGAGAAGTGCTGTAGCCTTCATTAAACATCAGATAGAGGACATCGTGGACGACGTCCCGGCGTTGTGATAATTCATCACCACAAGGAAGTTCAAGTTGGACTTTGGCGGATGCCAGTGATCTCTTCGCGCGTTGAATACGCTTCTTGACGGTCTCTTCTGAAAGCAACAGTCCGCGAGCGATCTCGGAAACACCAAATCCACAGAGCGTTTTCAGGGTCAACGCGATCTGCGTTTTTCTTTCGAGGGATGGATGACAACAAACGAAAATCATCCGTAATAAGCAGTCAGGTAAGTGTTCTTCCTCCAGCCATTCGTCGACTATCGATGCTTGGTTGTCGAGAGATTGACCGGCTAGCGATTGCTGAGACAATGCAATTGCTTTTTCATACGTTTTTTCACGACGCAATTTATCCAGAATGCGGTTCTTTGCCACACGGTGAATCCAGGCAGCAGGATTTTCCGGAACTCCGCGTTGTTTCCAGGCATGCATTGCCTCCAGCATCGCGACCTGGACCATATCCTCGACCAAGTCGATACGTCGAAGACCAAAAGCACGAGTCAGCACTGCGACAAGATTCGCTGACTCGTGCCGAAAGAAATGTTCGACCAGTTGGTTGGTCGACTGCTTCATAAGTCTTGTTTTCCAACATTGGCGAGTTCACGAACTTCGACTGTGCCCCCCGCTTTAGTAATTGGTGAACCTTTTGCTAATTCAATAGCGGTCGTCAGATCGGGTGCCTGGACCATCGAATATCCACCGACGAGTTCTTTGGATTCAGCAAACGGTCCGTCCGTCACCGATAGATCCGCATTTACGACAGCACCTTCCGGCTTCAAACCGTCACCTCCATCCAGCATCCAGCCAGCTTCCATCCCTTCCTGAATCCAATCCATCCACAGTTGCATCACTTGTTGCATCTGCTCGGGTGGGGCGCAGTCCATGCCTTCGTGTCCACCACGATAGACAAACATAAATTTCGACATTTTGTAACTCCAAAAACAGGGTGGAAAGTTCTGATGACTACCCGATTGCAGTCAATCTTCAATGGTCTGACGAACGGCGCCCCGCAATCGGGACAGGTATCTCCAGAAAAGCTTTCAACAGATCATTGACCAACATTCGCGAATTCACGAACTTCAATCTTTCCGCCACCAGCGAGCTTGATCGTTTGTTTCGCCAGCTCACACGCCGTAGCTAAATCGGTGGCCTCGACGATGGTGTAGCCACCAACAAGTTCCTTGGATTCCGTGAAAGGGCCGTCGATCACGGTCATGTCTGGTTGAACCACGGCTCCTGTGCCGCTCAATGGACTACCAGGGTCCCAAAGCCAACCTTCGTCGGTGCCAGACTTCACCCAATCCATCCAGGCTTTCATCCCAGCTTCCATCTGTTCGGGGGACATTTCCGGGCGACTTTCACAGCCTCCCCGTTGCAAGAACATAAACTTCGCCATCGCAATCGTCCTTTCCTGTGCCGCAGTCAGTTTTCACTGTCGCATTCTGCCTCGCAGTACGATTCGGCGAAGAATGCGTCAATCTTGCCTATGGGCACGATAAGATTCTCGAATTTCACTGATGTTGTTTGATCGTACGGAATGATGACGAACGATCAACAAGAGCAGGGACAAGTTTTTCGGTGAATTTACTTTCACAAATTTTGAGCGTAGCAAACATATCTGCGGAGGTGACTTCCATTGAATCATGCTGGAAGGGAATAATGGTCTGAGAGACGCACAACCTGTGTCTTTCACACTCAGTCACTGAAATGAGCGGTTGGCTAGTGCAGATGTTTGATCTCGATTATTCTTCGTTGAGGGGAACTTCCGACGCGATGGCTCGGATGTTTTCTTCACTTAAGGCGGTGCGATACAGGCGGACATCAAAGATCGAGCCGTTGAAGTAGTCGTGCTGACCGAAGCCGATTTTCAGAGGTTTGTCGTTCGTCAAGTCATAATCCTCGACGTCGAATTTACGGGATGTGCTGACGAGTTTGCCATCGACAAAAAGCTTGAGTTGGCCACCCTGCTTCATCGCGGCGATGTGCCGCCAGCCTGACTTGAGAGGGAAATCGTAAGAGACATTCCGCCCTGCTTCGATGGATTTCACGCGTCCAGATGGTAACGCGCCGACAAAGAGTTGCCCCTTGTGAACAGCCATCGACCAGGCTCGGCGATATTTGACGTTTTCGGTCAAGTCGACCCTCCCGATCAGGCTCCATTTTTGTCCTTCGTCATAACGAAACACACCCGCCAGCGGCAATGAGCCGCAATACATTTTCCCGTTGTAAACTGCCAGCGGCATACTTTCCAACTCTTCACCTAGCTGACCAACATCAGTCCAGCGGCTCTCATTC
>DAOUPA010000581.1 GCA_030626405.1 Planctomicrobium sp.
GCCTCGTTCTACGCCCTCTGTTTCTCTTCAGTCGTGATTGCCAGCGATCCCCAAAGTGAAGAAGTTCGCACAACAGTAGAAAAAAGCCTTCCCTTCCTCTGGGAAGAAGGCCAAAACTGGATTGATAAACGTGGCTGTGTTTCGTGCCATCAGATTCCCTTCATGGTCTGGAGCCTGAATGCCGCCGCACATCGAGGGTTTGAAGTCGATTCAGAGAAGCTGACCCAACTGAATTCATGGTCGACTCAAATCGTCAATTTCGACAATCCCAAAAACAAATCCGACCGAACGGAAGTCGAACGTGCAGAAGCGAACATTGACACCATGGTGCAGCTTCTCTTCGCAACACAATACGACGATGCAGCAACTCTCACCGAAGTCAAAGCGAAGTTCGCCGGTTACCTCGCAGGTGCTCAAAACGAAGATGGAACCTGGAAAGCTTGCGGACAGCTCCCCTCTCAAAAACGCCCGAAGCCAGAAACCACAGCAGTCACAACTGCCTGGACGATTCTTACTCTCGGTTCTCATAAATTAGAGGTTCCACTCACGGAGATCACCAAGACATTCTCTGCCGAAGGAATAAGCACTGAATGGTGGGTCACTCAGCTTCTTTTGGCTCACCAGCGATCTGATGATGAGAAGGTGAAAACACTGACCGAGAAACTGATCAATTTTCAAAACGACGATGGCGGCTGGGGCTGGTTGACAAACGAGGAAAGCGACGCCTTCGGAACCGGCCTCGCCCTCTATACACTCAAGAAAATCGGCTTTCAAGACAACGCGAGCGTCATTGAAAATGCAACGAATTTTCTGACAAGTTCACAACAACCCAACGGGTCATGGAAAGTCCGTAGCACGAAAGCCAAGAACCAAAAGAAAGTGACCCCCACCGCAACATACTGGGGATCCGCCTGGGCCGTGATCGGTCTTCTTGAAGCTCAATCGTCTCGGGACTGAAATCAGATCATGTCCCGATGGCGATAAGCTTGAAAGCGATGACGGAGTAAATGCTACAAACCGTGACTTAAATGTGCCTCCCTGATAAGAATCAAAGAAGCCCGGTCGATGACAGTTCATCGACCGGGCTTTGATTGCTTTGGGGCGTGTCTGACAGAATTAATTAGATGCCTGGAGGTGGTGCTTGCTCGACTCCGCCTCCACCAGGGACAGGTGCTACCTCAGGACCTTGCGGTGTGGCTCGAACGCCGACGTCGTTCATCAAGTGATGGAGAGTCGACTCGATGTATTCCATTTTTGTGATGATTCCGAGGCTGCCAATTTGGCGACGGTGATGCCGATGCCAGCCGCGCACGTCCTCTTCAACGTGATGGAACAAGGCATCGAGTCCGCCGAGCTTAGCTGCAATCGCCTGTCGGTCCTGGGCGTGTTCAGCATCGTGAATGAACTTGGCGACTTGCAGGATTTGATATGCTTCAGCGTAGGTTTCACGGAAGCCATGGTTGTGCCGGTAATTGTAGTGCAAGTCGAGACAGAGTTCGTTCGACAGACTTTCGAGTCGAATTGCAAGGTCATCGACATGCGAAAAACTACCAAACTGAATAGCAGTTGGAGCTGGTGCCTGACCGAGGCCCGCCGTCTGTGGAGCGTAGTAATACTGCCCACCCGAACTATAGTAAGAGCCTGAATGGCTTGAATGATATCGGGGAACGATATGATCCCAATGATTGTGAGCGTTGCCACCATGGTGACGTGAAATGACATGACCGTGGCTGTCACGAATGACGTGATCATCGTGATCGATGTGAATTCCACCACCGCTCCCGAGACTAAATCGAATTCGCTGTGCATTAGCATCGCTCGCAGTCGCGGCAATCGCCATGACTGCAATCGCGAGCATCCATCTGTTCTTCTTCATCATTCTATCCTTTTTTTAAATGAGTAATTAGCATCCATGCTATTGGTCTTGGCCCGATGCTCTGCAACGAGTCGTGAATCCTTGGTGATTATTCTAAATTGAAAGTGTCAGGTGTGAAACGTCTTTTCCGAAAATTGCTCCGATACTTTCGAGCTTTCAGTTAGAATCCGTATTGCCCTGAACTATGGAAATCGTAGTGTCCAGGCACATAGTCGACATGGTTCCCATGCTGCTGATACCCGCCTGGATGGTAGTCCGAATGGCCGTTATTGTACGAATGCTGACCGTAATTTCCGTAGTAAGAATTCGGATAGGACTGGTGATGTGAAAAAGATTGATTTCCGTAATTTGAACGGCATTGATTCTGGTGACCAAGATAGCCTTGATTCCCGTAGTACCGTTGATTTCCGTAATGGTTGTAGCTTTGAAATTGGCGAGGTTGCCCAAACCGATTGCCGCCGTACGAGAAACCGAAATTCGCGGCTTGAGCCGATGTTCCAACGACCAAAGTGGAAGCCAATACAGCAGCGAGAAAGAGAAAGCGTTTCATTGTTATTAACCTGATTTAATGGGAAGGATTGTCATCTTTCATGTGTCGCGTTGTTGCGACATGACAAGACTTCGCACAGGCGGTGCCAATCGTGAGAAGAATTCGAATCCACACTTCAAACCCAGCAATTACAGCCGAAACACAGGTTTTTCTACATATTTCCCCAACACCGAAGTGTCGCGTCTTCGACACAACACGAAATCAATTCGACACCATCACCCCGCCTGGGGCGATCAACTTCAGTGGTGCTTGTAGTCACTCATGCGTAATTTCAGACTCGGATGTGACACAAAAACGAGTCTGAATGGATGAGATCACCCTTCATTCTCTGTTGAAAACAGCTCGGAATTCTTGAACTCCCTGACACGCGAGACGTCGGCTCAAGTGGCCGTGCGACGAAATGAGAGGCAAAACTGGCAAGAGGTGTTGAGTGAAGTGCCAGTTCATGCATAGCCGCTTCAGTTGCCACTCTCACCCAAAGTGTGCTCAAAGGGGCGGGGTCGATTCACAGGGTGGGCCAGATATCTCCGGGGACAATGATTGAATTTGTCCTATCTCCAACTTCGATTAAAAGGGGAACAGCTATTCATGTTTGTTACACGAGAGTCGCACCCCAGGCGGTGCGATTCTCTTCCGAAAAGACTTAGTTCACTTCAGTTTCGATTCAAACTGACTGACTTGACGACAGCGACGATCAGGCTTCAAAATGAACCTGCGGTGATCGTTCATTTTCAAAGCCTCTCCCTGGTTCACCACCCACGATGAGTTCGCCGTCCCGAGATCGACACTCCTTTAGCCTTTCCTTGCCTTGGATTCCTAGAATGAAATCGCTCCTACATACAACTCAGAAAATTTGCCTGGCAACGCTCGTGGTCCTAGGCAGCCTGTCGATGAATTCGGACTCGGCTTGCGGTGAGGACGCTGCAGTCGCTCCCACGAAAGTCATCAATCTCATCGCTGACCCTGACTTCAAAGATTATACGTTTCATCTGAACAGTAAAAAATCACACACGGAAAAACGGGAAGAGATCTGGATTGTGAAAGATGGCATGCTGCACGTGACTGGCAAAGCATTCGGTTACATTCGAACAAATACGAAGTATAAAGATTACCACTTAGTGATGGATTACAAATGGGGCGAGAAAACCTGGAAACCACGTGAGGATCGTGCACGAGACTGCGGCTTGTTGGTTCACGGGCATGGGGCCGATGGTTCCTTGGGAGACACTTGGATGTCGTCCATCGAGGCACAATTGATCGAGGGTGGCTCTGGAGACATTCTTGTTTTGCAAGGCAAGAAAGCTGATGGTTCGCTGATCAAATCCAGTCTCACTTGCGAGGTGACAAAAGATCGGGATGGAGAAACGATCTGGAAAAAAGGAGGCGAAGCTCGCGCATTCCCTGAGAATGGAAAGCAGAATCAACGAATCAACTGGCGCGACCGAGATCCCGGCTGGGCCGATGTCAAAGGTTACCGCGGCGCCAAAGACATTGAAAATCCGCTCGGCGAATGGAACCGCATGGAAGTCATCTGCCAAGGTGGTGACATGGAAGTTTACATCA
>DAOUPA010000651.1 GCA_030626405.1 Planctomicrobium sp.
CAACCTCGATGTCAAAAAACGGTGAGATTTTGAGAATCTCAAATTGACCGCCGATTCAATGAGTTATTGACATCAGGCTCTTCTTTTGATTCGGCGCTCAGGGATAGGGAATCCTGTCGCCCAATCCTTGCACTTTTGTTTTGAGAATCGATGGCCTACTCGCTTGCAGCCCAATCGCCAAAAGTCTTTTTCCGTTTAGACTTTAACCCAAAACGCCTCTGACCGAACTCAGAGGCATTTCTGTTAAGCAGTGGGGCCGTTTTAGCTGCGACCTGAATGAAAGACCGAGACCAGTTTTAGTCTGGTTAAGTTTGAGTTTTCTACTTCCTTCATCGTTCGGTCGGCGTTTTAACGACCGAATCGATCTTCTCAAAATCGGGCAGTTTCCAACTCTTGTCGAAGAAGGATTCGGTTGGGCTATAGAAGCGGAACCAGACCCACCAACCGCGGCCGGGAATCGTCTTGACCCAGTTACTTTCCTTACCTTTCGGGGCCTTGGGACCAAAGTACAGATCGACCGAACCGTCAGCGTTCTTTTGAAGTTTGTCATCCGAACCGAGGGCTGCGACGTTGGTGTCGGTCTGGATCTGCGAGCGAGTCTCGTAGTCATAAAGAGTCACCGACCAATTTAGCTCGATAGGCGGATTCCGTGGGACCCTAAGTCGATAAGTATTTTTACCGTCCAGCCAGTTCCCTTTTGCATCCCGTGATGAGCGTAAATATTGTGAGCCCTTGCCGATGGCCTTATTCTTCATCGCCGGTAACGCCATAGTACCCTGGAAGTAGTAATTGATGCGTGCATCCAGATCACGCCAAAAGCCATCACGCAGCGTCGGGTCCAACATCAATACCCACTCCCATTGCGTTTCCGGATAGTAGATGACGTCTTTTAATCGCGGCGCAAAGCTAATTGCCAAGGAGTGATGCCATGCCATTTTGCCGGCATCGTTCAGGATGCGACGTTGCCGCGCATTTGGGTTGAAGGGTTTATCATGCGTTATCCCCAGTGGCTTGAGCAGGGAAAGCACCAATGTTGCATCTGGGTCCACACTCTTGTCCGTCGAGACGTAGCTGAGTGCTTTGGCTGCGCGCGGCCAGAAATCATCTGGAATCGTTGGTGAAATCGTGTCGATGGCAACACCGGTAGCAGGAACAATTTTAGTCGGAGGTGGATTCTTCTGCTGACTCAGCGGATAGATCCGACAGTTCTTCACGGTTTGCGCCGCTGTTTTAACGTCGCCCTTGATCACCAAGCCACGACCGAAAAAGGCAGCGATACCTGTACGCGAGCGGATCAACTTGACACCATTGGGCACCGGTCCCTCGTAGTCGTGTCTAGCGACCAAGAACTTGCCACCCGGTGCATTGATTCCCACAAGCGGCACCATCCACAGATCGAATAAACCTCCGAGAAAGGGCGAGGGCGGCACTTCGACTATCATCGGGCCATCGCGGTCCAGGTTTAGAAAACTCATGCCATAGATGGTGGTGTGATTGGGCGTGAGGGCAATGAGCTTGGGATCAGCAAAGCGTTCCCAGACGATCAAGTCGCCTTCGTCAGCCCCTGCTTCTTGAAAGCCCACGTCCATGGAATAATAGGACACCAGATTGTCGACGAGTTGATAAGCCAGCACCGCACGCTGATATTCGATCTCGTCATAAAGTTTGTCCGCGGTTTCTTTGGTCGGATAACCCGCTTCGTACGTCAGGGTGCCCAGGCGAGTTTTGATCTTGCTCGGAGCGGGTTTAGTACTTTGCTGGGCGGAAGCATTCTGCGTAATAACGAAAGACAACAGAGCTACGAAGGGTAATGTGGTTAACCTGATCCTCATTGATAGCTTCTCCTTTTTCAGTGGAAATTCAAATCTGAATCGCAACACAGGACATAGTTAGGAATCGTCAAAGAGCACTTCATGAGGTGTTTGGTAACTTAGTTACTCTCTTGACCGATTATGCAATTTGTCAGCCACGGCGCCAATCCTGCGGTGGATGACCGTTGTTTTGTCCATCGTCTTCTGGAAGCACTCTCGCAACAATCAGTTTGTGTTCTCGTAGCAATAGACAGACTCGCAAGACACGGTCGGCGCACTGGAAATTGTCGCCGTTTCTTATTACGAGCGTTTCATAAAACGTTGGGATTATCGCTGAGCATTTCACCACTTTCTTCGGCTTTTCCAGATCAGAGCGAAATCAGCCCAGATTCCGAGAAAACGTATGGCGTACTTGGGACAGATTCGTTGACGCAGAAAACGTATGGGAAACCGGGACTGGAATCAAAAAACGGTGGGTTCTTGGCTGAGTCAATTAACGTATGGAGTTTCTCGGACAATCAATGCAATGGAGCCGCAGAAGTTCTTCTCCATCGCGGGGATGTTTCCTGGTTGCGATTCGTCGTGAAGTCAGAGCGTTATTGACCCCAGCAACATTCTCTGACCTCGTTATGAAGAAAATAACCTCCCCTTTTTCCAATGCATAGATTCAGGGGAGGTCCGGCCCACTCTGAGACCTCTCCGTACGTGTCGTTGCGACATGCTCCAGAGGTCTCAGGAGGAATTCATCGTCGACGTCATTTTGCCTCCACTCGCGTTGTGCTGAACACAAAGTCGAGCCTCCCCTGTTTGGGCTAAGAACCGGAGGAGGCTCTCACCTCAGCATCACGGGCCAGTTCTGCTGAGGTGACTTGCGCAGGCCACGGAGTGATCCAGGTTGCTGGCAACATGGGCTGACGAAGTCGGTCGGAGGCTGCAAGTCAAATGTCGTTCTCTCTGCACTCTCCTGCAACTAGTCGAGCAGTTGATCCAACGTCCTCGACGTCTCTGCCATCATTTCGCAGTCACAAGATCCACTAAAACCGACCAATATTCCAGCTGCAACACAAACTGAATCGTCGATACCAGCAACGGTTTGAATTCGCCAAAGCTCGCAAAAGCATCAAGTCCTCACGTGGGACTTGATGGCGATTTCAGAGTGGCCAGATGTTTTCCAACCAACCGACCGCTAGTGATGGCCCAAGCAATATGTAGACCGTGCCCCCAGAGCACCTGACCTCCGATGCCATTGCACCCCACGGCGTAGAGACCGGGGATATTTCGGTCACCAACGTCAAGCACTTGCATTTGTTGATTGATGGCCACGCCCCCTTCGGTAGTTGTGAAATAGGCCTTGGCTGGTCCGAGAAGTACCCAACGGTCACCGTTCAACGGACCACTGTCGCCCGTCCGTCCCAGCGTATCGTGTGCGTCGCCTATCACGTATCGATTAAACTGTTCGACTGTTCTGTTTAGGCAATCGCTCG
>DAOUPA010000412.1 GCA_030626405.1 Planctomicrobium sp.
CTAGGAATTTCCGAAACTCGAACAGTAGGATTGCCGGATCGATCTTGGCGTCCGCGTTTGTTTTTCTTTTCGGGATTTTAGGTGTTACCTTCGTTGCGGCATCAGGGGGAGTGATCCTGTCTTGGTGTTGGTCATTCTTGGCGCGGGCGTCATTGCGTGCGTTTTTCTTCTGTGGCTGCTAAGCAATGTCACCAGAATTAGCCCCAAGGCCTGCTACGGTTGGGTGTTTAGTAAGAATGCTCGACCAAATGCAGATTACGAACCGCGTCGCAGGGGCGGGGAGCAGGGGGCTTATGGGACAAACCACCCTTCTTCAGCGGAAGAACTGAAGGATTTGAAAGACGATTCCAGAACTTGGGTTCCGTCCAACACTCGTCAAGGCCGTTCTGGGCCTGGCTAGAGGTCGCTCCTGGAGTGGGCTGCTGAGCCGCTGCGTTGTGCCGCTACTGGGCGGACGCTTTCTCGTTGCGTTCAGTTTGATTGTTGTGGTCTGTTGGAAGTTCGATTTCGAGTGACTGGCAAAGTTCATCGCGAACAATGTTCATTTCTCGAGGGGCATCTATCCCAATCCGAACAGTGTTTGGGCCAATTCGCACAACTGTGATAGAAATATTTTCCCCAATAAGGATTCGCTCACCAGGTTTTCGAGAGAGGACCAGCATGACCATTCCTTTTCTTTAGGTCGCAATTTCTTAGTCAAGGCTCCCAGCCAGAATACGCGCCATCAAAACGAGCATGACGTCACAATGATAGCAATCGCCCGTGAGGCTTGCCAGTAAAATCGGAACTATCGGCAGGAATTGCCTAAAAGAGTGGCAGGTCTTGGTTGCCTAAGGTTTAGGCACCGTGTGGTTCTGTGAATCCGAGCTTCGCGATCTCGGTGAAGTCCCCAGTGTCTGTTATTTTTAGTGCCGAAATGGCAGTGTAGGCGATAAGGACCTTGCGTGCCCCAACTGAGTCAGGGCGGTCCCGCTCAACAGCAAGCAAGCCATCGCTAGTCATGAAATTCGTGAACCCGATTGACTCCTGGAAATTGGTCATAATTATTCCCAGGCGTGGCATATCCGCTGGCCAAGCCTCAAACAGTTGTTGCCATGCAAAAGCAGTATCCATATCTTGCTTTCATTCGTGTCATTCCAATGATGACCGGAACGACTCAGCCTGTGTGATGAGAAAGTAAAGAATCAATGTGCTCAGCAGCAGGAATCGGGTCAATCACTTGCCTGGAATGAAGTAATTCCTATAGAGGTAGGGATTTACAGAAAAAGAAGATGGACACAAAGTGAGAACCGTCACTGTCAGACCCATCAGGGAGAAGATGATTAGGGAGCGTCGTTCCCTGAGAGGTGGGCCACCGCAAAACAGCTTCGGGGTGCCGAAAAAATTCGACACCCCGAATGAGATGACCCCAACGGGATTTGAACCCGTGTACCTGGACTGAAAATCCAGTGTCCTGGGCCACTAGACGATGGGGCCAGCGAGACATACGGTATCGGCAGATTCAGCAATGTCAAGTAGGCTCATTGCTCAATTTCTGTCAAATTTCGACAACATTGAACCCTACCCTGTCTAGAATCATATCCCGATTTTTTGATGTCTAGCGACCAAGACGATCAGATCTTCAACCTCCTCGAAGAACTGCTCACCCGCATTCGTGCAGGTGAGACAGTCAATATTGAGGAATGTCTTCACCACAATCCTGAAATCGCGGATGAAGTCCGACAACTCTGGGCCACCATCATCGTTGCAGAAAATTTCAGCCTGCCCCAAGATGAAAGTGAGTCACCGAAGGACATTCGCTCCGAGCCGATGCCTTTAGAGTTGCCCGATTATGAACTCATCGAGGAAATCGGACGAGGAGGAATGGGGGTTGTTTACCGTGCCCGTCAAATCTCCCTGAATCGAATCGTTGCAATAAAAACACTTCTGAGCGGATCGGTGGCGACTTCCGTCAACCAACTTCGATTTCAAAGTGAAGCAGAGTCCGCCGGTGGCTTGGACCATCCTCATATTGTGTCTGTCTTTGAGATTGGTGAGTCAAAGAGCCAGCCATTCTTCAGTATGCCGTACATTGAAGGGACAACGCTGGCACGTCGCATCACTCAAGCTCCTCTCACCAATCGCGAGGCTGCCGAGTTATTGATCCCCATCTGTCGCGCGGTCGGATATGCTCACCGAAATGGAATTCTCCATCGCGACCTCAAGCCGTCCAATATTTTAATCGATCGGTCAGGGCATCCATTCGTTTCTGACTTCGGGCTTGCGAAACGTGTTCATCCTGCTGAGGCTACGGAGGAGTCGCTGACTGAAAGCGGGGCAATTTTGGGAACTCCAGGTTACATGGCTCCTGAGCAGGCTGCAGGAGAACGTGGCGAAGTGAGCTTTCTGACCGATGTCTATAGCTTGGGGGCAATCCTCTACGCCTGCATGGCGGGGCGCCCTCCTTTCCAGGCGGCGTCACCCGTAGATACTCTTATGATGATCCTTGAGCAGGAACCTCCTCTGCCACGCTTGCTCAATCCGCAGATTGATGTCGACCTTGAAATGATCATTCTTAAGGCGATGCAGAAACCGTCAGACCTTCGCTACACAACCCCCGACGCCCTTGCTGATGACCTGCAAGCCTACCTGAATCACGAACCAATTCTTGCGCGCTCTTCACGTTTTACTCAGGTGCTCAGTCGCGTGTTTCGGCCCACTCATCACGTTGGAGTTCTTGAGAATTGGGGATTGCTGTGGATGTGGCATTCGGTCGTGCTGATGTTCTTGTGCCTGATGACAGACTTTATTAAGAATCAGGGTGTCACCTCGCGACTTCCGTACTTCGGATTATGGACATTCGGACTCGGTGCCTGGGCAATGATTTTTTGGAATTTAAGACGCCGGTCAGGTCCGGTGACATTCGTAGAACGCCAGGTCGCCCACGTCTGGGCAGCCAGCATGGCGTGCTCGACGGGACTGTTTGGTGTTGAATACTTACTCGATCTGCCGGTGCTCACACTTTCTCCAGTGCTCGCTTTGATTGCCGCTGCTGTGTTTGTTGTGAAAGCAGGAATTCTCTCTGGTGAATTTTACATCTATGCCGCGATCTTGTTCCTGACCGCTGCTCCGATGGCCTTATTTCCTAAGTATTCACTGACGATATTCGGTCTGGCCTCAGGAGTCGCATTCTTCCTGCCAGGACTGAAATTTCACCTCATTAAGCGTATGAACGGCAAGTCGCCGCCTGCTGGCTTCAGAGTTGGTAGTGATCGGGCAAAAGGCCAGCTCCGGTAGAGCGCCACGAAAGAGTGTCAATCCGAATGGACGTTTTAATCGATTGACTCGATCTTATCGGCAGTTTTGTGCAAATCGTCTCATGTCGTCTGTTCTGTCAAGCCGATACAACCAAGGATTTCTGGCACATCACTTACAAGGGGGGACGTGATGCGCAATTACGTTTTACAATGGCGGCGTGGCGCGATGAGTTTCGTGCTTGCTGCCGCTTGTGCGTCAAGCTTAAGTACATCTGGTTGCAATCGAAGCTCGTCTCGCGACGTGAGCATCGACCTTTCCAAGCAAGCCACTGAATCTGCGCTTCAAGCCGAGCGTAAGATCGCCGCGAGGAACCACAGCCTTGATCAGGTTGATGAAGAGAGTCATTCCGAAGAACTTGCAGGGAAAGTTTCCCTGCCGGGTACGCGGCCGGACGTCTCCACAAACCCTCTCGCGAAATTACTGAGTGACCGATCGCGGGAAATCCCGTCTGGAGATCCGTTTCTGAAATCCAGTTCGAATGTTCCACCCATCAAGCAGTCATTGACTACTGCACATGCAACGGAATCGAAGGCAAACGTCTCTTTGACGCAGCACGTCGATAGTGCTCAGCCAGGCGATGCGAGATCGGTTCCATCAGGAAGTGAATCTCCAATCGCAAAGCCGTTCCCCGCAAAAGAGTTCGCATCAGCAATTGCCGCGCCTCGACCAACAGCTGACGTTCCTCTCGCGGAGAAGGCAGTCAAGAAAAACCCTTTCGACCAGTTCAAGAATACAGATCAGGTTCTCGCAACGAGCCGGTCATTCAATTCGTCAGAGAACGTCACTCAGCGGCCAACTTCGGTCGCAGGAAATTCGGATGACGATTTTTCAATAAACGAACTCGGACAGTGGAAGACGGTTGGCGACAACCTCGCCCCGAAAGATTCTTTTCAGGCGTTCCATCCAAGCGAGCCGCTACAACCCCGGGCTTTAGCCGGCAGTCAACCGAATTCGCACCAGAAGAGAATGGAAACGCTGCTCGCGAAAGCGAAGATTCAACAGGCAAGGGGAGAACTTCACTCTGCATACCGAAGCGTTTTGCTTGCCAAGGATATTGCGGACCGTTACCAGCTTGTCATCGCAGCGAGTGATGTTGATCCCGGTGTATTGGCGCCTGAGATTGCGGCAAAGATTTGGGGGGCTCGCTCTCTTGAGGGGACCAAGCCAAAGGCTCTGCAACCGGAACTTCCTGTCATTCGGCCCAAACGCACTCGTTCCGAACTGCACGACCAAGCATTCACGACATTCAGTCAACGTCCTGACTGGAAGTTATTCTCGATTGAACCTAGACAGGATGCCCTGAGTCATCGACTGCCCCAGGAGCCTTCACCTGAGGTGAGTGCTGAGCAATCTTCCGGGGCAATAACAATTGCCGCCAATGACTCACTTCAAAGTCTGCCTGAAAGGGAAGTTCAGCAACTTTCTGTGTCGAACACGGAACGTAGCACCGATTCATTCGCGGAGAGTTCCCAGCTCGTCAAACTGGTGTTCGCGCAAAAAAACGAACGTTCGGTAGAACACGCAGTTTTGCCGAAGGCCCGGCCAATGCCAAGCAACGCTGTGCCAACCGGGACTGATTCATTCGAAACCAATACGCAGAGTCCCCACGAGCATTCTTTTGCTCATCAAGACGAGACAACGCTCAAGGAAATTGTCTTGGAAACTGCTCCGATGGACCCTGACTTCTTCAGTGAAGAGAGTTTCATAGAGGTTGCTCCACAGCCCGAACTTAGTTCTTCTACGGAAGTGACTCATGAGAAGAAACTTTCCAATCGATCGAATACAAAGTGGGGTGTCATTGCCTTCATTCTGGCGGTCATGTCGACTCTTGTTGGATTGAAGCTGAGTGGTGGTGGAGCCAGGAGGTCAGAAGTGTCTGAGACGGATGACCCAAAAGATGCAAACGACGATGATCAACCACAACTGAAGATTTCCAAAGCCGCATAGGCAAAAACAACAGTTGTAGCGAATACATCGGCTTTAAGTTCCTCGACTTGCTGCAATTCAGGAGAATCAGAAAGCTGGGGAGCGGAGTCGGAGATTGTGATCTAAAGTTCCTGCAATACATACTATCGATTTGCAGGAGAGATTTCGCAATGTCCAATGACCCTTTCGGCCGTCCTGAACTTAATGACCTCCGTTCGGTTCTGGAAAGCATCGGAAAGTCAGACGAAGATCACGACCGAACCGCCGAGCGCCTTCAGCTTTCGGTGCCTGCGGAAATTAAAACGTTTCGTGGAAATACAATCTCTGCCATGACAAGAGAAATCAGCCGTTTCGGAATTGGGCTGATGCACAAAGGGACCATCGCTCCCGGAGAAGTCACAATCTGCATGGCGAGTGACACGCGTGAATTCGAATACCGTGTCTTGATCGAATGGTGTCGCCCTGTTGAGAACGGCATGTTCTTCAGTGGGGGCCGTTTCCTGAGCCAGAAAACGTCTGATCGCTGACGGTTGACTCGTCGCTTACAGCCTTGGCTTCGGCTGCGCGACAGGTGCCTTCCAGGGCTGGACTCCCTTCGATTTTACCTTTCTTCGAAAAACTTTATCTCCACACGTCACGTACAGCGTGTCAAGTTTCTTGCCACCGAAAGTCGCGTTCGAAAGCCAGCCATCCTGCGGTTTATCGAGGATAATGTGAACCCGCCCAGGTTGGTCGATTACTTGAAGACCAACTCGAGTTGTGACGTACGTTCGACCTTCCGTGTCGACAGTCATCCCATCTGCGCCACTATTGACATTCTCATCCGGGAGATGCAAATGACCGTACGCCTGTTTGTGCAGCAGCTTGCCGTTCTGACCGATCTGGAAAGAATACGTGAAGCGACCCGCTGTATCTGAAACGGTGAGTAAAGTTTGGTCGGGAGAGAGGATCACTCCATTGGGGCGTTCGATCCCGGTGTCTGCAACAGACGTTTTCCCATCAGATGTGAAGTGCCAGACTTTCTTGTTACCAGGATCCGTAAAGTATCCTGACCCATCATGCAGCACGACGAGGTCGTTAC
>DAOUPA010000099.1 GCA_030626405.1 Planctomicrobium sp.
ATCAGCAACTTGCAATGCCAAGCAGAAGAGCCTGACATACTGCTTAGTTGGTTGCGGTGTAAGTACCACCAGCACCATTATCTTCGGTACCAGCGCCGATGATAATGCAAGATGATCCAAGACCAGAAAAACCTTGCGCACCATCGTTATCTACATCACAGAAATCTTCTGCATCAACGAACTGTGAACCAGCTGTGCTAGATGAGTGACCAGTTACTTCTGAGAACTGGTAACTCTGATCGATAGCTGAGACAGCGACAGAAAGGTCGCCGAGTTCAGTGACAACTTGATCGCGAAGGGTCGTTTGACCAACGATCAGGCCGATGACGAGGATAGTCGCGACGAGAACGAGTTCCGTTGAAACAACGAAACCAGCTTCATCATTGAGAAGTGCTTTCAACATTGTTAAGTCCTTAGGTTTTTGAGTAATAATGAAAATTGTTTGTTTGGTGAATTTCTGCTGCAGACAGGTCCTCACCTTCGCACCGCCGGCAAGTGATGCGTTTCTCTATAAGGCAATGAACGTGCCAAACGTGTTCAAGAACTGAAACAAGCATATCTGTAACGGTTTACCCGGTTTAACATCTTGATTCACCCGCTTGACGTGTCACCGGCAGGATACACCGGTTTACGGTTGTGAGCTGTTCGGTTTGCAGTTCACACGGTTCAAGTGTTCCACATGTGGAAACTGTGCTGAACGACATAGTCAGAACTTTTCAGTGAAGGCTTGGGCGACCACCGAGCCATTGCATTTCTCGTTACAAGCCATTTTCGAATTCGCTGCATACTGTCCAGGATTCGGCTGTCTCAGTATTCTGTCTGGTATGAACTCAGAATGTCGCCGTTACGTTGGTCTCTCATTGTCAATCGCCCTGCTCTGGCAGTTTGCTGGTTGTAGTGAGGATGTTGCGTCGACGGATCAGTACCCTCAGCGGCCGATCAAGTTGATTGTTCCGTTTGGGGCTGGCGGGGGCAGCGATACGTTTTCCCGAATTCTGGTGAAGGCGATTGAAGATTACGAACTGCTACCGCAGCCGCTGGTGATTATCAACGTCCCTGGTGCTGGTGGGACGATTGGTTCGCGGCGGGTCAAACATGCCCGCCCTGACGGATACACGCTCATGCAGCTTCATGAGGGAATCCTGACGTCTAAGTATTCCGGGCGAGTGAACTACGGACCGGAAGCCTTTATTCCCATCGCTTCAATGGGACAATCGACGATGATTATCGGTGTTGGTGAAAATTCGAAGTACCAAACTCTGAACGACCTGATGGATGCCGCAACTGAGCGACCGGACGAAGTGATCTTCTCTGCGAATATCGGTGCGCCGAGTCAATTCGCTGGTATGATGCTGGAAAAGGTCAGTCCAGGCGCACGCTTTCGCTATTCGCAAACTGGAGATGGTGCGAAGCGGTTCGCCGGTCTGCAAGGCGGACACACGGATGTTTCGTCGTTCTCGCTCGGAGAATACGCACAGTTTCAACCAGCCGGGTTGCGAGCCATCGCACTGTTGGGGCCGGGGCGACATCCTGACGCTCTGGAAATCCCGACTGCTATTGAACAGGGCTACGACGTGGTCAGCACGAACATGCAATTCTGGTGGGCACCCAAGGGGACTCCCAGGGACCGGTTGGATGTCATTGCGACCGCGTTACGAAAGGCGATGCAAACTGAAGAAGTGCAAGCTCGACTCAAGCAACTTCACATTGATCCACTGACGATTGAAGGTGAAGAACTCGAACGCGTGCTGATTCAATTAGCTGCGCGAACGGCCTCCGTTTCACAGCGACCGACCGTGGAACTGCCAAACTTTCCGATGTGGGTGTTTGGTGCGGTCGTCGTGCTGGCAATTCTCAGCCTTGTTTTCGGAAGACAAAAAGTTGTAGAAGGTGAAGAAAAAACAGAAGTGACCACTTCTGGTGGTCTGAAACCTCGAACTCTTGTTGTTGCCGTCTTCAGCCTGACTTGCCTTTACGTTGCCACAATGCACGCGGAGTTTCTCGGCTACCGTGCTGCGACCTTCCTGTATTTGGCGATCCTTGGGCCGGTGCTGTCGTTTCGAGATCGAAAACTTCTTGGTGTCATGGCGATGCTCGCGATTGTGTTAAGTGTCGGACTCCATTATTTGTTCACGGAATTGTTTGTGATTGACCTGCCGTAGTGGAACAGAGCCACTTGACCATTATAGAAAGAGTTCTCGTTGGGTAGGTTCCTATGGCCGATTTCAGCTTGAGTCCTAATAAGACCGGCCCTACTTTCACTAGATTTTGTTTGGAGACAAAGCAAAAATTTGAATCTGCCCCTCACCCTACCCCTCTCCCCGAAAGGGGGAGAGGGGACAATGTTGTCGTATCTGCGGCGTGCTTTTTCGCTCAACCATTGAACTCCACAAAACAGAACGCGTCATGATTTCCAACAATGCTTTGATACCATGAACGAAGTTTTCTCCTCAATGACGATGCTCTTCACTCCACAGGCGCTGGGGTTGTTGATGTTGGGGACATCGTTGGGAGTGATCGTCGGGGCGATTCCAGGGCTGACGGGGGCGATGTTGATTGCTCTCTCTTTGCCGTTGACGTTTACGATGTCGCCGGAGAATGCACTTGTGCTGCTGGTGTCGATGTACGTCGGGACGGTTTCTGGAGGACTCATCACTGCAACGTTGCTCCGCATTCCAGGAACGCCAGCGTCGATGATGACGACTCTCGATGGTTACCCGATGGCGAAGAACGGTCAGCCGGGACGCGCGTTGGGGCTTGGGGTGAGTGCTTCGTTTATCGGCGGTCTGGTCAGTTGGGTCTTTCTTGTACTTCTCTCTGGACCGCTCGCAGAGTTGTCGATGACATTCGGTCCGTGGGAGTTTTTTGCGCTGGTGCTGATGGCACTGGTGTTGATTGCGTCGGTCAGTGGAGAATCACTTTCTCGCGGATTGCTTGCTGGTTTTCTTGGTGTTCTGACGGCGATGCCGGGGTCATCTCCAGCGACAGGGATGACACGACTCACCTTCGGCATGCACGAACTCGACGATGGCTTCAAACTTCTGCCAGTGCTAATTGGTCTGTTCGCGGTCAATCAGGTCATCACTGAAATCCTCAAACTGCATCGTCCGGTCGAGGCGATAACGGTTTCGCGTGCGGGTCTATTCTTGACATTGGCAGAATGGAAAAGGAATGCTGTGAACTTGATCCGGTCCTCTTTCATCGGAACATTCATCGGCATTCTGCCTGGGATTGGTGCCAACATTGGTTCGGTCGTTGCGTATTCCGCTGCGAAGACAACATCAAAAACTCCAGAGAAATTTGGACACGGTAGCGAAGAAGGAATTATTGCTTCCGAAGCAGCGAACAACGCGACCGTAGGCGGTGCGCTCATTCCGCTGATCGCGATGGGAATCCCTGGCAGCGTGATTGATGCGATCCTGCTCGGAGCGCTTGTCATTCATGGACTACAACCGGGACCGCTTCTCTTCGAGCAAAATCCGGACGTCGTTTACATCATTATGGGAACGATGTTCGTCGCGAACCTGTTCATGTTTTTGTTTATGATGTTTTCCGTGCAGTGGCTGGCGAAGCTGGCGAGCGTGCCGCGGAATGTTCTCATCCCGATCATCTTGACGTTTTGCGTTATTGGAACTTACTCACTGGCAAATCGTTTTTTCGATGTCTGGGTCATGCTAGCATTCGGCGTGATCGGATTTGGAATCGAGAAGCTGCGGATTCCAATCGCACCATTCGTGATTGGATTCGTACTCGCTCCCATCGCCGAAGAACACCTGACCGAAGGACTCATGCAAACCGGCGGAAACTGGTCACCACTGGTGACTCGTCCGATTGCCGGAAGCCTCACTTTAATTGCAGTGTTGTTATTCGCGGTGACGTTGTTTCAACACTGGAAACAGAAAAACGCCTGCAAACCTTGAATTCACATCTAACGACGACATCCTCATGCCTAAACCGTCCCGCCCCAACATCCTCTGGTACTGCACCGATCAACAACGATTCGACACGATTGGTGCGCTCGGGAATTCATTCGTTCGAACGCCAACGATTGATCAACTCGTGGAGGAAGGTGTCGCGTTTACTCATGCCTATTGCCAAAGCCCGATCTGCACGCCGAGTCGATCCAGCTTTATGACAGGCATGTACTCGACGAGAGTTCACAATACTCGGAACGGGAATGAGTCGTTCCCGGATCATCCGCCGCTCATTACAAAATTGATTGCGGACAGCGGCTACACCTGCGGCATGATTGGCAAGTTTCATTTGCAAAGTTCAGGGTATCGAACCGAAACGCGGCTCGACGATGGCTTCTCTTACTGGCGGTTTAGTCATGCTCCGCGTGACGACTGGAAAGAAGGACACCACTATGCGGAATGGGTCAGGGAGCAAGGTGGCGACCTCGATTCTCTGCGGAACAGTCCAGAGCGAGTGCCAACCGAATTGCATCAAACAACTTGGGCGAGTGAATGCGCCATTGAGTTTATTTCACAGCAAAGTGGTGACCAACCTTGGCTACTGAACGTCAATATTTACGATCCGCACCCCCCTTTCATTCCACCGAAAGCTTATGCGGATCAATACGACCCGGATGAGATGCCGGGACCGTACTTCAAGGAAAGCGATCTCGCTCACCAGGCGAAGCTGGTAGCGCTTGATTTTCAAGACGATGTCAAACCGCCTGACAAGCACGACGCGAAACGCAAGCAGGCAGATTACTACGCGATGATCGCGCAGATTGACGACCAGTTCGCGCGCCTCTTGGAATACCTTGATGAGTCAGGGCAGCGAGAAAATACGGTCATCATCTTTACCAGCGATCACGGCGAAACGCTGGGCGATCACGGGTTGATGTACAAAGGCTGCCGGTTTTACGAAGGACTTGTGCGCGTGCCGCTCATTTTTCATTGCCCGTCACGTTTTCAAGTCAACCGGCAAAGCCCTGCCCTTGTTGAACTGCTTGATATGACGGCGACAATTCTGGATCTCGCAGGAATTGAACCGCCGGAATATCTACAAGGCAACTCGCTCTTACCGATGCTACAAGGGAGCGAGACTCTTGAACATCATCGCGATTTCGTTCGCTGTGAATACTTCAACGCGCTCGACCCTCACTTCACAGGCGGCACCGGAACCTACGGAACAATGCACCGCACCGACCGGTACAAACTCTGTTTGTACCACGATAAGAATCTTGGTGAACTGTACGACTTGCAAGCAGATCCGTGGGAGTTTAACGACCTCTGGGATTCACCCGACCATCAGGCAATCAAGCACCAACTCATCTACGAAAGTTTCAATGCTCACGTTTGCCTGACAACGGACGTTGGGTCGAAGCGAATCGCGCCGATGTAATCAGTATGTTTCTCTGCACACTTGAAAATGTACGGCGAACTCTCAATTCTGCGGAACAACCGGTTGTACCCAGGCTTGTTTCTTGTCGCCGATCTCGGACGGATTCTCATGGTTGGCGGACGAAGTGATGCGGGCGCGGACGTAAAGTTCTTTGCCTGTGAAATTGTAGGTCGCTGCCACTCCTTCTGATTTCTGAAGGACTTTGCCGATATCCTCGCTGTAGGCATGTGTTGTCGGAAGTGGTTGTCCTTCCTGGTCTTTGATGGGCGTCCCTTGCAGGTCCGTTCCTTTGAGGGTTCCGATGAACTCGATGGTGTAAGTCTCTCCGTCCACGGGAGCTACGTTCACTTCCAAGTGGTCTTCATGATTCGTGAAGCTTACGAGTGAGACTCCGGAAGAGGAATAGAAGTCGCCACGTTCCAAGGCGAGAACCATCGCTTCGGGCGTCAGTTCGTTCCCTCGAACCATGACCCAGCCACGACCTGGCTCGCTGTCTCGACTCGGGATGTTGTGGTAACTGTGACCATCGTCGACCGCGAGTCCATACATGACAGGCAGATCGAGACGGCCAAGTCTTTGCGCGAGGACGATGTCCCAAATTCGTTCTGTGGAAGCGTGGGTCTCGTCGCCAGAGTTATGGACTCCTGGGTGTCCGTTGTAGACTTCAAAAAACTTCTCTCCCTGGACGCGCATCAAATCTTCAGCGGTTACTCCATAGATGAAATTCGGATGATTCAGGTGAATCATCATCGGCACGCCAGTTCGTTTTCGCTGAGCGACAACGGCGTCGACATTATTCTGGATGGTCTCGAAAACACTCACGCCGTGTCGAGGCTGAATCAATTCCTGAATGTTCCCCACGTTCATGTGAATCGGATGTTTGTGAAAACTATCACTGATTTCTTCACCTTGAATCAATAGAAAGCGATCAGTGACACCCAACCGATCAACAACTTCGGAAAATTGTCGCAGGCGAACTTCCTGCTGCTCGCCCGAATTGCGAGCTTCCACCCAACCAGGGAAATTCTTTTTCAACTTGTCGAAGGCTATGCGTTTGCCTTTCGTTTTATCAACGACCACCCAGCGTTCTTTATCTGCCAGAACATTGTGGTCCGTGAAAACAAGGAATTGGTAGTCGTGCTCGCGATACCAAAGCGCGATGCTCTCCAAGTAATCGTCACCATCGCTCCAGTGTGAGTGTGTGTGCAAATTCCCTTTGTACCACTGGAGTTTCGTAGATTTAGACTTTTGAGCCTGTACGGGGCAATCGTCAATGATTGCGAGGAGAGAGACTCCGAGAGACGCAAAAACTGCCGTAAGCAAGAAGGAACGGTACATGAAAAATCCGATTTGGAGATTGTTATCCAGCTGGAACCATATGGCATGCACTTATCAGAATGGACGCTCCCGTGGATTGCAATCGACTTCGAGTCATTCCGCGCTCACCATGCGAATGAATCTTAATGAAAAGTACCATTTATTCTATGGAACCGTAGAATTGAGTGCTCCTAATCTGAACAACAGAACTGTCTTGCCTGACAGTCATAGGGACTTTAAGCGGAACTCATGCCATGGAGAGCGTTAACGAAGAGTTACATTGTATGGACCACGATGTACAACAATTCGATTCTGAGAGTAAACACGCCAACACTGCTCAACACATACTCCGCTACGAACCGAATCATCGATGGAACCACGACATTCTCGATAAGCGCCTGATTCAATACGAGAAGAGTCTGCTTCGAGTTTAGTGATGTCGGTATCGTACTGAAGCATACAGTGAAATCTTTCTTTCTCGGGAGGTTTCACTTGAGTTGAAGAAACGGAGTTGATTGATGAGATGCGGAATTGCATTCACGAAAGACTGTCAATTGTATGGCGCACTCCAGAAGCGTCTCTGTACAACTGACGTCCAGCTCAAATTCTTTGATCAAGCAGAAGAAGCACTTGCTGCACTCCAGGCGGAGAAAATGAATTACCTCTTCATTGATATCCGACCGGGAGAGGTTGATGCGCAGGCTGTTGCATTTATCAAAGCGATTGCCGATTGTGCTGTCTCTAAACTCAATGTCGTCACGATTGGAGAAGTCGGGATCCCAGCAGAATGTGCAGCTGATGTCTTCTTGATTTCAAGATGCCATCTCAGTTACAGAAGAGACGGAACTTTCGAACCCCAACTGCAATCGTCGGTCAGTATGGGCTCTGAAGACAGACTCGAAGAACTTCTCAATTCACAGAGCGTTTATACGATTCCGAAGGTCCACGTTCTTGAGGGGAACGGAACTGTACTCAAAACTCGCGAGCCCGCGTTTTTTAGCGTGCTCGAAGACCTCAAGCGAATCGCTCACCGCAATGTCACGATCCTGATTTTTGGTGAAACAGGAACAGGGAAAACGACGCTCGCACGTATTATCCACGAACGTTCACCGCGCGGCGATCAGCCGTTTCAAAATCTTGCGTGTGGAGCATTGCCAGGTGATTTGATCGAGAGTGAACTCTTTGGGCACAAGAAAGGATCTTTCACAGGCGCCGACCGTGACAAAATCGGGCGTTTTCAAGCTGCCGGAAAAGGGACACTCCTGCTCGATGAGATCGATGTTTTAGATGTTAAGCAACAGGCGAAGTTGCTTAAGGTCATCGAGACAGGTGAGTACGAAATGGTCGGTTCAACCGAATCAACGATGTCCGAAGCGCGATTGATTACCGCTTCCAATCTCAACCTGGAACACTTAACAGAAACAGCCGAATTTCGCTCGGACCTTTACTATCGATTAAGTGTTCTCGAGTTTCGACTCTTTCCACTCCGTGAACGAGAAATTGACATTATTCCACTGACGATGCAATTTGTCGGAGAATGTTGTCAGGAACATGGAATCGAAATCGACGTTGTCGAGCGAGGTTTTTTCGATGCGATCCTCCGTTACAAATGGCCTGGGAATATTCGCGAGCTGAAAAACCACGTACGGCGGGCCGTCCTCTTTGCTGAAAATGGATGTCTCTCAGAGGGTGATCTTTCATCAAAGATTACTCAATTCCAGTTTGATGCCCTTGCCGGAGTGAAGATTCTGAATGAAGAAAAAACGTTGGCCTCCCAAGTCGCTAACAGTGAATGCGATCTGCTTGTTCAGGCACTGCAAGCCAACGGGAATAATCGGACTCAAACTGCGAAAGCCCTCGGTATCAGCCGAGTCGGACTCTACAAAAAACTCCGCAGGCACGGTCTGATGGAAAAAGGGACAAGCGATCTTCGCCGAGCGTCTTAACGTACTGTATCTCTGTGATCTTCTGCTCTCGTTGCGTTTACCATACAGTTCGAGAGTACGAAATCGAGAACGTTAATTCGCAGCGAGGAACTTGCATGAAAGTCTTAATTCTCGGCGGAGAAGGACAACTCGGAACTGAGTTGCAGGTATCGTTGAGAGGCAGCTCGATTGCCTGTGGGCGAAACGACGTTGATATCACGTCACGCGAGTCGTTCTTGCATCAGCTCGACAAAACAGCTGTCGACGTCGTCATTAATGCCGCAGCGTATAACTTGGTTGACCAAGCCGAAGACGAGCCGGACGCGGCATACCGAATCAATGCACTTGGTCCGAGGAATCTGGCACTAGAGTGTGCTGTGCGAAACTTGCCGCTGGTTCACATCAGCTCAGACTACGTATTCGGTCAAGATGCTTCCGATGATCCTTGGAAAGAAACGGACACTCCTGGTCCAGTCAGCGCTTATGGGACCAGCAAGCTGGCTGGCGAGTATTTCGTCCGAAGTCTTAGTGAAAAACACTTTGTGATTCGAACTTGTGGGCTCTACGGTCATGCCGCTCGAACTGGAACTGGCAAAGGGAACTTCGTCGAGACGATGCTGAGACTCGGTAGCGAACGTGATGAACTCCGAGTTGTTAACGACCAGCATTGTACGCCGACTTCGGTAAAAGATCTGGCAACGGCGATTTGTGATCTCATCCAGACTGATTCGTACGGACTCTACCATTGCACAAATGTGGGCGATTGCACCTGGGCGAAATTGGCGATAGAAATCTTTCAATACTCGAAATTGGATGTCTGCGTCTCTCCGATTCCTTCATCGGAATATCCAACGAAAGCCAAGCGTCCCAAACAGAGCCTGCTGGATTGCACAAAACTGACAGCGGTCATCGGTCGAGCCATGCCACATTGGAAAGACGCATTGCACCAGTATCTGGACGAGCGAAAGATTGATGAGCAGCTTTCCGACTCTTAGGAATGGCGGATCGGAAAACATCTCAATTTTGCTGTAACAACTTGTCCCATGCATCAGGAAATCAGATGCGTAACGGAAATCGTTCAGTGCTTCGGTTTCGAGACGACTGACTGTCAACTAAACTTTACCAGAGAAGTTACAACGTTGAAGTCCTGCCTGATCTCGGAGTCTCCATGATCACTTTTCGCGAATCGACATTCGTTTCCAGTCGCTCACGCACAAGTTATTGTTTCGGCATCGCACTCTTGATGATTGCAAACGCTGCGATTGCACAAGATGTCGATTTTAATCGAGACGTGCGACCGATTCTTTCTGACAAATGCTTCGCCTGCCATGGCCCCGATGCAAGTTCGCGAGAAGCCGAATTACGTTTGGATCAGCGAGAAGATGCGATTTTGGATCGCGATGGACACGCAGCTGTCGTGGCTGGCAAACCGGATGCGAGTGAACTCATCGCTCGTGTTTCATCGAGTGACGAATCCGACCGAATGCCTCCACCAGAAGCTGGGAAAGCTTTGTCAGCGAAAGAGGTTTCCACTCTCAAGCGTTGGATTGAGCAAGGCGCGAAGTGGCAGGATCACTGGGCATATCTCCCACCCAATCGACCTGACGTTCCAGATGTCAAAAAAGCAGTGGGATCACCGATTGATGCTTTCATTCGTCAACAGCAAATCGATGCTGGTGTCTCGATGAATCAAAAAGCGGACCGGCGAACGCTCATCCGCCGACTTTCGTTTGACATCACTGGACTTCCTCCCACGCCGGAAGATGTTGACGCATTTCAGTCAGACACTTCGGCTGATGCCTACGAAAAACTTGTTGATCGTTTATTACAGTCGCCGCGATATGGTGAGCGAATGACGATGTATTGGCTCGATCTGGTGCGGTACGCGGACACGCTCGGGTTTCACGGCGATCAAGTGCGTAGCGTTTCTCCGTATCGCGATTACGTGATCGATGCGTTCAATAGCAACAAACCGTTCGATGAATTCACAATTGAGCAACTCGCTGGAGACTTGCTCACAAACCCGACGCTTTCACAAAAAGTTGCTTCGACCTACAACCGCATCAACCGAGCTTCTGCGGAAGGAGGCGTTCAGCCGAAGGAGTATTTGGCGAAATACTCCGCCGACCGCGTGAGGACAGCCGGTTCGGTCTGGCTCGGTTCGACGTTTGGTTGTGCGGAGTGTCATGACCACAAATTCGACCCGTTTACAACGAAAGACTTCTACAGCTTTGCGGCGTTCTTTGCAGATATTAAAGAGCAAGGGATTGTCGGGGGGGCCAATCACTTAGAGAAAATGCCAGTGCCGACTCCAGAACAAAAGAATCGTCAGGCAGAACTTACATCGCAAATTGCAAAGGTGGAGACGGAATACAATAAGAGTACGCCAGAGTTAACCTCAGCCTTCGAACAGTGGAAAGTCGACGCGAAAGCGGCGTCTGAGCGTTGGGTTGCGCTTGTGCCTGAGACAGCAAAATCAACGAACGGGGCAACATTGACGATTGAAGAAGAAGGAGTTGTCGCTGTTTCGGGGAAGAATCCGGACAAGGATACTTACAAACTTGAGTTTACAACTAATCTGACTGCGATTGGCGCGGTTCGCCTTGATGTGTTGAGTCACGATTCCTTGCCAGCAAAGGGACCAGGACGTGCAGGGAACGGCAATTTCGTGGTTCAGTCAATAGATGTTGAACTGGACGGCAGTAAACTTGCCTGGGCAACAGCTAACGCCACGCATAATCAAGGGGGCTTCACAGCGGAGAACATTGCCAAAGACAACAAGACAGGTTGGGCAATTCTCCCAGAGATCGGCAAGGACCACCACCTTGTTCTGGAAGCGAAAGAGGCAATGACGTTTGCGACGGGCAAAGAAACGCCGCACCGGTTCACAGTTTCCATCATCCAGAATCATGGAACCTTCCACACACTTGGTCGGTTCCGCATTTCAATTGCGGAGCAATCTTCCAATGGTAAAGACTCAGTGATTCCCACAATTGAAGTTGCGAAGATTCTTGAGTTGCCGGAAGGCGAAATTTCGAAAGAGCAAAATAGTCTCTTGCAAAAAGCGTTTCGCGAGCAAACTCCTCTGTTAGTAGAGACTCGCGATCAGCTTACTCAACTGCGAAAAGAGAAGCAGCAACTCGACGCGTCAGTAGTAACGACTCTCGTGACCGTCGCACAAAAATCTCGTGAGATGCGAGTCCTTCCGCGTGGTGATTGGATGAGCAATGCCGGTGACGTCGTGACACCTGCGGTGCCTGCGTTTCTTTCGAATGATCATTTGGAACTCCAACCAGACCGCCTCGGTTTGGCGAACTGGCTCACAGCGCCGGAGAATCCACTCGTCGCAAGAACGTTTGTGAACCGCCTGTGGATGCTGCTTAACGGCTACGGTCTCTGCCGGTCGGTCGATGACCTTGGTTCACAAGGTGAATGGCCGACGCATCTGGAATTGCTCGATTGGCTGGCTGTGGAATTCGTGGAGTCAGACTGGAACGTTAAACAAATCATTAAACTGATCGTCATGTCGGAAACTTATCAGCAATCGTCAAACGTCACCGAAGGCTCCTTCTCTAAAGATCCTTACAACACACTGTTCGCTCGCCAGACGCGACAACGTCTCGATGCGGAGATGATTCGCGACAACGCTCTGGCAATTAGCGGACTCCTTGTCGACAAAGTCGGTGGCGTCAGTGCGAAGCCTTATCAACCAAGCGGCTACTGGGCACAGCTCAATTTCCCGAAGCGAACGTACAAGCACGACACCGGTGAGAATCAATATCGCCGCGGTCTCTACACGCACTGGCAGCGAACATTTCTTCATCCCAGCTTACTTGCCTTCGATGCACCGGCGCGTGAGGAATGCACCGCTCGACGAGAACGCTCCAACACACCATTGCAGGCGCTCGTTCTCCTTAATGACCCTACATATGTTGAATCCGCACGCGTACTGGCAGCAGATGTTTGTTCTCAATCGGAACAGAACTTTGAGTCTCGTCTGGAATATGCGTTTCGAAGATGCCTCGCAAGAAAGCCAAATGCCGAGGAAACGAAGGTTCTCCGGCAGCTATACGACGAAGAATTCGAGCGGTTTTCGAACGATGAAGCAGCCATTACACAATTCCTTTCCACAGGCCTTGCACCCGTTAACGAGAAACAGAATAAAGCTGAAGTTGCCGCCTGGACCGGCGTCACCCGCGTGCTTCTGAATTTACATGAGACGATCACACGTTACTAAGACACAACTCCACCGAGCACGGAGGCTGGGACTCGTCCCAGCAGTTGCAATCAATGCACAGCTCGCTACGGAAGTAGATAAAAATGATAGCCACAGAGCGCACAGAGGAAAAACAATGAAGGGAAAGTAGGGTGCGGTGAGGTACGCGTGTCTCGGCATTAGTGGGTTACGCCAATTGGAGTAAAAACGTCGTTCAGGCTAAATCACAGTTTAGTTCGCGTACGAAACTCACCTTTGATCAGGCTCCACCCACCCTACATCACTAAATCACAATTCCACGAAGCGCCATGTGGGCGACACACAATAGTTGAGAAATACCATGAACGATTTATCTTTAAATTCCGAATATCCTCAGCTGCAATCCCGGCGAAGCTTCCTCGGAAAAGCGGCGCTTGGGATTGGTCCGTTGGCGCTCTATTCGATGTTGCAACAAAACGCCTCCGCAGCGAAGGCGACTGCGGGACTGCACTCAGGTGTGGTGAGTCCACTTCATTTTCCTGCGAAGGTGAAACGAATTGTCCATCTTTGCATGGCGGGCGGCCCTTCGCATCTCGAAACGTTTGACGAGAAGCCCAAACTCAAGGAAATGCACGACCAGCCGATGCCGAAATCGTTCACGGAAGGTCAGCAGATTGCACAGCTCCAAGGACGTGAACTAAAATGCTTCGGCCCACAATTTGATTTTGAAAGTTATGGCGAAAGCGGACAGCGGCTCTGTTCGCAGTTTCCTAAGATCGGCTCGATGGCTGACGACATTTGCATCGTCCGTTCGATGCACACCGACCAAATCAATCACGACCCTGCTCACACTCTCTTCAACACCGGAGCCGCACTCGCCGGTCGTCCGAGTATGGGGTCCTGGTTGCTTTATGGTCTCGGTCAGGAAACGGACAATCTGCCCGGCTATGTTGTGCTTTCTTCCGTCGGCAAAGGTGGTCAGGCTCAGCCAATTGCGGCCCGGCAATGGCATTCAGGGTTTCTCCCGTCCCGATATCAGGGAGTTCAGTTTCAATCGACCGGAGCGCCGGTTCTCTATATCAATCCTCCGAAAGGAATCACGCTTGATCAGCAGAAGAATGTTGTCGATGCCGTGAACACTTTGAATCGGCAGTTCGATTCGGTCGTTCACGATCCAGAGATCGCGACGCGAATTCAGCAATACGAAATGGCGTTCCGGATGCAGACCAGCGTTCCACAACTCATGGACCTCAAAAGCGAATCCAAGGAAACATTCGAGCGATACGGCACGCCCGGCAGCGACGGGACGTTTGCTTCAAATTGCCTGTTAGCGAGACGACTCCTCGAACGAGGCGTCCGCTTTGTGCAGCTTTACCACCGTGCCTGGGACCATCATGGGAGTATCAAAAGATCAATGGAAATCACGGCAAAGGAAGTCGATCAGGCAACTGCGGCGTTCATTCAGGATTTGAAAGATCGCGGGTTGTTTGAGGACACGCTGATCGTATTCGGCGGCGAATTCGGTCGCACGCCAATGGGGCAAGGCAGCGGTCGCGATCATCACATCAAAGGCTTCTCAATGTTCCTCTCCGGCGGAGCCGTCAAAGGAGGCACCTCCTACGGTAACACCGACGAACTCGGCTACGCCGCCGTCGAAAACCCGGTCCACGTCCGGGATTTCCACGCGACGATGTTGCATCTCTTTGGCATCGACCACACCAAACTCACCTTCAAATCCCAAGGATTAAACTTCAAACTTACTGGCGTCGAAGAAGCGCATGTGCTGAACGAGATACTTGCGTGAGTGTTCTGGTTATCGTCCCGTGGGCGAAAGCTTTTGCAGCGATCACTGCATTGATCCAGCAGGGTAATCAGTCTGCGCCTGACAATGGTTGCTTGACTTTTTTTGCAAATGGGAAACGCCAACCCTGCCGGTGAGGCATTCCAATTTGCATCAGGAACGACTCCCACTCTTTCAGTTCTTTTGGATCTCCACAAATAGCGACACGATAACGACTGCTCCAAAAACTTTTTGCTCCAACACAAATGATGATGGCGGGTTTCTTTCGACCGAAGTGACCGATCGTCTCCTCAATTGTTGAACCACGGAACCAACCGCATTTGCTGGGTGGCGCAATGCGGCTGTGATAACCCAAATTTCCCGAAACCTGATCCTTGGAGACAGAGACAAATACTGTAACTCCGAGACAGTAATTGAATGCAACTATCAAAGTTAAAAAAAATAAAGAGATCAAAGCAACACTGACAAAAACATCGAATGCGGTTTGAAGACCGGAGGTGAAGAGTAACCACGTAGCTGGGAGAACCGCGTAAAAGGTTGACGTTCTCAGGAGACCGTAGAGGTGGAACACATCCTTGCGTGTTTGTGTCATTGCTGAATGATCACACATTCCATCCACCTGAAAAATCAGTCCACTTTTTCATATCGCACAGGGTCCGTTGCACGCGAATTCCCTCAATCAATTTGCCCACACAACAAAAGAGCCAAGAGAAAGTTTCAGACAATCCCCTTGGCTCGATTTGGTTGAACCCACTTTTAGTCTCGCATCGTTTTTGATGAGATTTTCATTGTCAGGTCGAGTTCCGAGGGGAGTTCCTGACCGTTGGCGACCAGAACCAGGTCTCCTGTAATCTTCAGAGTTTCTTTTGTTTCGACGATTTGCTTCGCCGCGATGTCGTACCAGAATGTGCCGGTGGACCCGTCGGCTTTGAGTTCGCTTGATTTCACCTGAAGCGGCAACGCGCCGCCTGCTTCGACATCGTATTTGACGGACTTAATCGTGATACCGATTTTTGCCATTTGTTTGCCGTTGTGTTCTTCATTGCCAAGGTACTCAAACTCTCTGGCAAAGAAGAATGTCTGTCCTTGCCCAAGTGAGGATTCTTCGTTGCGGTCCCATTTATCTCCGACTGCGATCTCTTTGCCCGGCAATCGGGCAATCACTGTGTTTGCCTCTTTCTTGACCTTCTCTGGAGTGACTTCGCTTTTGAACATCTCAGGGACTTCGCTGAGGAAGCTTTCTTCGTATTCCACAGTCGCCAGTTTTCGATCTCCATCCAGTGTGCTTGTCCATGTCGCTTTTGAGAGCAGTTTGAAGAACTTCATCACCTCAGCCAGCGGGCCAGCCGGGGTTTCAGCATCCGGGTTTCCGGAATCGAAGTTCAGCATCACACCGCCGGGTAGCGAGAGTTCCATCTGCATTGCGGAGAGTTTGGAACTCAGGGTGACTTTGTCCGCAGAAGCGGCAGTCACTTTTTCCTCGGTGACAACGTAGTTGTTGACGCCGGTTTCGATTTCCATCCCTGCAATCGTCAGCGTTTGGTTGATCTCCATTTCAATTTCAGTTTTGATGACATCCCCGGTTTCATAAGCAGGGGCATGAACAAGCTTCGCATCTGCGTAGAGCAGCGAAGAACCACACGAGAGCACAAACAGTGAGGAGAAGAGCAAGCGCGACATGATGAGGAGTCTCTTTTGAAAGGGAGAAAAAAGATGAGTTTCCGTGAATACGAGGAATTCGCTGACCGAGATCAATAATTATTCGATTCTCACAGTATTATTTGAAAAACATCGGTTTGGGACTTTCTCACTCAATTGAGTTCATTTTCGCTAAGTCGAATGAAGGAAACATCTTGTTCAACCCTGCTGTCCAAAAGCAACTATTTCGGGATTCGATTCAATGTGTAGTACCCTTGAGGATGAAGCAAGGTTTCTCCCTTTTTGCTGCGAACGCCTTGGGCGTTGAGTTCATGAACGAACAGTTCTCTGCGACCATCGATTTTCAGGCTAACACTCAGGTGGTCTTTCGAAACATTTGCAGCCGTGACCTTGAGCGTTTTCTTTTGAATCTCATCGCTGCCGTATGTTGCATGGTATAGATACGTGTGCGAGTTCATTGAATACGAGGCCAAATCGCTCGCCTTCGCCGCATCAACTGGCTTTGTGAAAATAAGGTCGAAACCGCCGGGTGTGGCTCGCATTTCCTTGATTTCAAAAGGAGTCTTCCCAGTCCAGACGAGTCGTTGCAGACCATACGATGAAGAACCGAGACTGCTCCAGCCACGGTTTGACAAGCCAACAAAGACGCTGCCATCGTTCCCCTGTTCGAGGCGCAAAACAGCGGATGCGAGACCATGCCGAAATGGGAAACAAGCGCCTTGGTATTCACCATCGA
>DAOUPA010000136.1 GCA_030626405.1 Planctomicrobium sp.
CGCTTCTCATTTCTGTTCGCGGGTGACAATTGAAAAGCAATTACGTATCGTAAGTCATTCAACAACAACGACTTAATGGATAAGTTTTAAAGCGTGTTGTGAGTCTGGCACGCTCCTTGCTTCTCGTGGAAACATCTTAAAAAACAGGTTTCCATCAGAGGAGATTGAGCGATGTTCTTGAAGCAATACTACTTGGGGTGTCTGGCACATGCGTCTTACATGATCGCCGATGAGCGAACTGGGGTTGCCGCAGTCATCGACCCTCAGCGTGACATTGATCAATACCTGGAAGATGCCAAAGCTAAAGGGTGGAAGATTCAGTACGTCTTCCTGACGCACTTCCATGCCGACTTCCTGGCTGGACACATTGAGCTCAACGAGGAGACTGGCGCTCACATTTATCTCGGTGAGCGTGCAGAAGCCGAGTACGACTTCACCGCGGTCAAAGATGGCGATGTGGTCGAGTTTGGTGATGTCCGCCTCAAGATTATGGAGACGCCGGGACATACCCCGGAAGGGATTTCAATCCTTGTCTACGATCTTCTGGAAGATGATCGCAACCCGCATGCGGTTTTAACCGGAGATACCATGTTCATTGGCGACGTTGGTCGCCCAGATCTGTTGGCGTCGATTGGAGTCACCGCTGACGAGTTGTCGGACATGCTTTACGATTCGGTGAACCGGCTGAAGGAATTGCCTGACGAGGTTTTGGTTTACCCGGCACACGGAGCAGGGTCCATGTGTGGCAAGTCTTTGTCGGAGGAAACATATTCGACAATCGGTGATCAGAAGAAATTCAATTATGCTTTGAAGCCGATGAGTCGGGAGCGATTCAAGGAACTGGTCACTGCCGATCAAATGGAAGCTCCTAAGTATTTCGTTCACGATGCGATTCTCAATAGGAAAGAACGCAAGAGTCTGGACGAGACGATGAAGGCGTCTCTGAAGCCGATGACTTTGGAGGAGGTTCTTCAACAGCAAAAAAACGGAGCACAATTGGTCGATGTTCGCAACGGCAATGAATACGAAGGCGCCCACATTCTTGGTGCGACCAATATTGCCCTGGAAGGGATGTACGCGACCTGGAGTGGGACGCTACTCAGTCACGAGGCACCCATTGTGGTGGTGGCTGAAGATGGTGGTGAAGAAGAAGCGATCATGCGTCTGGGAAGAATTGGTTTCGATAACGTGGTCGGTTTCTTGAAAGGCAGTATGGCTGCGGTGGGGGATCGTGAAGATGTGCTGGCTCGTACGTCTCTCATCACTTCACCTGCACTCGCCGTAGAACTAGAGTCCTCCGACCCGCCGATGATTCTCGATGTTCGCAGTGAACAGGAATGGAAATGTAGACACATTAATGGAAGTACCAATATTCCACTCCCGCATTTGCGAGAACGATCAGGCGAACTCCCACGTGACCGGTCGATCGTCGTACACTGCAAAGGTGGCTATCGGTCCGTCATCGCAGCGAGTCTCCTCGAACAGGCAGGTTTTGAGGACGTGTTCGATCTTGTCGGTGGACTCAAAGGTTGGGAAGCATCAGCACTGCCAACAGACTCTGTCGACAATGAACTCGCGACCTGTTCGGCTTGAAGAAACATTAAGTACAACTCACACTCACACACAGTCACTCACATAGAGAGGATCGTTTCCATGTCAACAATTTCTACGAGTTATCAAAACATTCAATGCAAGGAACTGAGCGAACTTTGCAATACCGGGAAGCAAGTCGATCTGATCGATGTTCGCACTCCAGTTGAGTTTCGCGAAATTCATAGTGCATTCGCACGGAATGTTCCGCTTGATTCCTTGAACCCACAACACGTGATGGAATCTCGCACTGATCCTGACGAGCCTTTATATGTCATCTGCCGAGCGGGCAGTCGCGGCACGAAGGCTTGTGAAATGTTTGTGGATGCGGGATACGAAAACATTGTCAATGTTGACGGAGGCACTCTCGCTTGGGATGCCGCTGGTTTGCCGGTTGTTCGAGGTCAGGAAATGATGTCGCTTGAACGTCAAGTTCGCATCGCTGCCGGAAGTCTGGTGGTCATTGGAGTCGGACTCAGTTTTCTTCACCCGTACTTCATTGGACTGTCAGCTTTTGTTGGCGCTGGTCTGGTTTTTGCAGGCGTCACTGACACCTGTGGAATGGGCATGATGCTGGCGAAGATGCCCTGGAATCAGGTGCGAGACGAGCAGGGTGCAAGTTCAACTGGTCAGCAGAGTGACAGTCAAGGTTCTGGTCCCGCCTGTTGCGGATCGTGAAGCTGAATGTTACCGAAACGCCCTTTGTAATAGCAGGAGTATCTGAAATGAGTGCTGTGAAATATGTTGACGAGAGCAATTTTGAGACTGAAGTCTTGAGTGCTGAGGAGGTCGTCTTGGTCGACTTCTTTGCCGAATGGTGTGGTCCATGCAAGATGCTCTCACCGATTCTGGATCGCTTGGCCACCGAATTGGTCGGGCGTGTCAACATTGTGAAAATCGATGTCGACAGATCACCTGCTCTCGCCCAGGCACTGCGAGTTGAGGCCATGCCCACGCTGGCTGTCTTCCAGGCTGGCAAAGAGGTCGCACGGATGGTTGGGGCACCAAGTGAAGACTCTCTCAGGGATTCACTTCTGTCGCTTTTGGAATCACCAAAGGTCTCGGCAGAAGCTTGAGGAGGTTCTGCGAATGAAACCTGGCAGGCGTGGTGTCTGTCAGGTAATGCGGCAGCGCCAGTGTTTCAGGTTATATAGGTTGACCATTTTTATCGATAGTAAATCTTCATAAGTCCGCGAACGGAGAGAAGGCATGGCTGACTCGATCAGAGCGCTTCGTGCTCAGGCGATTACGGACGGGTCTGACGACAAGGTTCTCCACCATCAAATCGTGATTGTAGGTGGAGGCACCGCCGGGATAAGCGTCGCCGCACGACTCACCAAAGGTCGAAGGGGCCAGACCGATGTCGTCATTATCGATCCGTCCGAGAAACATTACTACCAACCTGCGTGGACACTTGTCGGCGCAGGAGCTTTTCGTCAAAAAGCAACAGAACGGACCGAAAGTTCGGTGATCCCTAAGAATGCGAAATGGATACAAGATGCGGTTGCGAAATTTGATCCCGACCACAACCGGATTCAGACCCGAGACGGATTGACTATTGAGTATGATTATCTGGTTGTTGGGGCGGGCATTCAGATTAACTGGGGCAAGATCAAAGGTCTCAAGGAGAATATCGGTCAGCACGGCATTTGCAGCAATTACTCATACAAGACAGTCGGCTATACGTGGGAATGTCTCCGTGAATTTCGAGAAGGGACGGCAATTTTCACGCAGCCTGCTGGCGCAATTAAGTGTGGCGGAGCGCCTCAGAAGATTTGCTACCTGGCGGAAGACTATCTTCGCAAGCAGGGAATTCGCGAGAAAGCTCGGGTCATTTTTGCTTCGGCAGGGGAAACCATTTTTGCTGTCGAGAAGTACCGCAAGGTACTTGAAAGGGTCATTGAGCGAAAATTGATTGAGGTGATGTTCTGCCACAATTTAGTCGCCATCTATCCAGAACGAAAAGAGGCGATCTTTCAACACATGGATACCGCTGAGAAGGTGACAGTCAACTACGACATGATTCACGTCACCCCTCCGATGGGACCACCTGACTTTATCGCAAGCAGTCCTTTGGCTGACGAACAGGGTTGGGTTGACGTTGACAAACATTCTCTGCAACACGTGAAGTATCCCAATGTCTTTGGACTTGGTGACAGCAGTAATCTGCCAACATCTAAAACCTGTGCCGCCATTCGCAAGCAGGCTCCAGTCTTGGTGAAGAATCTGCGGTCGCTGATGTCAAGCAAACCACTCACCGCGAAATACAACGGATATACTTCGTGTCCGCTCGTCACAGGTTATGGAAGTCTCATTCTGGCGGAGTTTGATTACGACAAAAATCCGGCGGAAACCTTCCCGTTCAATCAAGCGAAAGAACGATGGAGCATGTGGCTTTTGAAGAAGTACGCTTTGCCGGTTCTGTACTGGACAGGAATGCTCAAAGGGCGAGCGTAAATAAAGACTAACGTCAGAGAGAAAAGCAATGAGAATTCGTTCGATGAAGCTTGTCCCAATAATGGTTGCGTTTGCCGTATGCGTTACGGTCATGCTTGGCATTCCAAGATCTTCAAACGCGGAACAGAAACAGGCGGGGAACACGGAAAGCCAACGCTTGGAAAACGGAGATAGTTCTCGACCACCGAAGGGCATAGTTGGCAAAATTCAGTTCATTCATCCCAAGGTGAAGGAGTATGGTCGCGTTGTTCAACTCTCGAATGCTGTCGAGCAACCCCGAGCGGGTTCGAAAATCTGCGTTGATATCACATCGGGTGGTTCTCCGGATGAAATGAACTCCGCAATTCGGAAAGTCGCTCGCTTCGTTAACATTTACGCTGGGGCAGGCCACCAATCTGCGACAGTGAGGATCACGGTTATTCTTCATGGGGACGCGACACTTTGTGCTCTCGATTCGGAAGCGTATGCGAAGAAGTTTCAAACTCAAGGCAACCCGAATATAGCCTTGCTCAAGTTGTTACAGAAGTCCGGTGTGGATTTCTGTGTCTGTGGTCAATCACTCGCCTCCAAGGGCTTCTCAGCACGGGACGTCACATCAGAAGTGAACGTTGCAGTCTCTGCCCTAACTGCTTTGGTGAATCGACAAATCGATGGTTTTGCATATGTCCCGTTGCTGAAGTGAGGCGATCGATTGCTCTTAGGGGAATGAGTGATTGTCGAATCTCATTTTTCACAGCTCGCGATGAAAGCTCAAGTGGACCGTTCTCGACTTCGAGCATTGCCAGTCATGATTAACCTTACGTGTCTCTTTGAATGACAGCTGCATTATAATGCACTGGTTCAAATTGCACGTCTGGTTGAGTGCAATGCGGCGAAAGAGTACGGTCCACACTGAAGTCACTGTGACCAAGCGTAGAGCCTCTCATTTCGATAAAAATCCGTGGCCTCTGTTCTACCCATAGGCGCGACAATTAGTGCAGTCGCAAGGGGAAACCGTGCTCTATCGCACGGTGAAAATGAGCGAAAGAGAAAGGGTCAGTGGGGTTGTTCATTCTCTTGAGTAAGCCGTCATGTGAGTTACCTCATATTTGCATGAGTTCGAGCGAATGGTCGTTGACTTTCGTCATTAGACCCTGATATTAAAGATTGACGCAACTAGGTGGGTGGCATCTCACAGAAGTGCAAGAAGAGACACTAGATGGGATTCACCTTTTCGTTGGGAAGGACTCCAAGATGGCCGGGTGCCATTTTCAAATGCAGGGGTGGGCCACGGTCTCTTTTGCCTTCTACTTTTCAGTTTAATGCTCAGAATTCGCAATCGGTGCGGTGTCACCGAGGGGGACGGAGTCTAGGAACTCAGGCTGGAAGATTGCTCGTTCCTCACCTTTCAGCGTATCGAAGCCCGTTTTGCTTGAGCCACTTATTTGCTTTTCAGAGTTGTTTAACATTAGGCCATTTGTGTTTGAAATGACGGATTTTTCAGGGCAGTTCAAGCAAAAAAATACAAGAGTCTTTCTTTTCCAGGCCATCGCCTTGTTAGGAGTGGGGCTTTGGGCCTATTGGTCGACGTTCACTCTGATTGTTGGGAAGTGGAACCATAGCCCTGAGTATTCGCATGGATTTCTTGTTCCGATCTTTTCTCTGGCACTACTGTGGACTCGACGGGGCAAGCTGGATTCGTCAAAGCTACAACCGAGTTGGTGGGGTGTCGCAGTTATTGCAATCGCGATTGGAATGAGATACTTGGCGACCCGCTTCTATTACGAATGGTTTGACCTTTTATCCCTTCTTCCATTTCTTGTCGGCATTTGCTTATTAACCGGTGGTTGGCACGCTCTGCGTTGGGCGTGGTCTGCGATCGCATTCCTGGCTTTTATGCTGCCATTGCCTTACAGCCTGGAGGTGGCACTGCGTGGGCCATTACGGGCAATTGGTACCGGGACGAGCACGTATGTCATGCAAACTTTTGGGCTACCAGCACTTGCGGAAGGTAATGTGATACTTGTTGGTGACGCACGAATTGGAGTTACTGAGGCATGCAGTGGCCTGAGCATGCTGATGGTCTTTTTTGCATTCTCAACGGCAACGGCCCTTTTTATACCTGAGCGTCCATTCTGGGAAAAAATTCTTGTGATCGCGAGTGCTATTCCAATTGCCATTGTTGCAAATGTCACTCGAATTACGGTGACTGGCCTACTTTATGCAACAGGGTTTTCAAAGATGGCGGATTTGTTTTTTCACGACTTCGCAGGGTGGATGATGGTTCCTTTGGCTCTGGCAATATTGTGGCTTGAACTTCTTCTCGTATCGCGTATCGTGATCGTTGAGGATGATGCTCCAATGACAGTCGGGCTGGCGCGTGTCGAGTCTTAATTTCAATGGCGTTTGTGAACTGTAATTCAAATTGAGCAAGTCTCCTTCACTCCTTATTACATTGCAGTCATTTGCCACGGGGAGTGGTGATTCGTTTCTCTTGGGGTTTTGAATTTTCGAAAACTCGGTCATCTTCGTTTAGGAGTGGTTCAGGCGACCAATATGGAAACGCAAATAACAAAATATCCCTCATCTGGTTCAGCGCCGGAGGACTCAGGACAGGGTCTTGCCTCACGTGGTTCGAGCCACGTGGGCGGGGTCCCGGTCCATTCATCGCCAACGCAAGCCGGTTCGGAAACGATTGACACAAAGGCGTTACTGAATTCAATTCGTCGTAGATGGTTTCTAGCAGTTCTCCTGGGGGCAATCTGTGGCGGGGGGGCGGGTATCGCGGCCTGGCAGTATATTCCGGCACCATATCTCGCGTTTGCTGAACTTAGAATTAGTTCCGTGGATGAAAAAATTCTGTTCAACACAGCTGAGGCTAAGGCAAATTTCAATACGTACAAGCAAACTCAGTCGAGGTTAATAAAAGACCACAACGTTCTAAGTGTTGCTCTTCTGAATCCGGAACTCTCTAATCTGCAAACGATAACCGAGCAAGCTTACCCCGTTAGCTGGTTAGAGAAAAAAGTGGTGGTGTCGAGTCCTGGTACAGAATTTATTCGGATCTCACTGGAAGGGGATAGTCCTTCTGAATTGGCGAAAATTGTCAATGCGATCTCGGCTACATTTCTGGATGAAGTCGTTCTCAAGGAGAAAACAAAACGGGTAACACGGTTAGTGACGCTTCAGGACTTTAGTGGAAAGATCGATCAGGAACTGGAGACCAAGCGGAAATCACTACAGACTTTGGCGGAGGAACTCAAAACCACGGACCCTGAAACATTATCTGTCAAAAGGCAAATGGAATACGAGTACCACAGTCAACTCCGCTCAGAGTTCACGAGGCTGAGGTTTGAATTGATGCAGGCAAGCATCCAGCTTGCAGCAAGAAAAAGTGGGGGTGTCGAGTTCGACGGCACGAATGAGCAATTGCTCCTGGAGAATCTGCTTGACCAAATGCCTGAGTCACTGCTCAACGAGCGAATAAAGATGAACCCAGAGTATCAAAGAATTGCAAGCAATATTCGGGAGCTAGAGTGGACGGCAGGAGATCGATTGGAAAAACTTGGTCCCAAGCATCCAGAACTACTAGGGTTTCAGAGGCGACTGAAGAGGCAAAAAGCACTTGCTGAAGAATTGGAAAAGCAGATCAGGCAGCGAATTCTTACTGAAGTGAATTCGAATGCGGACACAACTCTTGCTGGGCTTCAAGACCGTGTCAATTTGCTTGAAGCTGAGAAAAGTCAACTCGAAGTTGAGCTGAATGAACTCAAGGGTGATGAACAAAGAACGGGCTCTCAGGCTTTCCAGCTAGAGGAGATCAAAAGAGAAATTGAATTGACAGAGAAGACTTCAAATCGATTTCGATCTGAAATTGAAGCCCTGGCAATTGAAGTTCAGGCCCCTCAAAGAATTAAACTGCAGCGCAAGGCTGCAGTACCGCACGCTCCGCAGATGAGTAAGAAGTACAAGATGGCAGGTCTTGCGGGAATCGGTGTTTTTGGTCTCATCGCAGGTGGAATTGTGTTGCTTGATTATCGTCGTCGCCGTGTCAGCACGATTGACGAAATTTCCAACGATCTGCGGATTCGGATTATTGGAGCACTTCCCATACTTCCAAGGGCAGTTCTCAAAGCGGTTGAAAACAGCAAGCGTCGTTTGACATCACAACAGGTCGCTTTGCGCAGCGTGCTGAAAGAAGCAATTGACTCGGCACGTACTGTTCTGATTCGGGACGCAAAAGTTGACACGTTGAACGTCATTATGGTAACCAGCGCCAGCGACGGAGAAGGCAAGACCAGTGTTGCTTGTCACTTGGCAACAAGCTTTGCCAGGGCGGGGCGGAAGGTGGTTCTCGTTGATTGCGATCTCCGTCGTCCGACCGTTCACCGCGTTTACAACCTTGAGTCGTCTCATGGTTTTTGCGAAATCCTTCGCGGAGACAAGCCGATTGAAGGAGCCGCACAGGAAACTCCAACACCGGGTCTCTCTGTAATTCCGGCGGGGCGTATTGATTCCAAAGCTTTGCAGACACTTTCAGAGGGTGGAGCGCAGCAAGTCTTCAAGCATTTAATTGAAAACTATGAATTTGTCATCGTTGACTCTGCGCCGCTATTGCCAGTCTCTGATTCACTTTTACTTGCTCAGGATGTTGATGGTGTCATTCTCACCATTCGGCGAGACATCAGTCGGCTCGGGAACGTCGCTGCTGCACAGCAGAGATTGGAAATGATTGGCGTTCCGCCGATTGGGGCAGTTCTGATTGGACTCGATGAAATTGCTGACCGCTACGGATACTACTCCCGCCACTACAATACACTTGACGTAAAATAGCCCTCCCGGAAAGGGTCCACTCACAAGTAAGTGAGTGGACTGAAATCTGCTCGTTCCCGCAGCTGACTCGACAAGAATCCTAATCAGACAAACATGACAAACTCTGGTCAAAAAAAACGTTACCTCCCTTTTGTGCTTGGTGTCCTTCTGATTCTAACATCGGGAATTATTCATGGTTTTCAGTCCGATCGATGGGGACAGTCGCAAAAAGTTCTCGATGCCGCAAGTAGGCTTGATGAACTCCCAGTGTCGTTTAATGGTTGGGTGAGTGAAGAATCTGAAATTCCCAAAGAACATCTCAAACTTGCGGAAGCAGTTGGTCATTTTTCGAGAAAGTTCGTTCACCAGGAAAGTGGCCAGACTGTTAGCGTAATGATCCTGTGTGGTCGCCCTGGCCCGATCTCTGTGCACCCTCCGACAGTTTGCTTTGTTGGCGCTGGGTGGGGGTTGCAGTCTCAACCGGTTTCAACGCCTATCGATGGAGCAGCACCGGGCTCTCTTTGGAATGGTCGGTTTGCTCGAAGTGTAGACGGAGTTCCGATTGCCATCCAAACTCTGTGGGGGTGGAGTGCCGATGGGAACTGGCTAGCCTGCGATAACGCACGGCTTGAGACAGCACGTTTCCCTTACCTTTATAAAATGTATATTACCGTTCCAGTTTCGGCTGAAACAGGTGACATCGATTTAAAATCAGTCGACAAGTTTATGGATGATTTCCTTCCACGGGTGAATCAAACACTGTTTGAAAAAGGCGGGGATAGCTCGTCAGTCGAACTCGGTCAGGCAGGATAGTTTCTCGACAACATTGGTCGAAGACGTCGATTTTTTCGATTTGTATTGTTTTACATTCAGTTCAAATCACAATTGATGATCGTTTTGAGTCCATTTTAAGAATGATCATGGCTCGAGTTTTCCACAGGATGCGGTTAAAGGAGAACGTATGAAAACCGTTGATGAGTACGATGTTCGCGAGAAGCGGACACGTCGTCAATATGTTTCAAGCCCTTTCAAGGATGAACTTTCAAGTGATCTTGGTGATCTCATTGTGCAGCCAAAACGTCACTGGTATCCATTGTTGAAGACGTGCATTGAGATTGTGGTTGCAATCCCGATGCTCATCATCCTGAGTCCTGTTTTGGTCGGCGCCGCCATACTAATACGTCTGACGTCTAAAGGACCTGCTTTTTATTCTCAGCGTCGACTTGGTCGAAACGGACAAGAGTATGTGATGGTCAAACTGCGGACGATGGTTCATGATGCCGAATCGGGGACGGGTGCCATATGGGCAACGACCGAAGATCCTCGCGTGACACCGCTGGGGAAATTTTTGCGGCGAACGCAAATCGATGAATTCCCGCAGTTGTTGAATGTGATTTTTGGACAAATGAGTCTCATTGGACCGCGACCTGAACGCCCTGAAATTGCAGATCGTCTGGAGTTGGACATCCCCAACTACAAACAAAGACTACACGTTAAACCCGGGATAACAGGTCTTGCGCAACTCCGCCTGCCTGCCGATACAGATATTCAAAGCGTTCGTCAGAAGTTGATTCCCGATCTCTACTATGTGAGAAACATGGGACCTTGGCTCGACCTGCGCATTATTTTCTTTACTGCGATTTACTTTTGCACTTCAATTGCAAGGGTTGCCTGGTCTGTGGTTTCACTGCCAACAGTTCTAGATGCCAAGCAGTCCTTGGTGATCGAATCTGAAGACGAGGAGACTCCAGCTGTTTCGTGAGCCTTGTAGTTTTTTTGAAGAGGGCAGCGAAGTTGCATCTCGCGTTTTCCAGTTGTTGCACACGGCACCTCATCGTTCAACGGTGAGGCCGATTTCGTTACTGATTCTTTTTCTCTTTAAAAACGCGACTTGCGTTCACGTCCAGTGAATCAATCCATTTTAAATGCGTTTACAGTAGATGTTGAAGATTACTTTCATGTTTCCGCTTTTTCGAAAAACATTCGATTCGAGGAGTGGAAAGATCGCGAATTAAGAGTTGTGGCAAACACTCATCGCATCTTGGATTTGCTGGATCACTTTCAGGTCAAAGCGACGTTTTTTGTCTTAGGGTGGGTTGCTGAGCATCGTCCGTTTTTGATACGTGATATTCAACGAGCTGGTCATGAAATTGGAAGTCACAGCTACCGTCACGAACTCGTATACAACATGACTCCCGAAGATTTCCGCGACGACCTGCTTGTTAGCTGCAAAATTCTTGAAGATATTACCGGTGAACGCATCACTGCATACCGAGCCCCTAGTTTTTCAATCACCGAGAAATCTCTTTGGGCGCTCGATATCCTCATTGAAGAAGGAATCACGCTCGACTCCAGCATCTTTCCAGTTCGTCATGACATCTATGGTATCCCGGATGCTCAGACTGACACCCATCTCATCGAACGGGCAAACGGAGCGATTTGGGAGTGTCCTGGAACTGTTTGCAGTATGTTTGGTCGTAACACCGCCGTCGGAGGAGGTGGATATTTTCGCATCCTTCCTTCGCAGTGGACATTTTCTCAGTTGGAAAAGTTGAACTCCAGGCAGAACCGGCCGTTTATGTTCTACATCCATCCTTGGGAGGTCGATCCTGACCAACCTCGGATTCCTTCTTCTTGGAAATCGTATCTCAGGCACTATACAAATTTGAAAAAAACGGAATCGAGATTGAGGCAGCTTCTGGAGCGATTTCGCTTTGATTCACTTTCATCTCTGGTTCCGGAGGAGGCTTCAAAAAGCTCACCTCCGATCGTGATCGCAGGTTGAACAATTATTTCTCAATCAACTCAAAGGAATATAGAATTCGACAGGGAGCAGGCATCGAATATGGCTGGAAATTCAAAGCCAAACCTGTTGTATGTCGTTCATCGTGTCCCGTTTCCACCGAATCGCGGGGATCGAATTCGTTCGTACAACGCACTGAAATTTCTAGCATCTAGAACGAATGTCTGGCTGGCATGCCTTGCAGATGAACCCTTAGATTCAGGTTGCCTCGAGGAACTCAATATGCTCTGCCGAAATGTTTGCATTGAGCACTTGAATCCAACGCGATACATTCGCGGAATTTGTTCTCTCGCGATGGGCAACTCAGCAACGGAAGGGATGTTCTACTCGTCACGACTGAATTCAACAATTGCTGATTGGTGCCAACGAGTTCAATTTGACGGAGTCGTAGGATTTTGTTCGAGCGTTGCCCCATATCTTAAGCAATCGCACTTGAACGGTATTCCTAAAATTGTTGATCTCGTCGATGTTGACAGCCAAAAGTTTTCTGAATACGCAATGAATGCAAAAGGACTTAAAAAATTCCTGTATCGCCTGGAATCAAAGCGCCTTCGTTCACTTGAAATTACGATTGGATCCGAGTGTGAGGGTGTGACTCTTGTGACCGAACCAGAAGCTGATATTTATCGTGCAATGGCGCCAGATGCTCATGTACGGGCGGCAACAAACGGAATTGACTTAGAGTATTTTGATGTTCACGCTTCAACTCAAAGTGTAAAACAGAATGCGACTTGTCTGTTCGTTGGAGCGCTCGACTATCTTCCTAATGTCAACGGCATCGATTGGTTTTGCTCCAATGTTTGGCCGTCTGTTAAGGCGAAATGCCCCGAAAGCAAATTGCTGATTGTCGGACGTAATCCGGTCGAGAAAGTGAAAAAACTTGCCGATCTGCCCGGTGTGGAAGTTTTTGGATCTGTTCCAGACGTTCGCCCCTATTATCAACAAGCCAGCGTTGCGATCGCTCCGCTGCAAATTGCACGTGGACTGCAAAATAAAGTCTTGGAAGCCATGGCGATGAAAACCGCGATACTTTCAACTCCGCATGCCGTTGAAGGAATCGAAATCAACGGTAGTCAGGTCACCGTTGCTTCAGGTGAAGACAAATGGATTGAATCACTCTTGGGGCTTTTCAACGATCAGAAGAAGCGTGACGAAATTGCGGACGCCGGATACAAGTTTGTTCGAGACCACCACTGTTGGGAAAAATGTCTCCAACCGGTTGCGGATCTGCTTGGGATTTAATCGCACGTCATTCACTCATGTCTAAGTCCTGAATTTTTTGGATTGAACCGAAACCACTAGCAAGCGAAACGCGGACGAAAAAACAGTGCCGGGAACTTTAGAATCAGTTACCTCCGACAACTTGACCCAAGACGCTACTGAATCAGGGCAGGTCTTCGAAACGATCATCGAGGCTCGCTCTAACTGGCGGCTCGTCGATTGGAAGGAGCTCTACAATTACCGCGACTTGCTACGCTTTCTCGTCTGGCGAGAGCTCAAGGTTCGATACGCTCAGAGTGCAATCGGGATCGGTTGGGCAATCATTCAACCAGTCTTTTCGATGATCGTATTCACAATCATCTTTGGGCGACTGGCCAAGATTTCATCTGATGGATCACCTTATGCCTTGTTCAGCCTCGCTGCACTTGTTCCGTGGACATATTTTTCCAACGCATTGGTCGATGGAACAAACAGCCTTGTGAACGAAGCCAATCTGCTGAAGAAGGTCTACTTTCCTCGCATTCTCATGCCTCTTTCAGCTGTCTTCGCAAAGCTCGTCGATTTTTCAATTGCGATGTGCCTGCTCTTCATTTTAATGGTGTTCTTTCAGACTCCTCCCACTTGGGGAGTCGTGGTTCTTCCAGTATTAATCCTCTTAATGATGTTCACCGCATTCGGATTGGCTTGTTGGCTCACGGCTTTTGCTATTCAATACCGAGACGTGAAGCACGCCATGAATTTTGTCGTGCAACTCCTCATGTACGCAGCCCCAGTGGTTTATCCTGCAAGCTTGATTCCAGAGCGATATCAACTGCTCTACGCTCTAAACCCCATGGTCGCGGTCATCGAAGGCTTCAGGTCAGCTCTCCTCGGAACCCGAGACATGCCTTGGGCCTTCATCGCAGTCGGCATCACTTCAGCAACAATCATCACCCTCAGCGGCCTCCTCTACTTCAACCGCAAAGAAAGAATCTTCGCCGACGTCGCGTGAAGGTGATTTTCCTTTGCGTCCTTCAGTCCTAATTGGGTTGGCGAGGTGAGTGAGTTTTCTAAAACTATGGCATCCAGTCCAGTCTCAATAGAACTCGAAGATTTGCAGAAAAATGCAGAAATGCGCTACGGCACAGGTGCGGTTCTAGGCAGATCGATTCGGTACAGACAGTCGAAGGATTACTTTACTCCAGATGAATGGTATGAAGTTTTGGTTGAGAAATTGGTGACCTCAAGCAC
>DAOUPA010000743.1 GCA_030626405.1 Planctomicrobium sp.
GTGTCGTTCTTCGGTTAGGTGTCGTCGGGCGTCTCATCAGCTCTTTGACCAGTGAAACGCATCTGGGCCTCCCGATTGTAGGTGAAGAGGACTCCCGCGCCGACAAAGCACTTGCAAGTCAGCGCGAGCTGGAGTTGCGCTTCGCTTAGAAATTGACCTTCTCCCGTAATAATTGCACCAGTTTTGGCAAGCATCTATGACTGTAAACGTCGGCAAGAAAATGTGATACCGGAAATTGGCTCTCGCGATGTTGACAGCTGAATTCCAGCACTCCCAATGTTCAACATTTCAATCTTCCCTGCGAGTTTCGACCTGAAATTCTCCTGTTCAAAGGTGTCCAAGGTTTTTGTACCCTGCGGGACTTTTGAAGCACTACAGGCGACGGGCACACTTCAGTTCCGCTGAATTCCAAGATAACGTTAAAACTATTGTTGTTCGCCCCTCTGGCGAGTGGTTGCCGTTTCGCACGCCTCAAGACAAGGCTATCATTACTACCACGTTGCCACATTGCAGAATCAGACATGGACGTTGGCGATGTCGAGGGGAAGGCAATGGCAGAAATGCTCGGCAGAAAGAAATACTCCGAGTCACGAAGTCGCACAGCCGCAGGGAAGCAAAAATCGAAACTTCTATCGAAATCAATTCTCCGCCAACAAAATGAGAGTCTAGAGTATGAAAGCTCATCTACTTCTTCTTTTCACGTTTGCATTTGGACTCTTGGGAAACGATGCCATAGCAGACCAGAAACCACTCAAAGTGTTCATTCTTGTCGGGCAATCCAACATGCAGGGGCACGCTCATGTCAGAACGTTCGAACACATCCGCATGGATCCCCAAACGGCCTCGATTCTTCATGAAATACAAGATGAAGATGGTGCTCCGCGAGTCTGCGACGACGTTTGGATCGCGTCTCTATCCAGCGGAGGTGAAAAACAGGGGCAATTGACCACTGGATTCGGCGCGGACGAAAACAAGATTGGCCCGGAACTCACCTTCGGCATTTATATGCAGAAGATCGTCGATGAACCGATCCTCATCATTAAGACCGCATGGGGCGGAAAATCGCTTCATACCGATTTCCGCCCGCCGAGTGCCGGACCCTATGAGTTTAATCAAAATCAAATTGAACAATTCAAGATGCAGAACAAGAATGTTGAAGAGATCAAAGCCAATAAGGAAAAGGCGACTGGACTCTACTACCGACTGATGATCGATCATGTGAAGAAAGTTTTGAACAACATTGAGAATGTGTACACGGATTACGCTCCCAATCAGAGTTATGAGTTGGCCGGTATTGTCTGGTTTCAGGGGTGGAACGACATGGTCGATCGAGGCACCTATCCCAATCGAGACAAACCGGGTGGTTACGACCAATACAGCAAAATACTGTCGCACTTCATTCGTGATGTACGCAAGGATCTAGATGCACCACAGTTGCCGTTCGTCATCGGGGTGATGGGAGTCGGTGGTCCCACCAAAAACTATTTTCCTGGAGAATTGCGTTACAAAGGGACTCATCAAAATTTCCGTAACGCCATGGCTGCGCCATCTGCTCTGCCCGAATTCAGAGGCAACGTCACTGCGGTATGGACTGAAAAATATTGGGATCCACATTTGAAGGAACTTGCTGCAAAGTGGGACGAAGTCCGCGCGAAGAGCCGAACTCTAAACCAGAACAAGAACCTGAGTTCTGACGAGCGAAAGAAGGCATTAGACGCTTTCACTGCTGAGACGTTCACCGAAAAAGAACTTGAGACCTTCCGCACAGGGACTTCGAACGCTGCCTACCACTACTTGGGTTCCTCTAAGATCATGACTCAGATCGGCAAAGGATTCGCTGAGGAGTTAGCGAAGATGATTAAAAAATCACGAAAGTAATCTACATTGTCTCGGTCGATAGCCAAACATTCATTTTTAAGGATCACCAAGTTGAGTTCCTGTAAAGCATTACTTTTCTTCATCGTGAGCGCATGCTCAATTGCTTCCGCTGCCGATTTCGAAACGTTACCTCCCTTGGAAGATGGGCAACCGCCTCAAAACTTACAGGAGATGTGGGATGGATTCGATCCTCGTGCAGAGCCACTTGAGCTTGAAGTTCTCAAAGAGTGGGAGGAAGACGAAGTCTTAATGCGGATCGTTCGCTTTCGCATTGGCGTTTTCAAAGGACAGAAGGCGAAGCTGGCCGCAGTCTA
>DAOUPA010000622.1 GCA_030626405.1 Planctomicrobium sp.
AAAAAACGTTGAGAAAATGCCTCTCAGTTTGACAACTTTCTAAGGCACCTCACGATCGGAGCGAAATCAGCCCAGATTCCGAGAAAACGTATGGCGTACTTGGCACAAATTCGCTGAATCAGAAAACGTATGGGAAACTGGGACTCGAATCAAATAACGGTCGGTTTTTGAGAGTGTTGAAAAACGGTTGAGTTGAAGACACGAACCGACAAAAAACTGCCAGCAAGGTCAGCGCGTTGTGATGCGTTTCCAAGCAAGCGGCTTCCGCAGATCCAGACGGAAGCCGTTCAGGTCAAGACACCCTATCCGAAGTTACTCGACAGGCTCAATTTCACCCGGTCGCCAGGTTTTATCGAACCAGGGCTCGGTTGGGCTATAGAGACGCAAGAGGCAAAACCATCCCTTCTTGGGAACCGTTTGAATCCAGTTCGCCTCTTTCCCCTTGGGCGACTTCGGACCGAAGTAGAGGTCAATCGACCCGTCGTCGTTCGTGATCATCTTGTCGCGTTTGTTGTTCTTGTTCGGGTATGGCTGGTCTGTTTGCAGCATGGAACGTGTCTGCGAATCGTAGACTACGATCGACATGAATTTTTCTGCAGGCGCATTCCCCGGCAGGTTCAGCTTGTAATTCTTGCCACCGTCCAAATAGTCGCCGTCACTGTCCCGATACCCCCAAGCGTATTGCGATCCCTTGCCGATCAGCTTCCAGACCATGGCTGGGGAATTGAAGGTCGCCATGTAGAAATACTGTGCCCTCGCATCAATATTGCGTCCGCCCAGACCTTGATCTTTGAGATACTCATGCGAGTTGCCAATCATGCCACGTTTCCAGTAGCTGCCCTCGTAGAGGAATTCATCCTGATTCCGCTCGTACCAGAACAGAGCGCGGACGGTCGCATTCCCCAATTTTGCGGCTTGCACCAAAATCTTCTTCATCCGCTTGTCCGGGGCAAAGGGTTTGCCTTTTTGGATGCCGATGGACGCAAAGAGACCGCGAAGCTCGGGGTCAAGGAATTCGAGCGGCTCGCGGTCAATAACGCTGTGGAGCTCCTCGAAAAAATGGAAGTTTGCAGAATGAACGGTGTTGAATTCCGTCCCTGTTCCCTTGATGAAATCCATCTTCGGCGGATTAGCGGCTGTGCTGAGCGGATAGATTTTGACACCGTTTCTGAACAACTTGCTGGAATAATCCGGTTTACCATCCTTCAGGAACCCGCGCAGCAGAACCCAGACCGCATAGCTGCGTGACTCTGCAATCGAATAGACGCCCTGCGGAATAATTCCGTCGAAATCTGCTTTTTCATAGCCGGGTGGCAGGATCAGAAATTTCCCGCCCTGGCCGTGATGAGGGCCGGGAGGGCCCATATCGATAACGTTCCGCGAAAACGAATCAATCATGATCCCCGGCCCCGTGCCAGCTGGAATTTCAACCACTGTTGGACCGTCTCTTTCCAGATCGAGAAAGGACGTGAGGTAGACCGTGCCGGCATTGCCGGTGAGGAACAGCGAATTGCTGTCCATCAGGCCGTCAAAGATAATGACTTGGTTTGCCTTTTTCTGGCCCAGCGCAATATGACCCGCCCGTCCAGCTTCAAAATTTGAGGCTGGCATTCCGCTCAATAAAGCCTGCAGACCGCGATTGAGGTCCAAGTTGGCAAAGAGCGCTGCTGCGGCCTTCTCGTCAGGGATCCCATCAAAGAACTCCAGAGTGCCCAGCTTTGTCTCCACCGTATCGGGTGTCAAGACGGACTCAGGAATCTTGTTGTTGAATCCGGGCGTCGGTTGCGCCCAAGAGGCTTCGGAAAGCAGAGCAATAAATGCGACTGCAACAATCGGGTGATGCCAAATCATTCTCATTTTGGTTTCTCCAATGGTTAAGATACACGTAGTTGTTCAACACGGAATGCGTCGAACTCGGAAATGATTCACTTGCGGCTGGCCTATCAATAAAAAAACGGAGCGGGCGACTCGCACCCCTCCGTGGCGATAACATTGTCTCATATAGGATGCGCGATCAACGACGCATCGTCAACTTTCTTCAGTCCCGAAACGTGTTGTATTCAGAGTGGTCGGATATTCTCGACGTCATTCCAACTACAGGTCTTGTCCAGGTCCAGATTTCAGGTTTTGACTTCACGCTCGCTGAGCAGCTGTCGTAATGCGGACCCGAGCCAGCTCTGCTGGCGCTCTCCGAGCGTGAAGCGGTACACAACACAACGCGCCCCTCTCTGTCGACGAGAATGAACAGGTTCGAGTGGTCGATGAAACCCGTGTCTGCGCCGCGCGATCGCGGGAAGGCAAATTCATCGAGAACCCTCTCGACGGTCGCTGGTTCGCCGCTCAACAAGTGGAATGGTGGCGAGGTGAAACCGCGATCAGTCGCGACATTCGCCAAGACCTTGGGCGTGTCGGTCTCCAGATCGAGCGTGATCACCGCGATTCAGATGTCATTGAGTTGTTCGAGCGTGAGTGATGCGATAGCGTCCTGAACGTCACTCAAGATGATCGGGCAAGAGTAGTGGCACCTCGAAGAGATAGCAGTCACAAGCACCACTCGCCCAAAGAACTACCGTCTGAGCCAGATTCCGCAACAATTGTCAGGAAGTATGGATGTACTCTCGGATGTTGAGTCAGAATTGTCTGCGAACAATTCGGCTACGTACGTCATCCTAAGAAAGTCCAGTCCCGCAGAGTGTTTCATTAAACGTTGAAAAAACGCCTGGACCTTCATGCACTTTTGGGAGCTCCACAAGATCGGAGCCAAATCAGCCTAGATTCCGAAAAAACGTATGGCGTACTTGAGACGAATTCGCTGAATCAGAAAACGCATGGGAAACTCGGACTCAAATCAGAAAACGGTCGGTTTCTCGCTCGAGTATATCGATGGTTTTTGTCGCGATAGTGGTTTACCAGTTCCCTGAGAGCGTGTCGACAGGTGAGACAGCGGAACAGAAGATTCTCGACTTGATCCTGCTGCTCGGCATTAAAGTAACCGCTCTTGCGCCAAGGTGCGGATTTCGCCAATTCCTGCATCTCCGTCAGGACAGCATCGAGATGCATTGAACTAGACTGCAAGACTCGGTGATTGGCTTGTAACCCGCTCTCTGTGACGAGTGATTTGGGTTGGATGCGAGTCGCTACTGATTCGCTGGCAGTGTCACTTTCTCCCGCAAAGTTCTCTTTGACGTCGGCCAACGCGCCGTCAGTGAACCAGCGGTCAGCTCATTCGATCAAAAGTATTGCAGTCACATTCGGCGCAAAGGGTTTACACGAATAAGCACGAAAAATGGAAGCAGACGCAGAAGCCGGTCTTCTAGAGGACGTTAGTAAACGCCAACCGAAATTAAACCAACTGGTCGAACAGTTCCTGAATGCACTCAACCAGCGGACCTCTTCTCCAGATTAATGAGATCAACGCGAAAAGCAATTTTTGTGAGTCTAAATTTACACACGATTTAATTTTTCATTGTCTATCAATGATCAGGGTCTATAATGCGTGTAGTGCGGGCGTTTCAACGAGCGTCGCCAAGACTGAGAGCAAAGTGTCCTTAGTGGGTCGTTTGACCGATGGGTGTTGCCATCCGGTTGAATAAACAAGGGGTAGCCAGTTGCCATGCAGCAATTCAGAATTCTCCTGAT
>DAOUPA010000452.1 GCA_030626405.1 Planctomicrobium sp.
AACCGACAGGTTCAAGTTCTACAGTTTCGTCAGCTTTGAAGAGGTCGAGATTGTCGAGTGACTTGATCTGCGTTTCGAGATAATGGCAACGGTAACTGGAGAAGGTCGGCTCGGTGGGAAGACCAGCGCCGAAATCGGCGAGACCGAATTTCTCTTCGAGGATTTTTTTGAACTCCCAGAATTGAGTGATCCCCATAGAAACATACCGAACATCCGATTGGTCGTCTGTTGCAGGAAGCTGAACGGCAATGCGACCTTCACCGAAGACCGGAATGCCGTGGAAGATGGAATCAGTTCTAGAGGCAGCTGGCTGAACAACTTTCAGCTGGGAGATTGACTCTTTATCAAAAGCAAACTTCTCTGCGAGATCGAGTGCCTCGATCTTTGTTCCTGCCTGCAATTGCTTTTTGAGAGCATCGCGGGGGTCGTCTTTTCCGGTGCCTGAACCTCCGAATCTTCCTCCACTCTTCTTGCCGAAGACTGCACTCAAGATCTGGTTATCTGAAAAACCAAAGTCGGCAGCGACAAAATCTTTGAGTAAACTATCCGCTTTCAATTTTAGTTTTTCCGGATTCACAGTGTGCAAGTGCAGGTCGGTGAGCCAGTGGTCAAATCCACCTGCCGCAGCGGTTGCGTCTTCAGTCGACTCTGCTGATTTCGTCTTCCGGAAATCCGGTGGATCGATTGGAACGACGAATGGAGCGCGACATTCGGGACATTTTCCCTGCATCCCGCGATGCGATTCTTTCACGACAATTCGGCAGCCGTACGGACAGAAGATAATCAACCCGCCACCTGGGGTTGTCATGCCGCCCCGCTGAGCGCGCTTGCGGCGCTGCTTCTGAAGTTGCTTTTCGTCTTTTAAAGCGATGTCCAGCAGGGCATCACCGGTGATGCCGTCTTCCTCTTTCGCCACACTTTTTGATTTTGGCGCCGGGGCGTCTGGATTGTTTGGATCGGTTGGAATCCCGCCGGTGTCTTCGCTGGACTCTTCGTTCTTGGCTGCCGGAGTTGTTGGCATGGAGAGTTCAAAGTCATCGTCTGAATCGTCGTCACTGGGTGCGGTCGTTTCGCCGAGAGAAGAGACTTCCTCTTGGGGAAGGTCGCTGTAGATTGTTTCCTGTGGCTTGGACTGCATCTCCAGATACTTCTCTTCAAGCTCTGGATTCATGAATGCGCCACAATTCCAGCAACGCAGAGAGTTGACCCGAACCATTTCCTGGCAGTCGGGACATGGATGTTCTTTCGCTTCGCTCATTTCGTCTCCCCAAGGACGGTCCTGCCAACGCGAGATATGGATAGGACAAATATAAGAATTCGCGCCAGACAGTTTAGGACCACAATATCCTAGGTTAACGCTCGAAGCCACGCAATTCGACCTCAAAAACCAGAGTTGAGTCAGGAGGGATCAAGTTCTCAACTCCTTCGCTTCCATAAGCCATTTCAGGCGGCACAATCAATCGTCTCCGCCCACCTACTTTCATCCCTATAATCCCGTGCTTCCAACCATCAATCACCTCATCGAAAGCAACGGTGACCGGCTCTCCGAAGTCTCGAGTATCACCGAACCGAGTTCCGTTTCGAAGTTGTCCGACGTAATGAATTGTGATTGTCGTCGCGTCAGTGACAGGTTCTCCCTGACCATCGGTAATGTTGACGTAGCGAACTCCCGATGCTGTTTCGACTGCGAGATCCTTCACGAAGAGGTTTCGGAAATCGACTTGCGAAGGATGGCCCTGAAGCGCGAGGTGACCAATCGGGGGGCGCTCGGCTAATTTCCAGTGTTTTGAAGAACTCGGTTGACTGTTGTCAGCAGGTCTGGCGAGATTGATTTCATTCACGATTTCGCCGTTGATTTTAATCGTCAGCTGATCGCTGATGCAGATCACTTCGCACTGATTCCACTCTTGAGGTGATTTCAATTTGGGCTTCTGTGACGGTGCGACTTGGTAATAAATGCTCCCTGTGTACTGATCTGCCCGAAGGTTCTTGTATTTCTCAGCACCGTCATCGAGAAGTTGGATTTCGATTCCAGTGAAGGTGGGATTCCCCTCGCTTGGGCAGCGGATGCCGACTCCTGTATTGCAACCAGAGTGATACCGATAATCAAACTTCATGTGGAAGTCGCTGTATTCTTTTTCTGTTCGAATCCATCCTCCACCAGCGCCGCGGCAGGAGATGACATCACCTTCGCGTGACCAGGCGTCGTCTTGCCCTTCATGGACGACCCAGCCTTCCAGAGCTTTTCCAGACAACAATGAAACAAACTCTGCGGGCAAATTTCCCTGGGCTGATTCTGAAGAGGTTGAAGCCCGAGTCTCTATAGCAATGGGAGACTTGCTCTTGATCAGTTTGGGTTCAATGGAAGAAAGCTTGACAGTCTTCTGGATCTGACTTTGCTTCTCACCAGCCTTTCCGGGAGAGCGTTTGGGATTGGGTGTCTCAGCTATTTTACCGCCATCTTTACCGCTCTGTAATGGCTTTGCTGAGGCTGGGGGGGCTAGAAGCGGAGGTGGTTGAGTTGCAGGTTCTACTTCTCCGTTCGCAACCGATTTGGCTGTTTTTTGCGATTCAGAGGATTTGACACCATCGGAAAGAACAATTTGAGCCGTAGAAAGCGAACAAACAATTCCAGCGATGATCAATGGTTTTTTTAAAGCCACGGCTGTGTATGTCCTGAATCGTAGTTGCGATGTCTGCGTCAGAGAATCACGGACTTCCGTGTTTTTGACGGAATTACCGTAGTTCGCGACGATATCAGGCACTCGATACCATTGCAGTAGCAGATTATATTACGACCCATATTTACAGTACGTGGCGGCAGCCTCTGCCGAAACACTCAGGTGAATTCAGCTTGTCGCTCGACTCATGAGAGAAAAAATGACACTCAACGAAGAACTGGAGAGTCTTTTCTCCAAGATTGAAGTCGGGGACGAAAAATACGCAGTTAATGCCGTTGATTTGCTGCTCGATCTGGCACAACGGCGGCTCGCGAGTGATTTACACCTATTGCCTGATGAGTCGCGAACCCATCTTGTCCCGTATTTTCGAATTGATGGCGTCCTAGAACCAGCAGGGCGAATTCCCGGAGCCGTGAACATCGTCTCTCGCCTGAAGGTGATCGCGAATTTGCTCACTTACCGGACGGACATTCCCCAGGAAGGACGTGTGAAAGCAGCGTCGACAGAGTCCGAAATCCGAATCAGCACGTTTCCGACAACTCATGGAGAAAAAGTGGTCATTCGCTTTTTTGTCGGATCAGGTGACTACCGGATTCTTGCTGATCTGAAATACCCGGAAGACATCGAGCAGCGGCTTCGCGAGATTCTGCAACAAACTTCGGGATTACTTCTGACGTGTGGCCCGTCTGGAGTTGGGAAAACGACAATGCTTTATGCCGCGATCAGGCATCTGCAACAGCCAGGTTCGGTCGTGAGGAGTATTTGCACACTTGAAGATCCCGTTGAAGCGATCCTGCCTGGCGTTTCGCAATCTCTGATTAAGCCGGAGACCGAATTCAGCTATGAACGTGGACTCATTTCGCTGATGCGCCAAGACCCAGACGTGATTATGGTCGGGGAAATTCGAGATCGGGAAACGGCAGAGATCGTTTTTCAGGCGTCGTTGACGGGGCATCTGGTTCTGTCCACTTTTCACGCAGGCACAGCAGCAGACGCACTTGGACGATTGGCGGACATGGGGATCGAGCCGTACCTGATACGAAGTGGTCTGAGTGCCATTCTCGCTCAAAGGTTGCTGCGGAAGTTGTGTTCGTGCCACGGGACAGCTGAGACTGGATGCGAAAAATGTCGTGGTCGCAAATACCTGGGGCGCATTGTGGCTGCCGAACTTTTATCAATGGATGACCCGGAGATTGGCCGAGCGATACTGGAAAAACTGGATGTGCAGACGATTTATCAATTGGCCAAAAATTCTGGAATGGTGCCAATGCTCGAGCGTGCTCGTCGAATGACAGAAGAAGGTGTGACAACAGTCGAGGAGTGCGACCGGGTTTTCGGCCCGGGATTTCGTAAGTCAATGAGACCCAAACCGAGCGACGCTTGACTTGCTGTTGCGGCGGAAATACAAATATATCATAGATTTGCGAAGAGTTTTTAAAATTCTGTGACCTCAGAATCAGGAATGAATTGATGGGTGGTGGAGCCGGGTGGGTTGTTGGTTTGATTTTCGGGGCAATTGTCGTCTTCATCGTGATGGCAATTCTTGCTCGGTATTTTGGACTGTGGATTCAGTGCAAGATGACGGGTGCTGGAATTTCCATGACAAATCTGATCATGATGTCGATTCGAAAAGTGAATCCGACGGTGATCGTTCGCAGTAAGATTATGGCCGTACAAGCTGGCCTCACGGAGAATTATGAAATCTCCACGCGAGCTCTCGAAGCTCACTACCTCGCTGGGGGGAGCGTCCCCAATGTCATTCGAGCACTCGTGGTCGCTCACCGGGCGAATCTCGACATGGACTGGCAGATCGCTCAGGCGATTGATTTGGCAGGACGTGACGTCCTGGATGCTGTCAGAACCAGTGTGAACCCGAAAGTGATCAATTGTCCTGATCCTAAAAAGAACGCTGGAACGTTGGACGCGGTTGCTGCCGACGGAATTCAGCTCAAAGCTCGTGCTCGAGTGACCGTCCGAACGAATATCCAGCAGTTGATTGGCGGAGCTACTGAAGAGACCATCATCGCACGTGTGGGGCAGGGAATTGTCCAGGCAATTGGATCGACCCCTGGCTATGCTCAGGTTCTTGAAAACCCAGATAGAATCTCGCAAACCGTGTTAAATCAGGGTTTGGAAGCTCAGACAGCGTTCGAAATTGTTTCCATCGATATTGCCGATATTGATGTTGGCGAGAATATCGGAGCACGTTTGCAGGCAGATCAGGCAGAAGCGGATATGCGTGTGGCCCAGGCTCGTGCCGAACAACGTCGTGCGTCATTCGCAGCACAGGAACAGGAAATGGTCGGCTTAACACAGCAAAACCGTGCAGAAGTCGTCCTCGCCGAAGCAGAAGTCCCTGAAGCAATTGCGGCTTCATTCCGAAATGGAAAATTGGGATTACTCGATTACTACGAACTTAAAAATGTGCAGGCGGACACTTCGATGCGTTCTGCAATTGCAGGGATGGGTGATGAAGTCGCTCCTCCTCCCGAATAACATGTCATGAGTTTCAGTCCAGCAGTTAGTTGTCGTCTCCAAATTGAAGAAGCGTTGAGTTGAGGTCGTATTCATGCCTGTTCACACATCAGTTCTTTTGCTGGCCGACATGGACGGCTTTTTCGGGGTTGTCTTCTTTCTTATTGCTTTCGTTGGCTGGGTCATCAACCTGGTGAGTCAGAGCCAAGAGAAGGGCAAAGGCGGTCGAAAACCTCCTCCGAGTCAGAGGCGACCTGGCTCACAGAGAAATGTCCGGTCAGAAATCGATCAATTTCTCAACCAATCAAAACGCTCTTCCAACCGGTCGGATCACGACGACCTTGATGTCATAGAAGTGATTGCCCCTCCGAGTCAGC
>DAOUPA010000682.1 GCA_030626405.1 Planctomicrobium sp.
CTCAAACCCATCGGCAACTGCACCGATCGTCCCTGCACAGTGAGTCCCAGATTGATGTATAATTCCGGGGTGGGGATAGTGACTCGAAGCGTAAGTGCAATTGGATCCTCGGAGATTGCTAACATGAACACAAACTGACGATTTTTTACTGCCCTTTTGTTTTGCTCAGCGGTTGAACTCCTCAGCTATTCGAGCTTGCAAGCTACAGAACAAAAAACAAACATCCTGCTCGTAATGGTCGACGACATGGACTGGACGGACATTGGATGCTTTAGCAGTGAAATTGAAACTCCGAACATTGATGCACTCGCCAATCGCGGAGTGAAGTTCACCGACTTTCACGTTTCGGTAAGCTGCTCACCCACTCGCTCAATGTTGCTTTCAGGCAATGACAATCACATCTCCGGTTTGAGGAACATGGACGACAAAGACATCTCTCGCCTCACATTTGATTTCAATGCGTGATGACCTTAACCCTAGTCTGGACATTTCGCGTTCGGATTTGGCATTTCAATAACCTCTCCCTTTTCTTCAGTGAGGAACCTATCTCATGAGAACGAAACTTTTTCCTTGATATTCGTCGGAGCCGGTTTTTTGCTGGGCTATATGGCAGCCAATGCAGATTTCGGGTCGAGCAAGCTAGCAGAAGCTGGCACCGCACCCCTAAGAGTTTCTGTTGACAATGTGCAACAAGTTCCCCGTCGGCCTTCATCCACCCAGGCCATTGAATTGAGTTCACCGGGCAAGCAAGCGTGTTGCGAGGGAGACCATAAGGCCGATTTGCTGGTCGCCACCAACGATCAGGAAGTTGCGGCAGTCTCAGCCGCCGTTCAGCGTCGCACGGGCAAGAAACCCAACATCCTCGTCATCATGGGCGACGATGTCGGCATCACGAACATCAGCGCCTACAGCCGTGGACTGATGGGCTACCAAACCCCGAATATCGACAAGATCGCCAATCAAGGGGCCATGTTCACGGACTACTATGCCCAGCAAAGCTGCACGGCGGGCCATGCGGCCTTCATCACGGGCCAAAATCCCTTCCGCGTCGGTTTGACCAAGGTGGGCATGCCCGGTGCCAATTCGGGAATCAGTGACAAGGATCCAACCCTTGCAGAGTTGCTGAAGCCCCTCGGTTATACTTCGGGACAGTTCGGCAAGAACCACCTCGGCGATCGCAACGAGTATCTGCCGACATTGCACGGCTTCGACGAGTATGCAGGCGTGCTCTATCACCTCAATGCCCTGGAGGAGCCGGAAAACGTTGATTACCCCAAGGACCCCGCGTTCTTTAAGAAATTCGGACCGCGGGATTCCATCCACACCTGGGCGACTGACATCCACGATCCGACCGAAGACCCGCGGTTTGGCGTGGTGGGCAAGCAGAAGATCGAAAGCACCGGTCAGGTGACGATCAAGCGGATGAAGACCTATGGCGACGAGACGCTCGCTCAGTCCATCGATTTTATGGATCGGGCCGTCAAGGACAAGAAGCCCTTCTTCGTTTGGCACAACACCACCCGCACGCATTCCTTCACTCACCTGCGGCCGAAATATGCCGATATGATCCCCGAGAAGGGCCTCATGGGCGCTGCCATGACCGAATTGGATGATACCGTCGGTGCCTTGTTGAAAAAGCTTGACGATCTTGGAATCGCCGACAACACCATCGTCTTTTTCACCTCTGACAATGGCGCCATGAAGTTCAGCTGGCCTGACGGCGCCACTTCACCTTTCCAGGGTGAGAAAGCTACGACATGGGAGGCCGGATTTCGTGTGCCCGCCATGGTGCGTTGACCAGGGGTCGTCAAACCAGATTCCGTGATCAATGATATTTTCAGTCACAGTGACTGGCTGCCCACACTTCTCGCAGCGGCTGGAGAACCTGACATCGGAGCAAAGCTGTTTCAGGGCCACAAGGCCGGTAGAGCAAGACCTACAAGGTCCATCTGGACGGTTATGACCAGACGGCATTGCTCTCGGGTAAAGGGCCAGGCGCGCGCAAGGAATTTCACTACATCTCCGACGATGGTGACTACGCCGCCTTCCGCTACAACAAATGGAAGATCTCGTTTTTGACTCAGGAACAGAAGGGTGAAGACGTTTGGGATGCACACTACGTCCCGCATCGCTTCCCGCGCATTATCGATCTCAGAGCAGATCCCTTTGAAAATGCGCAGCGGCCCGGCGCCAGTTTTACCTGCCAACAATGGCAGTTCAGGCGTGCCTTCCTCCTGGTTCCCGCACAAGGCATCGTCGGAAAATTCGTCGAGTCCTTTGAAGCGTTTCCGCCACGGGGCTTGCCTGCGAGTTTCAGCGTCGGCGACGCGCTCAAGATGATCAGCAAGCCCCAGCACAACTAATTGCACGTGATCCATGTCTTTCCCTGGAGCCGTCGTTTCAACGAACAGCGGCCCTCTTTAAATCGTGAACGTTGTTGTGTCAAGATGTAGGCATCGGCCAGAAAACGAAGCGATGAATGAAGCGTCGTAAATCGAATCCTTTGCATACCATCCAAGCACAGGCTGGTAAGTATGAGAAAAGCAATGTAGGCAACCTGTCGGTGAAATGAGGCCCATTGAATTTTCCACCCGTAGATCGCGTGCGGACTGACTCTCTCCCCGTTTCAGTCGAATAGACCTGTTAAGTTCAACAGGTCTGCTCAGCAGAATTAGAAGGGAGGTAGTTTTTTTTCACAACACGACCGAAGATTGCGTGCCGCAACGCCACAACATTCCCATCAACTCAACCGTTTTTCGACACTCTCGAAAACCGACCCTTTTTTGACTTGAGTCCCAGTTTCCCATACGTTTTCTGCTTCAGCGAATTCGTCGCAAGTACGCCATACGTTTTCTCGGAATCTCGTCCGATTTGGCATCGATTCGGAGAAGCTGGAAAAAGTGGTAAAACGGACAGTCGTTTTCTCAACGTTTTTTGATTCTCACGGGTTACTTCCA
>DAOUPA010000213.1 GCA_030626405.1 Planctomicrobium sp.
GTTTCGTGGTCAACTTCGCGGAATAAAATCCCCCACGCGCCAACGACTCGACACTCAAACCTCATCCAACTTTTCCCAGCCCAACAACGGCAAAGCATGCATTTTTCAACGGGCTGCTAAATACCTTGGGCCAGAAAGCCTTGCTTTCTCAGATCCGAAATTGAATCATAATGACTGACTCCAACTTGCCTCAGCCTGAGGAAGAACCCGTCTCTCAAGAGGCAGAAACTCTATGTGAGTCCCATGAGTCGACATCACTTATTCCTAACTCGGACCAAGATCACATTGAATCGGCGGAAGCGTCTCCAGAAGTCGTGACTGAAACTCCTAAACCCAAGACATCTGGCAAAAAAAGAAAACGAAGACGAAAAGTAACCAACAGCCAAGAACATCGTTTAGCCGGTCGGAGAGCGTTTTGTCTCGACATTGCCCAAGTCGCTCCAAAGATGCTGAAGACGGTTAAGTTGAGATTATTAGGCAGATATCTTCCCTCGACTCGCGGAATGGATGAAAATGATCTTACTCAAGTGATAATTAAAGATGCCAAGAAAATTGGAAGCAAAAAACGAGTCTTGGGAACGTTTCATGAAATTGGCTCTGACGTAGATCGAAGAAACCTCCGTGAGATTATTCTGCATGTTGTGTTGCTTCAAGAAGAGGTCTACAGCTTAGAGGAGCAAAAACTCGAAGAGAAGGTGCTTGCATACGAGAAGGAACTTGTGAAATCGTCGAAGAATTTGGACTACTTTGATAGTAAAAAACACGACCCAGCACGGGCTCGTTCTTGCGATATTTATAAGACCGTATTAGAAGCCGCTTGGCGAAACGACGACGATATCTCGGTTGACGAGGCGAAATTAATTCGTGTCTTACGCGAGCGATTAAGTATTTCTTCTGAGGACCACCGGAAGATTTCTGCATTCATCAAGAAGTTTCCGAAGAATAAATGTGCAATTCACTCGGTTGATGAAATCCATAACGCACGGAAAGAATTGCAAAGAGAAGGCCTGCTATGGAGCTATCGCGATGAAAACAATAATAACATCGACATTATTCCTGCCGAAATTGCTGAAACGCTACGAACCGAGTTGCAAATTGAGTTGCAAAGAACAAATTTCAGACGGCTTTTGCAACACGATTTTTTCAATGTCTCAGACCTGCGTGAGATACTGAAAAAGTTCAAGATGGACCCTTATGGTCAAAAAACAGAATTGATTGATCGAGTTGCAGGAAGCGACATTCATCCTACTCAAGTCCTCGACATCATTGACAAATCGAAGCTAACCGACATGTGTCGCTCGATGGAATTGAAGTCTTCCGGAGTCAAGTCAGATTTAGTTACTCGCTTAATCGATTTCTATGATGATCTCACGTTTGAGGAACGGACAACAGAGGATGAAAGAGAAGAGTGGTTCAACAACTACGAACTTCTTGCTTCCCGTGCCTACGCGGACCTGAGAGCGAAGAAGGTCATCCGTAAAGATTTGGATGTGGAACACCAATTTGAAAAGGCGACTGACTTCTTATTTGAAGAACTGTTGAATCTGAAAATTGACAGATCTAGGAAAACGACCAAGGCCGATGGTCGAATCATGGCGAGAGATCGGCAGGTGTTGCTTTGGGATTGCAAATCCGTTGAGAAGTCAGTGAATCTGCAAGATCACCTTGAAGGTCAGTTTGAAGGCTACCTAAGAAAGGAGCGAGAGCTTGGATTCGAACCGCTAGCATTTCTTGTCATCGCTCCAGGATTCACCACAAACTCAGTGAAGTTGGCACACCAATACAAAGCTCGTACAAATTGGGACATCGCACTCATTCAGGCAGACGCCCTGAAGCTCATTGCCGAGCATTGGTCAGAGACAGGAACGGACCAGCCCTTTCCAGTTGGGTTGTTCAACCGAACTGAACTCATAGACAAGGATCGGGCTGAGTTCTTGATCAGTTTGGCCTAAACTCAATACTGTTCAAAGAGCGGTCACTAGTGATGCTGCAAAGCGTGGTACCCTCGACTACCACTTCCTACCCTCAATTACCCGATTGAGTGTGAAAACAGCTGATACTCAATGAGTGGTAGTGAAAGGTGTTGCAGGGTGCCAAATTGCGATACACTGCATTCTCAATGCGGTATTTGTGATGGTGCAGCAGTTTAGAATGAAGCTTTTGGTACTGTTAGTTCAGGTTCAAATCCTGGCCGGGTAACTTTTCTTAAACCGTTGTTGAGACACTACTTTCGTCTACCGCTTTTCATGGCGTGCAACAACTCTTGCTCAGTTTGACCCTTTTGTGAGGGGTCAAAAACATCCTCCAGCAAGGGAAGCACGATGAAACAGCCAAAAAAGTGTCGTCATAAAGGGTCAAACCGGGCCTACGTGAAGGTCAATGGTCAACGAACTTTACCTCGGCAAGTGGAACACAACAGAAGCCGATGAGGCATATGACTGCGAGATTCTTAAGTGGCGAAAGTCACAGAATCGATCGAGGGAATTCACCACGACCGTCGGCGAGCTCTGTATTGTGTTCATTGAGCACGCTCAAACATTCTATCGTGACGACAGCGGGAACCAGGCCGGAGAAGCGAGCAACTATCGCTACGCTCTCAGGCCGTTGGCATCGATGTTTCGGTCAACAAAATGCTGCCAATTTGGACCCTCTAAACTCATCGCCGTGAGAGACGAACTCACTAGAGCAGATTGCTCTTTCCTGTGCCCGTGACAAACGTTTTTCAACAGTGTAAACGCTTGTCTCCACGAGGCAGAACGCGAAAACCAATACGAAAAGTGCTCTAAAGTCCATGTGCGGCAGCAAGTGAACAATAATCTCTTCCGAATCAAGCGAGTTTTCAAATGGGGGGGGTGATCCAAGAGTTGATCGGATTTTTGTTGTGTTTCTGCCGAATGCTTTCATTACGGGGCTCGACGCACATGGTGGCGTGCTTGATGTTAAGGGACGCATCTGCCGCGGTACAGCAAATGGAGTATTCCGTCGATTCCCGATTCAGGATCGCCCTGCACGTAGATTTAGAACGTCTTCCCAACGACCTGTGCCGGCGTTATAGGTGACCAGAATCTCAACGAGTGCGATGTGTCCATTAGTCGAAATTCGTGGAGACCTCATTAATGTTCAGACATGTTAACTCTGCTTCTCAGGAGAGTCGTTCGTCTTGTGGCTGCCCAATTTCTGATTCTCCCAGAATCTTCAAGCTTAATTGAAGATCAAGTGCCACTATCGTCACGGCTGATGACAACCACCTCAACTAGTCCGAAGCGTTGGGCGGAGTCAATTTTGTATCCCGCCGTCAGTGCTCGCTGACGAACATCGGTACCAGCCTCTGGGATCAATCTCATAAAAAAAATGAGATGATCATGGCGTTCGAAGAGATCCTGAAGTCTCTCTTCAAATAGTTTCGTGGATCGAGGAATCAAAATAGGAAGAATGCTGATCTCTCGCTTCCACTGATAGTGCTGCATGGGGGCCACCATGTAACTTTGGTATCTCTCCTGGGAGATCCACTCTTTGTCTGCCGTTTCGATCAATCCTGAATAGACAACGGAATGAGAGTTGGAGTCAGTGTGTTGCTCAGCCCATTTGATGGCTTCCCGCCAGCCGGTCCGATCCGTGTCCAACATAACTGGCATGGCAAACGCAAGAAAAATGATTGCAGGGAGTGCAACAAAACGATGTGGAGAAATCGCATGGAGTGCCACAACAACCATGATTCCCAAGGCTGGAACTCGCCAAGAATAGTAACGTGGGATATTCAGTGACATTCCCAAAATCTGATACAAAAGAAAAATAGAAAGCGGCCCAACAACCCACCAGGAAATCCCTATCCATCCAGCGGGTTTGGGAATCGCGGAAATTCGCATACGGGGGCGAATGAATCCAAAGGCGAGTGTCACAACAAGAATTTGCAAGATTCCGCTCGACCAGAAAATTTCAAGTGCCGTCGTCAATGCCGTTGGAGGTAATGAGATTTCGTAACGCTTTGATTTCTCTGAGACAGTCAGCAGATGTGGGAGAAACGGGAGTAAGATAACACCAATGAAAACCCAGCTGAGAATGAAGTCGCGCACACGGTTGAAGTTGCACTTAGTCAGCACGATGACAACCAGAAAATGAAAGCCGACCATTGTCCCGAAGAGATAGTGAACCATGATCGTCACACTGGATGCCGCAACATAGACTCCCCAATTCACCCATGACTTGTTGTTCAACCAACGTAGCAGAGAATAGAACGAGATGAGGGAGACAAAAATTGCCAGCGTATACGGTCGCGCGATCAATCCTACATGAAAGTCGGAGAGCATTGCCAGTAGAGTGACCAACGCAGCGATCCAGGCATCCTTCTTGAGGTTCAATTCTCGTAAAATCGCGTACACTGTCACCACTGCCCCGATCATCGAGAGGATCGAGACGCTTCTGAGTACCAACTCACTGTTACCAAACCATTGTCTGACCCACCAGATGAGGATGAAGTAAACAGGACTTTGTCCCTGAAATTCCAGAGCGCGATCAGTGCATGTCCAGAAATCACCGTTGGTGACCCAGGCGGTGAGTGTTTCATCGAGCCAGAGACTTGCTGTTCCAAACTTGTATAGAAACCACAGCGAATACATCACCGTCAGGCTGCACAGGACGATTCGGTAACGATGTGGCCAGTCATGGCTTTCGGGACAACACGCGTCTTTTTCAACGACAGACGAGATCGTAGGCGTTGTCGTATTTGTCATGTCAGCACGAGTTCTCGCAAATCCTGTGAGTGAACTTCTGCTTTCGACAACAATTGTTCGACGGTCGAGTGAGGGGTCGCTTCACAATAAATCTGGTATGAGAAAAGACGCGGGAACAGCTTGATCGCCCAAAGATTGAGTGTCAATAAACCGAATCCGATCCGACCTCGACCCAAAGCAAATGGAAATGGTGCCGGGATACCCCGGGTTTTTAAAGTTTTGTAACCCTGCTGACGGAGAAGTTTCTTAAACGAACCAAAAGTGAACAGCCGTGTGTGAGTCTTGTCTAAAATTCCGCGCTGTCCGTAGTTGAATTGACCAAAGACATACATCAGTCGCAATGGGAAAAATGCGACATTGGGTGTCGTGATAATGAATCGAGCATTCTGCAATTGTTCCCACTGTCGCAAGCGAGAGAGAAACTCTTCGGGGTTTCGCAAATGTTCAATGACATCCATCAGGAGGACACACTCAAACTCTTCCTCCCCGATTTGATCCTGTTTCAAGTTGTTCAGATCAGCTTGGACAACGTCTCGAGTGAGCATGAGATGTTCCCCAGTAATCTCCAAGTCAACCAAAACCATTCGTTCAGTTCGACCTGTTAATGGAATCACGGTTTCAACGGGACCGCAGCCAAGAACCAGAATTCGTTCGTTTTCTTGAATCGCATTTAATCCCATACTGTGAGAGGAAGCAAATCCATATTTTGACCGATAGGGTGAACTTCCATTCAGGACATCAAATTTGGGATCATGCAGGATACCAATTCGAGAAAACGTAGCAAGAATCGTCGAGTACACAACTTGCAATGCATACTTAATCCCGTTCACTCGGCAGATCTCATCTCCATAAAAAGTAGGAACTGGCAGTTCTTCAATTTTAAAGCCAGCCAAGTGGAATTGAAGAATAATTTGTGTGTCAAAATCGAAATCGTTGGAGTTGCGTTCGAAAGCAATCTTCTTCAGCGCCGCTACGGAGTACAGTCGATACCCTGTGTGCCATTCCGACAACTTGAGTCCGGCCATCCAATTTTGAAAGGATGTTAAAATCCGGTTTCCTAAGTATTTGTAGAAAGGCATCCCCCCTTTCAAAGCGGAACGGCCTCCCATCATTCGCGAGCCAAACACAGCATCACTTTGACTTTCGATTAAGTGGTTCAGGAGACGTGGCATCTCTTCAGGTGCATATTGACCATCTCCGTGGAGCAGCACGACGTAATCAAAACCTTCGCGTATCGCATACTGATAACCGAGTTTCTGGTTCCCGCCATACCCGAGGTTCTCCGGGTTTTTCAAGATCGTCAGGGGAACTCCCGGACATGTGCTACCGAGTTCGCCCCCAACTTCGAAGGTCTGATCAGTCGAAGCGTCGTCAATCACTAAAACTTCGGTGACGTAGTTCGTGAAAAGTTTGCGCGGCAATCGCTGGATAACTTCAGTTAAGGTCGATTCCGCATTGTAAGCAACAACGAAAATTAAGACTCTATCCATGATTTGGTTTCCATCGTTCCCGAAAGATGCTGCCCGGTTGAAAGTATGCTCTACAAAAATACTCAGGGGTTATCTTCGAGAAGTATTTGAGGGGGGGAGTGAGGGTCAGAAATCTGGATTCCTCTCTAGCATTTCGTACCCCTCCAACCCGAACTTGCAAGATGAAACTCTCAACATGATGAGTTTTGCACGAATCAAAGCAACAATTATGAGAATTTCACTGCCTGGTCAGGTTAAGTGGCATGCTCAGAGTGAGATTCTCTCATAACGTTGCCGAGTGACTGCTAACGACGGCAATCTGGTCGGACCCGTCCACCCGCAAGGAATTGTTAGAAAGCCTTGAGAATGCGGGATACGGGAGCGAACAACTCAACATCTTGCGTGATCTGATCCAGGCCGAGAAAAGTGACCTGTTCGACGTGCTGGAGTATGTCGCCTATGCCATCAAGCCTGTGCCCCCTTACTGGAACGGGGTAGTACCAAAAGGATCGTCGTCTGTTCCGTCCGTGAACGGATCATCGGGGGCAGTCAACGATTTCGCACTCGGAGAAGAATCTGGAACGAAATAACCGGGATCTGAATTTCGATTAGTTGATGAAATCGCGGCCTCTTTGTTTCTCAATTCAATGTAAGAGCCGGTCAGCAGGCGGTCTTCTTTTCCTTCTCCGGATTCGATGATGATCGCGGATTCTTTCAACAGATGTTTTTCTTTGACGTTAATACTGTTACAGCGAGTCTGACAAAGGCCACAACCGACGCATTTGTCGGCTAGAACCACCGGGGCGCGATAGCCGGTGCCATCGATCGGTTCTCCGTTATCATCGACCTCAGTGCCGGCTTGAGTGAACTCGATCGCGAAGTAGCCGGCGGCGTTGCATTCCTGCACGCACAGGTCGCACTCTTCACGACCATCAAATGGCAGGCAAGTCGTTTCGTTTACAATCGCCAGGCCCATGCGGGCAACTTTCTTTTCAGCGAGCGGCAATGCCCGAATTGCTCCGGTGGGGCAGACCTGACCACAGGCGTTGCAACTCGACTCGCAACCGGCCCAATCCGCGACAACGATGGGCGACCAAAGCCCTTCCAGTCCTTGTTGGAAACCTTCAGCTTGCAGAACGTTATTCGGACAGGCTTTGAAACATTCGCCGCAGCGAATGCACATTTCAAGGAATTCTTTTTCAGGAACACTCCCCGGTGGTCGCACTGGGCGAAAGGCATTGGGATCGTCGAGATTTGCTCCGAAGACTTTCGTGATACCGGTCAGCCCGACGCCTCCGGCGACGGCTGCCGCGCTTCCGGTGGCGAGTGAGAGAAATCCACGACGGCCAATCGCGGTTTCTTCTGTGGGCGGATCGTTCTCGACTTTCAACTCAACAATGTTCCAGCGTTCAACGAATTTGATTGCATGCGTCGGACAGACTCCGCCGCAGGACTGACACATCGTGCAGTCGGTCGTGCGTGTGGTGAAGTCCGGTTTGATCGCATCGAACGGACAAATCTCGATGCACTTGTTGCAATGAATACAGGTCGATTCAACCTTACGTTCGGTGACTCGAAACAGGTTCCCCAGAGAAAACACCGCTCCACTCGGGCAAACGTACTTGCACCAGAATCGTGGTCGAAGAAATCCCAAGCTCAACACAGCAAAGAACAGAATCAGCGAAACGATATGTCCCGCATTCATGGCTGGAACCAAGTGCCAGCCGCGCATCGTGCCAGTTTGTAGCGGCTCGAACAGAAACAACATTCCGCGCGTAATGATCGGAATCGCTGAAAAGAACCCGGAGACGAGTACACCGAAGACAGCACTGATCAACGTACCAGCCAGCAGGTAATACTTGATATGCACCCACCAGCCATCGTCGGGAACGCGAAATTTCTTGACGCGGCCTCCGATGGCCCAATCGAAAAAGTCGATGGTCGTTCCCAGCGGGCAAAGATAACCACAGAAACCTCGCGGGATGAGTACACAGACAATGAGAATGATTGCTGCTGAGACAAGCGACCAGACCCAACTACGCGAAGCAACCGCCGTCGACAGGCTGACGAGTGGATCGATAACGAGAAAGATCTCAGCCGGAATGAATTCTTTCGCTGCGAGGTCATCGGCGTAATGAGACGGCCACGCTGTCGGATCGGTTTCGTGCAGTGCCCACGGACCAGTCGAGGTAACGAAGGCGTCGAAGAGTTCGGGTGTGAGTCCCTCTTGTGGCCTCAGGGAAATTGATGCCTTCGTGGCTGTGATAAGTTCGAATTCGCCGACACCACCATCTGCCAGTTCGTTGAAACTCTCATCAAATACAAAGATCGTCTCGCTAGCCGGATTGAGCAAATTAACCCAGCCAAGATCGTACGTTCCATGCAGAAGAATGTCGCCAGTCTCTTGGTCAATTTCCGTGAATGACCAGTTTGATGAGACTTGCCCTGGAGGAGCGGGCTTTGCGCTGTAGGGCCAGCAAACGTAGAAGAAGAGAACCATGAACGTGAGCAAGCACAGGGTCTGCACGATTCGACGGACAGGTGATGCCAACCACGATATTCCGAGCCACCGAAGACCTCGGCGCAGGATGCCACGTTTCTTCGTGGCTCGATCAGATTGCATTGCCGAAGGCATGAACTTGCGTAACATACGACCCGCAAGTGAATGTGATGCCTGATGCCCGTCTTTTAATCGCTTAAGGTACGGCGTGAACCAGTCGAGTCGAATGACTGCGCTCGTTCGTCCGCGATCAAAAGTCGTCAGTAAGGTGATGACAGCGGCAGCAAAGAGAACAAATCCGATCGCCAGTCCGAGTGCTGTGGATTCTCCAAACAACATTCTCGCGAGCGAATGGTCCGTCAACACAGCAGAGATAACGGCTCCTGCCAGGAGGGCAATCGCGATGGAAATGACTCGTCGTTTCATTTCATTCCTCTCGCCTGTGCCTTGGCTGAGACTGCAACAATTGCTTCGCTAATTTGGAGGGAAGCACTTTCACTTTGCTCCCTTCGCTAACGCCTTCGCTGTCGCGTTGACTATCGCCTGCGAGGTGATTGTTGCTCCGCTGGTTGCGTCGATGTCTTTGACGCTTTGCTTGTTGATAATCTGGTTTGGCGTGTCAGTCATCGCGGCGTAGTATTGTTTTTCCTTGTGCTGAGTGATTTTGACAGACTCGATGCGATTGCTCGCGACTCGGACTTCGACGTCCAGTCGTCCCTGATAGCCGATCGCGTTGGCCTGATAGGTTCCGTCAGCAATCTTGCTGATATCGAGTTGACCATAGACTTGAATGGCTGCAATGCTGTCTCTTGCTCTCCCTTTAAGACGCTTTTCATAATCTTCATTGCGATACTTGTCTGAATCGATCACACGTTGATAATACTTGACTGCTTCGTCCGTTCTCCCAGCTCTACGAAGTGCATCGCCATAGTGCAAATGGGCATCGTTCACGGCATTCGATTTTCGATACGCCTTGACGACCCGCAAAGCCTTGTCGATTTCACCCATATCGCCATACAGCTTGATGGAACCCAGCCAGACCGTCTTGCCTTGCAGCAGTTCAAATGCCATGTCTCGATTTCCCAGTCGCCAGTAGCATTCAGCGAGTTTGACGATACCCGCCTTCGTAGCAGGGACATTTGCTTTCTCAAACCAGAATGCTGCACGAGGATAATCCTGCAAGAGTTCGAAATACATCGTGCCCAGTTTCTGCATGTCACGTTGAAGAAGTTTTTTGTCGTTGATGTGTAGAGAGATGCAGTGATGGACCAGCTTGATGCCTGAATGCCAACGACTTGGATTCTCGTTGACAACTGACCAAATATACTGCCCCATATTCTTCTGAGAGTGCCAGCCTTTCGTCGGTGGTTTGAGCGGCCATGCAAGATCGAGCGTCTTTGGATAATCGAGCGAAGTTGAAGCGTACCAATCCGGTTCGCTTGTACCCGCAGCTTTAATGATTGCCTGCACCTCGGCCTTCGTTCGTGTCGTCTCTTCCGAAGAACCAGTGACGGACTTCGGAGTCAGTTCGTACCGTTTCCCTTTCATTGTGACAGCATGCACATCGCTGAACGGATACGTACGTGTGAATGTGCGCGTGCCGATTTTCGTCTCGAAATCGAATTCCTTGTCGGCTTTGCGGATCAACTTCACCGTCCCAGTCGCCTTTGAGCCATTCAGGAACTCCACCGTATCTATTGCAAATGAAGCAATCGGAGCAAGAAGAATGAAGAGCGTTGCGATTGCAACGAATCGGAATGTTGCGTGGAAATTCATGCGAACGCTCGTCTTATCAGTCATTATTCTAATTATCTTTGCGTGGAGCATCGTCTACTACTCGCGGTGTTTCACCGGCGAAACGAAAAAGGCTCTCGGTGATGTGCTGAATACTACTTTATCGTGAATGAATTTGCTTTCCCATTCGTGCTGTTTCGTTGACAGCAGAATGTAAAGCATCTGATTGGCTCGATGCTTCCCTGGGAATCGATCAGTGACTTGTTCAGGAAGAGATCAAGGATGTCGCAGCAAATCATCTTCGAGTTCCATTTCACCAGACCGGTCATCTTGTCGGCGAATCTTTCGGCTCAATGGAGATTCGTGAAGCTGGTTGCGATTGCTCGTGGCACTTTCAGTCGTACCAAATCCAGCAACGATTTCATTTCGAAATCAACAGATGAACAGGAGGATCAAATTCGATTAAGGCACAGCCTTGGAAAAATTTTCTCAGCTACTTGAATCGCCCCAACGATTACAGCTATAAATCGTCAGGGACGTGTTCATTTCTCTTGATCCTGGAGTCACGCGAGCATGAAGTTGATACGGCAAGAGCGACTTCAGTTGATCCAGGGAGAGAACGCCCAATTCTACGAAATTGATCTTTGCGAAGTTGGTCCTGAAAAGTTTGTTGTCAA
>DAOUPA010000555.1 GCA_030626405.1 Planctomicrobium sp.
AGTGGTGCAAACAGGAACTTTGGGACACCAGTCAGGAACGTGATGGGATAGAACACAACGCAAAAGGTGATCGTCGCCACCAGAATCGGCATCGCCACTTCGCGCGTTCCATCGACCGCCGCGTCCATCGGCAGTTTTCCCATGCGCGCATGCCGCACCACATTTTCGAGAACAACGATTGACTGGTCGATCAAAATCCCGACCGCAAGAGCCAGCCCTCCCAAGGTCATGGCATTCAGAGTGTCGCCGGTGTAGAACAGGCCAATAAACGCTGCCAGGACAGAAAGTGGTATCGCGAGCAGGATGATGAGCGTTAAACGAATGTTCCTCAGGAACACAATCACGACCAGTCCAGCCATGAGTGCTCCCAGCATTCCTTCGGTCTGTAAACCTTGAATGCTCTTGCGAACTCCGATGGATTGATCCATGACAACGGAGAGAACCAAACTTTGCATCTTTGGTTCGTCGGATCGCATTTCTTTGAGACGAGACGAAATTCTTCCCAAACGCTGTTTGATCGTATTCACAATCTCAATCGTGTTGGCGCCCGGTTGTCGGTAGATCGGAATATAAACCTGTCGCGAGCCGTTTGTGCGAACGATGTTAGATTGAATTTGTCCAGCATCGCGAACTTCGCCAACGTCGCGCATCAGCATCGTCTGACCATCAACAACTTTGATCGGAGTCAAATTCAACTTCTCAACAGTGTCTGGCAAGGCGTTCGTGAAGATCTGGAAATCGATGTCGCCCATCTTGGCATTGCCAGCGGGGATCAGCACGTTCTCCCGCATCAAAGCTTTCTGAACATCCATCAAAGAAAGTCCACGTACAGCGAGTTTGTCTCGGTCGACATAGGCCAAGATACGTTTCAGCTTGCCACCATAAACCGCCGGTGCAATGACTCCCTGAATCGCCTGTAACTGATTTCGCAAATCGTAATACGCGATGTCGTAGAGTTCTTTTTCGTTCATTTCCGGACTGGAAACAGAGACTAGGCAAAGCGGCACCGACGCCGTCGGGTCGAACGGCATGATCATCGGCGGGATTGTTCCCGGTGGAAGATAGAACATATCGCTGACCGCGTAGCTGGTCACTTGACTCATCGCGGTGTCCATCGAGATGTCTTCCCGGAAGAAGTCTTTCACGACGGAAACACCAAGCATCGCTTTGGCTTCCTGATGCTCGATGCCGACTGACTGCCCGGTCCAGCGTTCGAGTCGACTCATGATGTCCCGTTCCATCACTTCCGGAGGCATGCCCGGATAGAACGTCACGATCTGCACCGCCGGGACTTTGAAAATCGGCAGCAGGTCGGCAGGCAACTTCGTGAAAGAAGTGACACCAACCACAGTCACCGCGATCGCAATGACGATCACAAGATAAGGATTTTTCAACGCTCCGCGAATCATAAAAAGCTCCGTCTTGGCATCCGTGCAGTATCTCCGACGATACGCGGTGAGGTACGACGTTGGTCGATAGTTACCGGAGAATAGAGTGCATGCTACAATACCGAAAGGCGAACTATGGAATTATCGTGCCCGCGATCAAGATTGTTGCATTTCTCACAGTGTTTCAAATCCAAGGTAAGTGTCCTCTGCTGGGTGGTTCAACATTGTGTGTGCCACGGCTCCGTGAGCCGTGTGATGCAGAGATCGCGTCCGATTCGAATCAACACGGCTCGCAGAGCCGTGGCACACGAATCTTCTCTCAAACAGGACAAGGGCAGACACGGTAGGGTGGGTGAAGTATGCGTGCTTCGGAGTTGGTGGGTTGCGCAAGTTAGAGGTGGAAATTAAGTGAAGGTTGATTCACAGTTCTGTTCGCATACGTAATCCACCATTGATCAGGCTTCACCCACCCTACTTCACTGTGCCGAGATTTCAAGAACTCAATTTGTGTTGCACAGCCTCTACGACTTGTGGAAAACTCTCCCCGAGTGTTGCATACTCGATTTGGGATTGTTCCCAATTTTCTTCATGTGTCGCAACTTCCAGACGTGCGGCGACTTCACTGCTGGGGGCGCCGAGGGTTCTCAGGCTCCCTTTGATGGTGTGAGCGTAGCGGTTTGCCAGTGTTGCATCTTGATCCTGAATTGCCTGTTCAAGTTGCTGGTAGATATTCGGTGTTTCCTCAAGAAACGCATCTGCGACATCGCGGGCTAGTTCTTCGTCATTGTGTGCATTTTTGAGGAGAGCTTGCCAACTAAAGAATTCGTCCACGGGGGCCTCCGTTTCTGGTTGAGGATTGATGTTTGATGGGTCTGGTAAATTTGAAGGTGAAACAACCTCGAAGAACTTTGCAATGATTCTTGCGAGTTCTTGCGGTCGAACCGGCTTGGAAACGTATTCATCCATGCCTGCTTCGAGGCATCGTTCGCGATCCCCTTTCATTGCATGGGCAGTCATGGCGACGATCGGAAATTCTGGAATTTGCTGTTGAGATTGTAGTTCACGGATTTCCTGAGTTGCCCCAAGTCCGTCAAGCTCTGGCATTTGAACATCCATCAGGACGATATCGAAAGTACTCGTTTGTACGGCGTCTACGGCTTCTCGACCATTGTTCGCGACCGTGACTAGATGGTTCCACTTCGAAAGCAGACCGACCGCCAGCTTTTGATTCGCCAGACTATCTTCGGCGAGCAGGATTTTGAGCGGACGAGTTATGGAAATCGAATCACCCAACGAACTTTCACTTGAGACAAGACTACTCAAATCGATGTTGATCGCTGCGATAATTGCATCAAAGAGGTCAGACTGTTTAATCGGTTTCGTTAGGTAAGATGAAACGGATAGTTCTTCGCAGCGGCGAATGTCTTCGGTACGATCTAATGAAGTCAACATCATCACGACCGTACTTCCAATACGCTTATTCTCCTGAATTTCTTTCGCAAGCGTAAAGCCGTCCACATCCGGCATGCTGGCGTCAGTGATCACAAGTTCAAAGGGATCTCCCTTGTCAAAAGCTTGGTTCAACCTTTCCACAGCTGAAGGAGCACTTTCGACAGCTATTGGATTCATTCGCCAATTCGTACACATCTCCGTCAGGATCAAACGGTTCGTCGCGTTATCATCCACGATCAGAACGTTCAAACCTTCTAGCGTTGGGGACTCTCTGAGCGAATTCGGGATTTCCGACTCTGAGGCGTATTTAAAATCGGCGGTAAAGTGGAATGTGCTACCGACGCCAGGTTCACTCTTAATCCAGATTTCCCCATCCATTAATTGCACAAGCTTGGCGGAAATCGTCAGTCCGAGACCTGTCCCACCAAAATTTCTTGTCGTTGACATGTCGGCCTGTTCAAACGCATTGAAGACTCGCTCTTGAGTCCCTGCCGTCATGCCGACACCTGTGTCAGAGACCTTGAAGTGAAGCGTGAGACGCCCCTTTTGCTCTTCCTGGATTGAAACATCGAGTACGACTTCACCTTGCTCTGTGAATTTAATGGCGTTCCCGAGCAAGTTGACGATCACCTGCCGCAGACGAAGGCCATCTCCTTTTACGTAAGGAGGCACTTCTGGTGAGATGTGGCATGCAAGTTCAAGCTTCTTCGAGTGAGCCCTAATCGCCAACGGCTTAATAGAATCTCCCAGCCATTCGCGGAGATCAATTGGGTAGCATTCGAGTTCAAAGTGGCCCGATTCGATTTTCGAAAAGTCAAGAATATCGTTGATAATTCCTAACAGAGACTCGGCTGAGTCGAGAACAGTCTCCAGGTAGTCCGTTTGCTGCGGTGTGAGTTTCGTGTCCAGAACGAGTTCGGACATGCCAATGATTGCGTTCATCGGAGTCCGGATTTCGTGACTCATGTTCGCGAGGAATTCACTCTTCGCGAGGTTCGCGACTTCTGCCGCTTCCTTTGCAGACTTCAATTCTTGCTCTGCTTCTTTTCGATTCGAGATATCGCGCGCGATTCCAACGAGCCCGATGACCTCGTTATCGCTATTTGTGAGGGCGACTTTTGTTGTGAGGAGCCATTTTCGAGAACCGTCTGCAAGCAGGTTTTCCTCTTCGCGATTAATGAGAGGTTGTCGCGTTTGCATGACATCTAAGTCATCATCACGATACGCTTGCGCCAATTCAGCAGGTGAAAAGTCAAAATCGTTTTTGCCCAGTAGTTCCTTTTCTGTTAGGCATCCATAGACCTGAACTAAAGCGCGATTCACCGTTAAAAATCGGCCGTCTTTGTCCTTGATAAAAACAAAGTCGGGTAAGTGGTCGATCAGGGTGCGCAGGCGGTCTCTTTCGTGTTCGAGTTGCTCGGCGATCTCATGTTGGTGTGTGATGTCCCGGGAAATCCCCATGGTCCCGAT
>DAOUPA010000561.1 GCA_030626405.1 Planctomicrobium sp.
ACTCATCGAAAACCAGCGGACGGTAGCCCCGAAACGCCTCGTGCAACCGAGGCCCCTTCAGCCAATTACGCAAAGAAACTCTGCCATCTTGACCGTTCGGCGCGTGCGATCGGGTCCAGAAACTGTCCTGCAAGAAAGCGTCTATATTGCTATTCACCGGTTCATCGCAACGCCTCACAAAACATCGAACCGGACGCTCACCCCGCGGGTTGAGCGCCGGTTAATGTCGGCGTGAGGCAGCAAGCAGGAATCGAGGAGTTTTCGTGCTGCGACTCGGTAACTTACTTGGCATGTTGGCCCCGCTCGGCAGGCGTTTTCTTTTGCTTGCATCGTCCTTCGCGCTTGCCGGTATCGGCCTCTACTCACTCATAGAGGCGTTTCGATGGCGCTGGTAGCTCACAAGACCACTGGTGGTTTCAGCGGCCTGTCCGCCTCAAACATGGTAGCCGAATGACTTAGGAGCCTAACAATTCGTTGAAGCGGACCGGGGCTCGCGGCAAGGACATCGCATGCCGACGCGGCGCCGTCAGCAATGTATTCGCCCCGTCTGGCCTACGGCCAGAACGCCCCATCCGCTGAGCTCAATAGCGTTAGAGGGTATAATCGGACTCGATTCAATACGATCCATCTCTGATGGAAGTGGAAGGCGATCATGATCATTAGGTTTAGTGAGAGGTTTAAACTGCCTGTTAGTGAGGTGTACTCCTATTTCCAGAGTCCAGCGGATTGGACTCGTCTTTACGGTTTGGCCGGGGAATCCAGGGACCTTGGCGGTGGCTGGTTCGAGATCGCCATAAAGCACTTTCCCTTCCCACTCGTGGCAAGGAACACGGCGCAGGAATCAAACGTGATGGTCCGGTGGGTCTTCCGGGGATTCTGGCGCGGCAAAGGAGAGGTGCGGTTTCACGAGACCGCTGATGGAGTCATGGTCGAGGGTTACGAACAAATCAGTGTTCGGTGCCTCTTCTTCCTGTCACCCATATTTGAAAGGTTGTTCCTGGAGCGCAGTTTCCGGGCAATTTGGGGAATTGGATGGCATAGGTTGCATAAACGCGAGGCTGCCAGGGCGTGACCTTCATGCTTCGCATGATCTGATGGTAGCCGTTAGACGAAAGTCAGAATGGTTCTGGAGAAGGAGGGAGATCCTATGTTTTATGGAACACTCTGCCCGAATTGTGGAAAACCTGTCATGCCTTACGCGAGGTTTCTCAGACACGCTGAGCCCTTCAAGATTTCGCAATGTTCCGACTGCGATGTTGAATTGCAGCGAAAGAAATCAGTGTGGCTTCTTCTGATCTTTGGAGCGGTCGTTTTGGCGGCATTAGTCGGCCTGGGAATTCCGTTCACGTTTGAACGCTGGGGAGTCGTTGCCGCCTCAGTCTTCACCTTCGTTGTTTCAGGTGCAGCTGTTGTAATCCTCAACGTGTGCGGATGGCTGTTTGTCGGATGGGACCTTGTCACCCCAAATAACGACGAGTCCGCCATAACGTAAAAGCGTGCACAGCTCTTCGATATGACCTTTCCTTACGCATTGGTATTCGGCGCGCGAGATCGGTCGAACTCATCCCGACAATGACCCGAATATCAATCAACTATGCAAAGGATGATGATGGATCAGTCAACCAACTACTTGGACAAGATTGCAGAAAGCTATTCGAAGAAACCCGTCGCCGACGAAGCGGCTTACCAGAAGAAACTGAAAGTCACACGGCAGTACTTCGATCCGGATATGGTGGTGTTGGAGATTGGCTGCGGGACAGGGTCGACCGCCATTACCCATGCGCCGTATGTAAAACACATTCAAGCAATTGATCTCTCATCGAAGATGATTGAGATCGCCCAAGGCAAAGCCGATGCAGAGAATGTCGAGAATGTTGTTTTTGAACGATCGACCATCGATGAACTCAACGTGCGAGATCAAACCCTGGATGCAGTGTTGGGGCTCAGTATCTTACACTTGCTGGAAAACAAGGAAGAGGTGATCGCCAAGGTCCATAAAATGCTCAAACCGAGTGGAATCTTCGTTACGAGTACGACATGCCTTGGAGATTCGATGAGGTTCTTCAAATATATCTCTCCGATCGGCAAGTTCTTGGGTTTGATGCCGTTGCTCAAGGTCTTCACCACGAAAGAGTTGGAAAGCAGTCTAACAAACGCCGGTTTTGAGATTGACTACCAATGGCAACCGAGCAAAGGCAAAGCAGTTTTCATCGTAGCGAAGAAGGCTGCTTAAGAACGACTCGCTAAAATTACCGCGAGATCACCTGAAGCACGGGAGGATGGGATCAACGGTGGGTTCCGCAATGGTCGGGCTCAGGCTTTTCAAAAAAGCACCTGCCTCACAAAACCATGCAGCCGAACCCAAATTGTTGGAATACAATTCACGGAGCAAATATTTTTCCAGTTTTTCTCTTCGCGAAAACCGATCGGCGGACATCACGAAATGACCAAGGCAGAAACGATTGACTACTATGCGAAGCGCAGCGCTGAATATGAGCGCATTTACGATAAGCCGGAGCGACAGAATGACCTGGAGCAACTCCGAACCACGCTCGCGGGGATGTTTGGAGGACTCGACCTCTTAGAAATTGCATGCGGTACAGGCTACTGGACTCAGTGTGCCAGCCGATCTGCCACATCCATCGTGGCGACGGATTACAGTGAGGAAGTTCTCGATATTGCACGAGAGAAAGAATTCGGGGACTGTCCCGTTACCTTCGTCAAGGCAGACGCCTATTCTTTGGATGGGGTCGATGGACCATTCTCTGCCGGCCTGGTTTGTTTCTGGTGGTCTCACATTCCGAACGTCCAGATTGATAATTTCTTGAGGGTTCTGCACTCTAAACTGGCGAAGGGGGCCACCGTCGTCGTACTGGATAATCGATATGTCGAAGGCAGCAGCACACCGATCAGTCGGACTGACAACGAGGGCAACAGCTATCAGACACGGAAGCTCGGTGATGGCTCCAAGTACGAGATCGTGAAGAACTTTCCCAATGAAGATGAGTTCAAGCGGCGAATAGACGCAGTCGCTGAAGATTGCTCCTTTACCACCCTGGAGTACTTCTGGCTGGCTCAGTACACGCTGGCAGTGAGCGCCGCCGATCAAGGCGCTACAGCGGACGGCTCACGCCGCCGTTGAACTCGGGCAATGTTTTCTGGAGCTTTTCTCGTCTATCGGTACGATGCACGTATGGGTTTATTTGCAGATTCTGGGACGACTGCTCTGTGCGTCTCAATAGCAACCAACACAAATTGAGGAGCCCCACAGCAATGACCCTGAATATCGTGCGGGCGCTATGGTCGGCCACCTCGGTTTTCCCATCCATCACGCCTATTACGGGCCCTACTTCACGAACTTCTGGTCTCGAAGATGCTCGCGACCATCGCGGTCGTCCAAATTGACTCGACGCAGGACCCTCACTGTCTATTTACAATCTTTTTGAGGCCTGATCAAATACTCCAAATGACCCGAACGGCTCGGCGGTTTTGGCCATTGATCTTCACGGTAGGCCAACAGGAGGCATGAAATGAAGCGTGTGCTTGTGATTCTCCCAAACGCGTTCGAACTTTTGGAAGGGGCGGCCTTTATCGACGTATTGGGCTGGGCGAATGATTGTGGCAACGAACCGATTGAGGTGGTCACAGCAGGTGTCTCTTCCGAGGTGCAGTGCACCTTTGGAACATTCAAGATCATCCCTGACGTTGTTTTGTCAGACGTCGTCGTCGGTGAATTCGACGCGGTTGCTTTGCCGGGCGGCTTCGAAACAGAAGGGTTCTTCGAGGAAGCATTTTCCAGACCTGTTATGGATACGCTGCGGGAGTTCAACAGGCGCCAGAAGCCGATAGCGTCAATTTGTGTCGGAGCCTTGCCGATCGCAAAAAGTGGAATCCTGGCCGATCGCAGAGCAACAACCTATCATCTCTCTGGCGGTAAGCGGAGGCATCAACTTGGGGAAATGGGCGCGATCGTTGTGGACGCTCCAATCGTCATTGATGGGAATATCACGACATCGACGTCCCCGGCGACCGCGATTGATGTTGCATTGAAACTGGTCGAGCAGCTCACGGACGCTCAGAATGCCAACCATATTCGGCACGAAATGGGCTTCGAGCAGGTCTGAGTGTGAAGTGCGGGTTAAGCGCTGATCAAATGAACGAAATCCCTGACAGAAGTTCGGCGGGACCCGTCCTGTTGGAATACACAATGCGGAGCAATGCC
>DAOUPA010000091.1 GCA_030626405.1 Planctomicrobium sp.
CCAGACTACCCGAAAGACCCGGCGTTTAAGAAAAAGTACGGCCCGCGAGGTGTCATTCACAGCACCGTGGATGGGAAAATTGAAGATACAGGCCCTCTCACCAAGAAACGGATGGAGACTGTCGACGAAGAAGTGACCGACAGGGCCTTGGACTTCATGGATCGCGCCAAGAAGGCCGACAAGCCGTTCTTCCTCTGGTGGAACAGCACTCGCATGCATGTCTTCACACACCTCAAGCCCGAATCCAAGGGCAAGACAGGTCTCGGAGTCTACGCCGACGGGATGGTCGAACACGATGGGATGGTGGGTCAGTTGCTCGACAAGCTCGAAGAGCTCGGTATCGATGAAAACACAATCGTGATGTATTCCACCGACAACGGGGCGGAAGTATTCACTTGGCCCGATGGCGGAACGACAATGTTCCGTGGCGAGAAGGCAACACAATGGGAAGGTGGTTTCCGTGTGCCGACGATGATTCGCTGGCCCGGTGTCATTAAGCCCGGGACTGTCATTAACGAAATTGGTGCACACGAGGATATGCTCCCAACTTTACTCGCAGCGGCTGGTGATTCCACGGTCAAAGAAGATTTGCTGAAAGGCAGGAAGGTCGGCGACATGACCTATAAGGTCCACCTTGATGCTTACAATCTACTACCCGCTCTCAAGGGAAAAGCTGCGTGGCCACGTCACGAGTTCCTCTACTGGACTGACGATGGAAATGTCGCGGCTTTGCGTTTTAACAATTGGAAAGCCACATTCCTGCAACAGAATGCGGAAGGTATAGATGTGTGGATCAAACCGTTCGAAGTGCTACGAGCCCCGATGTTGGTGAACCTACGCATGGATCCATTCGAGCGCGCCCAGCATGAAAGCATCGGCTACGGAATGTGGTGGGCGGAACATATGTTCGCGATCGCGCCAGCGGCTGGTTATGTCGGCGAATGGCTTCAGAGTTTTAAAGAGTTCCCTCCAAGGCAAAGACCCGGCACTTTCAGCCTTGACCATGTCATGGACTCAATCACCAAAGGCGCGGGTGACAAGTAACTGGTTGTTAATCAGGTACTTCTAATAGCCGGCTCAAGCGGCGGCGCTATCGCGCCGCCGCTGCCGGTTGTTTCATATCGTCAACAACGGGATCTGGGCACCACCACCAGCTCGAATTTCCAGATTGAACAGTTCCAGCAGCAGATTGAACGTTCGCTTCGAGTCGATGTCGCTTTCATCGATGTAAAACCAATGCCCGTTGTGCTTAATCGAAACCGCCGCACCACGGGGTCGAATCTTGCTTGTTTGCACTCGAAACAAATCATGGAAAATTTCCTGCCAGTCAAACGGACAGTTTGTTGCTGGGTCAATTGTTTGCCGGACGATCCCTTTTTCTACATGAGGACAAGGAACTTCAACTGATTGTGAGAGGAAATACATGATTTCCTTGAGAGACCGCGTGCTGACAATCAATTCTTGCCGCAGAGGAAGGTCGGCATTCGCTGTTCTCCGGCTGTGCGGACGAGCGAGTTGACCATCCGAATCACGATTCATCTGAAACTCTTTGAGTTCCGGATCCAACTCAAGAGTGTTACAGATTTCCTGCACTTCAAAACTCTCATGCGCGTACTTCGCGAATCGCAGAATCTTATCCGGTGACTTTTTTTCGTTTCGCCAAAGAGTAGCCATCTTCTGGTCTTCGGAAATGCGAAAGCGATACCCTTTTTCAATTGCAAGGATTTGAGCTTCTCCATCAATTTGCTCGATTGGAATTGGATCGCCAACTTGGACCGCCTCATCAGTCACGATTTTTTTATAGGCGAATTCAAATGAATGATCATCAATTTGTAAGGCCCGCATCATTTCAGTGAAGTAATGAAACTCTTCAAAGACCGGCTTGTATCGGGGAGTTGGTCCACCTGCTGAGATCGCGTTCTCCACATCGTTAATGTTGTGTACGGTTAACATTAAAACGCGATCGATTCGCCAACCTTTCGAAGCCAAGAGCTCGATCGTTTCAGACTGAATCGGTGAAAGCAGTCGACGATTGAACTCTTGTTCTTGCTCCGGGGCGTAGACAATCGTTGGTTTCGATTGCATCCCCAAACCCAGAAACGATGGAAAATTCGCGTTCCCGTCTTTCCAGGTTCCTGCAAGGTCTACGTCATAGCTGTACTGCCCAGTAATGCTGGGAATTCGCATAAACTCAACCGACTGGTCGTACCGCATTCGCACGAGATTCAGCAGCAATTCTTCACGTGCCGTTTTCTGCACGGCCCGATTGTAATTCGTCCGACTATGCCGCAAGCTGCTCGGCCCCAACATGCACCCCGAAAGACACAATGCCACCACACTGAGAACGCAGATCATTGAATTGAGGAAATGAGACCGTTGCATGAGCCTTCTTGACGCGTGTTTTTATGGGTTGCCCTATCATTTTCATCGACTAGCCAGTCGGAATACTTTGCCTAATCCTCACAATCCAAATGGTGAAACGCACACCAGATGCAATAGAGTTGATGTGTCAACTCCGCACAAACGTGACTGACGGCAAATTGCGGGTAGTGGTCAAACTGGGCAAGCCACTGTTTTGTGCTGAATAAGTTTGGCCTGATGAACGTCCAGCCCGCCATTACAATGCGTCGTTTCTTTTGCTGAGATAAGATTCCAGACCAATGTGTGCGGATGTTCACAGACTCATAAGACTACCTTCGCAAAAATACCTAAAGTGTGTGTCAGAGATTCGATTTGAACAGATTTTGGATGAGCCATGCCAGAAGAATTATCGTCGCAGCCAGGGGCGGAGGAAGTTGAACTTCAAGAAGATGTGGAGAAGAGTCCCGGTTTCGGGGGCAAGATCCGAGTGGTGTTACTGATTGCGATTGTTGGAGCGGTCGGCTTCACGATTTGGAAATTTGGGGATCAGCTTTCACTTGCTTCGTTAGCCGAGCGTGAAACGGAGTTCAGGCATTTTCAGGGTGAACACCCAGTAATGGTTTATGGGGTCGCCTTTTTGGTTTACGTTGTTGTCGCTGGACTCTCGCTGCCGGGGGCGACAGGGATGACGCTCATTATTGGATGGCTCTTTGGATTCTGGAGTGCCATGCTCATCGTCAGCTTTGGATCGACGGCAGGAGCTACGGTGGCGTTTCTGCTCAGCCGACACCTGATGCGCGATGCGATTCAAAATCGCTTTGGTGATCGACTCGCCAAATTCAACGAAGCGCTCCAGCGCGAAGGCGCTTTCTATCTCTTCACATTACGACTGATTCCGATCGTTCCGTTCTTTGTGATCAACGTGGTCATGGGATTGACTCCTCTGCGAGTCACGACATTCTGGTGGGTCAGTCAAGTCGGAATGATTCCCGGCACAGCAGCGTATGTCTACGCAGGCACGAGCGTACCTGACCTGCAAACACTTGCCACTAAAGGAGCGAGCGGCATCATCAGCCCGCAGCTACTGAGCGCCTTTGTGATTCTGGGACTGTTGCCGATTGTGATTAAGAAGGTTCTTTCGTGGACGACTGAAGGGAAGAGGGAAAGAGGGGGAGAGGGGGAGTGAAAGTCATGTTCAATATGTGAAATTCAATCAGTCCCATTGGAGTATGTCGTGTCTCATTTTTTCACCCTGGTCACTTGCCACTCAACCCTGGTCCCCTCCCCTACTTCTTCGCTTTCAAGCCGGTTTCTTTCGCCCAGGCGAACCATTGTTCGGAGAGTTCCTTAACTTTCTGTGGATGAGCGGTAGAAATGTCGTTCATTTCGGTGCGGTCTTTGACGATGTCGTACAGTTCCCACGTTTTCACTTTCTTGTCCCAGCAGAGTTTCATATCTCCCTGACGGATGGCTCTGTTGCCGGACCATTCCCAGTAGAGAGTGTCGTGCCCCGCGCGGGTCTTACCTTCAAACAGCGGACGTAGTGAAAGCCCTTCAATGGGGAGAATCGCTTTGCCGTTGCGTTCCTTTGGTACATCAACACCTGCCAGGTCTGCGAAAGTCGGCAGGAAATCGATGATGTGCCCGACCTCACGGCACATTGATTTTGATGGAACAGTTCTCGGCCAGCGAACGATCAGTGGTGTCGAGATGCCCCCTTCGTGAACCCATTGTTTGAAACGCCGGAACGGTGTGTTCTGAGCATATGCCCAACCGGGACCACAGGTGGTGTAGAACTCTTTCACTCCTGGAGTGCGATTCACATCGACTCCGCCGGGCAGTTCCGCGCAGCCTCCATTGTCGGAGAGGAAAATGACGACCGTGTTTTCCGCGATGCCATGACCATCGATCTTGTTCACAATCTGCCCGATGCCACGATCCATCGATTCGATCATCGCGGCGTAGGTTGCCATGAGGTGGTCTTGATAATCCTGATCGGGAAACGTTTCCCAATCTTTTACTTCCTGGTCAGGTCCGGGAAGTTTCCAAGTCGGATCGATCAGCCCCATCTTCACTTGCCGTTCGTAGCGAGTTTGCCGCAGTTTCTCCCATCCCATTTTGTATTGATTGCGATAGATCGCGACGTCCTTCGCTTTGGCGTGCAGTGGATAGTGTGGAGCGGTGTAGCAGACGTGGACAAAGAAAGGTTTCTTTTCACTCACGGCTTTGTCGATGGCCTGACAGGCGTAGTCGGAAAAGGCGTCGGTTGTGTAGAAGTCTTCCGGAAATTCCGTGATTCGTTTGTCATCTTCACCGAACCAGCGTACACGTCCCCCTTTGAATTTTGGATCAGGCAGCGATGGATCGTGGAAATTGCAACAGCCATCGAGCAGACCGTAATAATTATCAAAGCCACGGTCCGACGGTCGGTTCGGGGAAGAACTCCCCAGGTGCCATTTCCCACTGAGAATGCTGTAGTACCCGGCCTGATTGAGGACTTCGGGGATCGTGACCATGTTCTCCTTGAGCAGACTTCCCTTGCGGCGGGGATAGAGTCCGGTGATCAGTGAGGCTCTGGTCGTCGTGCATTTTGCGTTGTTATAGAACTGCGTGAACCGCATCCCTTCATACGCCAGTCGATTGATGTTGGGCGTACGAATTTCGCCGCCGTAGCAGCCGATGTCTGAGAACCCCATGTCATCACACATAATGAGGACGATGTTTGGTTTTTCTGCTGCGGAGAGAATTGAGACCAACAACATTGGAAGAAGCGTGAAAACAATCCAGTAGCGCATGGCAGAGTTCCAGCAAAAGACGATTTTGTGAACCATAACTGTTTCAAAGATCGCGCAGGGATGCAACCCGTTGGAAGATGAACTCTGAGACAACCATGAAATTTCGATTTTGTGAACGCACAATCAGTAGCTGATTTCATTTCGGATCGCCATTTCCGTTATTCTCCAGTACACTTGACGACATGAGAAACGAACAAGATCAAATTGGAATGAGTGTTATGGCTGGACGCCGACTTCATCTGGAGAAGGTTGGGGTGAACAGAATATTAATTCAGAAGATCAATTTGGTGGTCGCCATGCTGTTGACGTTTGCATCAGTGGCGAGATGCGAGGACGTAGACTTCCAGAGAGACGTGCTGCCGATTCTTCAAGAGCATTGCATCGACTGCCATGGGCCTGATGAGGCAGAGTCGCAACTGCGGCTTGATTCTGAATTGAGTGCGTTACGTGGTGGCGACTCTGGAGAAAGATTGATCGTTCCCGGCAAAAGCAGTCTGAGTTATCTGATCGAGCGTATCACGACTGAAGATTCCGATGCCAGAATGCCACCGGATGAATCTCCACTCAGTGAGAAACAGGTTCAGATTCTACGGTCATGGGTTGATGATACCACTCGCTGGAAACCAGTTGAGACAAAGTTGGCATCGCAGAAAATTGACCACTGGTCGCTGCAACCTTTGGTGCGTCCGGAGGTTCCTGATGTCGGAGTGACGAATCCCATTGACGCGTTTATCGCTACGAAGTTAACTGAGAACAAATTAAAGAACTCTAAGCGGGCCTCCAAGAGATCTCTCATTCGGCGACTGTATCTAGTCATGCATGGCTTGCCACCCACACCAGAGCAGGTCGATAGCTACCTGTCCAATCAACACCCTGATGCGTGGGAAGCACTTGTCGATGATGTCCTGAAACAACCGCAGTACGGCGAACGCTGGGCGACTCACTGGCTCGATCTTGTCCGTTTTGGTGAGACGCATGGCTTCGAAACTAATCGAGAGCGGCCACATGCCTGGCGTTATCGCGACTGGGTCATCAACTCATTTAACTCAGACAAACCTTACGACAAGTTCATCATCCAGCAGATCGCTGGCGATGCCGTTGGCGAGGAGATCGGCACCGGTTTTTTAGTTGCCGGACCTTACGATTTGGTGAAAGGACAAGACCCTGCATTCCGTTTGATTCAGCGGCAGGATGAACTTGCCGACATGATCAACACCACAGGGACGGCATTTCTGGGGCTGACACTCGGTTGCGCCCGTTGCCACAATCATAAGTTCGATCCGATTACCCAAACCGACTACTACTCATTGCAGGCAGTCTTCGCTGGCGTCGATCACGCGGATCGTTCTCTACCGATTCCTGTCGAGCAAAAACGAAAGCTGGTCGAAGTCGACAAACAAATCTTCTCCCTGGAACAAAAACTGGCGCAGTTCATTCCGGAGAAATCTCCACCAGGAACACGGCCTGCGGTCACCGCTACGAGTAACGTTGAGCTCTTCGATCCGGTTGATGCGAAGTATATCCGCTTCACGATTTCTAAAACGTCAAGTTCGCAACCGTGCCTCGATGAACTTGAAATCTTCGCGAACGGCAGGAACGTGGCGCTTGCCAGTCTCGGTGGAAAAGCGTCAAGCTCGAGCAACCTACCCGGCTATGAGATTCACAAACTCGAACACCTTAACGATGGAAAGTACGGGAATTCACATAGCTGGATTTCAAATGAATCAGGTACCGGTTGGGTACAAATTGAGATTGACGGCATCCAAATAATTGACCGCATCGAGTGGGCTAGAGATCGTGATGGGCGTTACTCAGATCGTCTCGCCACCGAATATAAAATCGCAGTTTCTCTGGATGAATCAACTTGGCAAGTGATTGCCTCAAGCAAAGATCGGCTCCCCTACAAATCTGGAAAACAAACGAAGCCGACGTATCAGTTTGATGGTGTCTCGCCAGAAATCGCCAAGCGTGGACGTGCGTGGCTTGACGATCTCAATACGCTTCAAGCTCGCCGAAGTAAGCTGGCAGAGGCACCGAAAGTTTATGCAGGGACATTTCATCAACCGGGGCCGACGCATCGTTTGTATCGTGGGGAACCAAGCGCACCGCGCGAAGAAGTTGTTCCGGCAGCGATTAAAGCTTTGACCGATTTAGCTCTGCCTGCGAATGCTCCAGAACGAGACCGGCGGTTGGCAGTTGCTCACTGGATAGCGAATCGCGACAATTCGCTCACGGCAAGGGTCATGGTGAATCGTTTGTGGCAACATCACTTCGGAACCGGTCTCGTCGACACGCCTAGTGATTTCGGTGCAAACGGGACGCTGCCGACACATCCTGGATTGCTCGACTGGCTAGCTGCAGAATTCATAGACAGTGGCTGGTCCGTCAAGCACATTCAGAAATTAATTTTAACTTCGAACACCTGGCAACAGGAGAGCCGTCCGCGGTCCGAGGCAATGGCTGTTGACGCCGCTTCGCGGCTGCTCTGGAGGTTCCCTGGCAGACGACTTGAAGCGGAAGGGATTCGCGATAGCATCCTGACCGTGACTGGTCAGATCGATCTTGAAATGGGCGGAGTCGGTTTCAGTGCGTTCGAAATCGATGCAGAGAATGTGCGACACTACTTCCCGAAAACCGATTTCGGACCAGCAGACTGGCGGCGAATGATCTACATGACAAAAGTCCGTCAGGAAAGAGACGCTGTCTTCGGCGTGTTCGATTGCCCGGATTGCAGTCAAGTAGTTCCAGGTAGAAGTCGCTCCACAACGCCTTTACAAGCACTCAACCTCCTCAATAGCCGCTTTGTTTTGCAGCAAGCAGATTTCTTCGTGAAGCGCCTTGAAAGTGAATCCAAAACGACCGAGGAGAAAATTGTTCGCGCGTACAAACTTTGTTTTTCTCGCCCTCCAGAAAAAGATGAAATCGAAACTGCGATTGAATTCCTCGAACAATCTGACTGGCAACAATTCGCACGCGCCATGTTAAACGCTAATGAGTTTGTCTTCATTCCTTAATCAATGACTCCTTGTTTCCAAGGGGAGTTTGGCAACAAGGAAATGCAAAATCCAGACAGGAATACCTGAGCCACCTGAGAGCTAAAGATCATGTTCAAGCAACAACCGACTCGCCGACAACTTCTGATTGATTCTGCCAACGGTCTCGGTGGAATCGCACTGGCAAGTATCCTGCAGCAACAGGGATTGCTGGCTAGCGAAAAGAAGCCGCTTCGCCCAAACATTGATAGTTCGCAGCCGTTCGGGTCTCGGGAGTCTCATTTTCCGGCAAGAGCAAAAAACGTATTGATGATTTTCTGCTCTGGTGCGTGCAGTCAGCTTGATACATTCGACTACAAACCAGAGCTCATCAACCGGCACGGGCAGCCGCTGCCGGGTGCTGAGGATTTGGTCACATTCCAAGGGAGCCAGGGAAACCTCACGAAGAGTCCATGGGAATTCAAGCCGCGCGGCGAGAGCGGAAAAATGGTGTCGGAACTGGTTCCGATGCTCGGAGAACTCGCTGACGACATGTGTTTCATTCATTCCCTGACTGGAAAAACAAACACGCATGGTCCGGGTGAGAACTTCATGTCGACCGGATATACATTGGACGGTTTTCCGAGCATGGGAGCCTGGACAACGTGGGCACTGGGGACTGAAAATCAAGACCTGCCTGCCTATGTGGCGATTCCTGACCCGCGCGGGACACCGCAGTCGAGCGTCAATAACTGGGGGCCAGGATTTCTGCCGGCGGCTTATCAAGGGACAGATTTCAATGCGACGAAGCCACTGCGTAATCTTGACCGCCCAGACGGCATTAACGCGGCATCTGATCGGCAGACGCGAGAGTTTTTACAGAAGCTCAATCGGCGGCATCTCCAGCAGTTTCCAGGCGACAGCGAACTCTCTGCGCGCATTGCCAGTTACGAACTTGCCGCCCGGATGCAATTGAGTGTTCCTGAGGTGAGTGACCTCACAACGGAATCGAAATCGACACTCAAAATGTACGGCGCTGATGACACGGAGAACCCTCTCAAAGCTTCGTTTGCGAAGAACTGCATTCTCGCCCGTCGTCTCGTTGAAGAAGGAGTCCGGTTCGTTCAACTCTTTAACGGTGCCTATCAAACCGGTGGTGAAGGAGTCAGTAACTGGGATGGACATAAAGCTCTGGAAAAACAATACGCCAAGCATGGACCGGTGCTTGACCAACCTGTCGCTGCGTTGCTGAAAGACCTGAAACAACGTGGACTTCTCAAGGAGACGTTGGTCGTCTGGTGTACAGAGTTTGGTCGTATGCCAACCTTTCAGGCAGGAGCAAGCGGTCGGGACCACAACCCAAAAGGCTTCACTGCATGGCTTGCCGGAGCAGGTGTCAAAGCACCGTTTACCTATGGAGCGACAGACGAATTCGGTTACAAAGCGGTCGAAAACGTTGCTACAGTCTACGACTTCCACGCCACGATCCTGCATCTATTGGGACTCGACCACGAACGTTTGTCGTACTACCACAACGGGATTGAACGCCGCTTAACCGATGTCCACGGGCATGTCATTGAGGATATCATCGCGTAATCTTTGAGTATCTATTTAAGAAAATTCTTCAATGACCTTTTACTTAGATGACACTTTTAAGTAAGCAACAGAATTAAAATGACACCTCAAAAATTTCGTGCGATCTTAAAAGAAACGCTCGACGATCAAAGACTATCCCGGTCTGAACGGCAAGCGTTGTCAGCCGTTCTGCGAGACATTCAACCTGCTACAACGGAACTGGATGTCTACCGGCATGAGGCATTTGATCTTGCACGTGAAGCGCTCACATCGACGCTAGATCGCAGTGCTGTTGTCAATTGGCTGGAAGATGTCATGAGGTTGCTGAAACCGGCACAAGAGGCCGGAAAAACAGTCTCAACGGAAGCCCACTTCAGTCCTGGGAATCGTTGTCGCGGTCGCATTCGTTCGCTGCTTCGGCAGTCTCGTTCTTCGGCAGACATCTGCGTGTTTACGATCACGGACAATAAAATTTCTGACATCATCGCAGAAACTCATAACCGCGGAGTTCGAGTCAGAATCATCACAGACGACGACAAATCCAGCGACACCGGTTCCGATGTCGAACGTCTGGCAGAGATTGGGATTGAAGTCCGAATTGACCGCTCACCCTATCACATGCACCACAAGTTTGCGTTGTTCGACGATTCCATATTGCTGTGTGGAAGCTACAACTGGACGCGTTCCGCAGCCGAAAAGAACGAAGAAAACATCGTCGTGATGAATGATTCACATCTCGTGACGACGTTCAAGAATGCTTTTGGCGAGTTGTGGAAACAGTATGAATAAGCACCGAAAGTGAGGCAGGGTGTCTCACCAATGACCCGACCTCACCTTTGACTACAGGTTATTTTGAAGAGTTCAACTGAGCGGCAGCGAGACCGAACAGTGCCCCCTCCAAGAGGTATCTCTGCGTGAATGCTGCTATTGATTCGCCAGCTGTGTATTGCAGCAGCAGCATATCACCTGGTTGAACGAGAATGTTTTCTTCCTGATATCTCATCGCCTTATGCAGGTCGACTTCGATGGTAATTCTCTGTCCGTTAGGAAGCGTGCGAAGAATAATGACTCGACTCGCGCTAACGGAAACATCTCGATTGAGTGCAGAAACTCCTCCAATTGTCCTGGAATTTCCGCTACTGCTGCTTCCTCCTTCTGCAATGGAAATTGCTTCCATGACTCCCAAGTCGTATTCACGCGGCAGAGTATATTGACCACCACCAAGAAGCCCTCCCGCATAGAAGACATCCGTTTCTCTCGATTCGATGAAGACGATATCGCCATCGTGAAGTGTAATCATCTCTTCGTTGATGTTCGGCATTTCACCTTTTGCGAGGCGGATGGGAATTCGAATGACATCAGGGTTATCGATTGTCGGATCGAAGTTGTTCAACATGCTCGACCATTGTGCGTCGCCGACAAGTTGCGATTGCGCTGCTGGAACCAGAGGAGGCTGCATTTGTTGCGGCGGTAAATTCTGGGCAGAAACTTTCCTGAACGGAGTTGCTTGAGCTTGGTAAGGATATTGTCCGACCGAATGAGTGGGGGTAGGTGTTCGGAATTGATGACCGATCGGCTGCGATGCTGAATTCTGTTGAGGCGGATAGTTCTGTAATCCACCATAGGGAACCGCACTCTGTTGATTTGGAGTGAAAGAATTTGCAAAAGAATGTCCGACGCGATGAATTCTACTTGATCCGTTCTGCGCTGCCGTTGAATTTAGTCGATAGTCAGCTGTCATGAGTTGCGATTGTGACCCGACGGTTGCCGCGCTGACCAATTGGATTGAAGATTGGGTTCGTCGCTGGAGTTGCGTTCCGAGACCTCTAGGGAATTGAGTTTGCTGGATCGGAACGGGAAGCATTTGATTTGGCGCAATCTGATTGGGGGCACCCTGTGTGGGAGACGACTTGGAACGACGGCGAATGATATAAATTGTATTTTCCGCATCGAGTCCCGGAAGACCATCTACCCCTTCCTCAGTTGCAAGTGCGTGCAGGACGTCATTCTCGTAAGCCTCGAGAGTGACTATCCGCGCAGTCCCGCGTTTGGAGACTCCCAAGTTGATTGTTCCGGAACCACCGGTCCCGCTTGCCAGTTCGTTCCCGAGTTCCTGACGAACAATGAGAATGCGATGAACACGCGGGCGTTGAAGGCTGACGAGAATCATCGCCTCTTCTTTCCGGAGGATGTCATTATTCTCGGTATATGCCCGTTGTATCGCCTGCTCTACCTCACTCAACGTCATTTGATGCACATAAATTGGCGGGATCTGTGGCAGGGCGATTGTGTGATCGCCCCGCACGCTGATGGGGTACCCAATTGTGGGAGGATCATCAGAGGTGTACGGCTGGTTGATTGGTGGTTCAATACCGAACTGGTGGACTTCAGCATCCTTGCGCCCCAAGACGCCCGGAATATAGATTGAAAGAACATCGCCAGCAGCGACGCGATGCTGGTCTGGCGGAGTTTGTACAAGCAAACCAGGGTTGATCGTACGTTTGCCGCCACGCCGAGGACCAGAAAAATCGTCCGCAAGGCATGTCGCAGGAATACCTCGCAGGGGATGAAGGATCGAACAGCCTGTCGAGCAGGTGAGTAGTAGGCACACAATCGCCGACTGACACCCCAAACGAATCAGCGATAACAACGAATTGCAAGTAAAGCTGCTCTCAGGTCTATTCATCTCACCTTCCGTGGCGATATCGCGTTCAACATTCCGTGAGAACGCACTCGTTGAGTTGCTGAAATTTCTCGGCGAAAAAGTGCGCTGTTGAAATTTGTTGGTATTCATCATCCCTGTGTGGAAATCAGGGCCACCATGTCGCTTATCGACAGGCAAAAGGATCAGATACAGAGTGACATGCAGCACCCCTAATCCTGTTTTAATGGGCAAGTCCTTCGCAGTCTTCCCAGTCTCTGCAAACCACCTGAATGCGTGGCAGATCGATGTTGCCTCTCACCGGCATATTGTGCCATAACCTGCTGTGAACAGGATTATTCAAGAAACAATTGTCGCATCAGCCGCAAGGTACTCGCCCAATTGGATCTGTTTTGGAACCACTCACCGTGAGCCGAACGCGCTAGCGTCGGGCGTTTTGCAAGAAAACGTTGCCTCGTCAGGCCCGTGGCTAGCGCCAGCGGGTCACGAAGCAGGCCCATGAGCCCGAAGTAGACAACTCTGGACTAACGCCCAAGCGGCTGATAGTTCGGGAAACTTTTTCGGAACTATTCCTAAGTGTTTTCTGAACTCGAACTCGAACTCCAGATTCAGCGTCCAGGAGAGGTGACAAAAGGAATGGAGCCAGCCTCCGAAGAATTGAGACATGGATTGCAATCATTGAAAATCGCGACGGATCGGGATTTGACAGGTTGTCGCGCGCGTGTACGACAACTTTCTCGAGGACTACCAACGTTTGATTCCGTTTGGATCGACGCTCTGGTGAGTACGGGGCGTCTGACCCCGTTTCAGGCCAAGTATTTTGAGCAAAAGCAATGGCAGGATTTGCGACTTGCCAATGACGTTGTGCTTTGTGATCAAGTGTCTTTTGATCCTGTAATGCCGCTGTTCTTCGGGGGCAATCCAGAGTCAAATGAAGAATTTATTGTCGCCAAATGCGACGTCAACACCGTTGATGCTCAAAGTGTGACACGCAGGTTGGAGAAACTTGTTTCGAGTGAGAACGGTTCACTGAAAAATCATTGCCAACCTATCGAATTTCTATTCGATGATCGTTCAAATGTCGTCCACGTGTTGAGTCCCAAGGTCCAAGGGGAATCGCTGGACCGTTTACTCGTTCGGCGCGGTCGTTTTCCAGAACAAGTCGTCCGCGCCGTGGCGGTCGGTCTCTGTGAGCAATTACACAATGGGCTAAATGGCGGGCTACACGGCGGACTACACGGGGACATTCGCCTGTCGAACGTCTGGCTGACACCGCAGGGCGATGTCGCTTTACTCAACGCGAACGTGCTGAACTCGATTTCACCACAGCCGACGGTACACACAGAGCTTCCCAGAGACGTCTACGATGGTCTGGCGCCTGAGCGATTTGAGTCAAAAGTGGAAGTGAACATTGCCACGGAAATGTATGCGCTGGGCTGTCTACTCTGGCAGCTTCTGGCCGGACGACCACCGCATGCGTTGGCGGATCCGCTCGAAAAGATCGCCGCGCATCGGCAGAAACCGATTCTGGGTATCCGCGAATTGGCTCCAGAAACTTCAGCGGAACTGGCGCTTCTTATTCAGTCGATGACTGATCGTCAGGCTCGAAAGAGACCGATGGACTTTGCAAATGTTCAAGAGATCTTCGAGACGGGATGCCGTCGTCCGCAGGAACGACTGAAGACTTTCCTCGTCTCATTCGAATCCGCCGCTCCGAGGCAACTTGGAACATCACGACAACAAAAAACACTATCACAACAGATCATGCCGAGTATGAAAATCACGGCGGTGCTCATGCTCACCCTGATCGCGGGGCTTGTCTTCTGGAATCGAGACCAAATCGGTTTACCAACATTGAACCAAACCGAAGCCGCGGTCGAAAACATCTCTCCGCAAGAGTTTGAACCGGTTGTCGTCATTCCAAATGTTGTTGTTCCAGACCTTGAACAGAAATTCTTAGAGCTACCAGTTCCAGACTCCAGTGGCGTTGTACTTCTCAATCAATCCGGTCCTTACTCATTGAGTTCGATCACTCGCCAAGGGGAATTGACTCTTCGTGGGTCCGAAGGAATCAGGCCCACTCTAATAGTCACCGGGTCGGAGACTTCTCTGAGCGCGAATCAGATCTCTTTTGAGAATGTCACGCTAGAGTTTGGTCGAAATGGTGCCGAAGCATCCACACCGCCACCGAAACTGCATCTCATTGCTGAAGAACTCAGGCTGAGCGGCTGTCTCGTCTTGGATGAGGGAAACCTCTCGGCAGTGACGAATTCATTGATCAATTGGAGCGCAATCACACCGTTGGATCAACGGTCAGGAAGACTCCTGATGACAGACACAATCATCGCGATTCAACGTTCATTCATTGAAGCGAACACTTCTCTCACAACAGCACTGCTGGACAACGTCAATCGACACGAAGGCGGACCGTTACTTCGTTTGCAAGGAGGTGTCCGGGAGGGACTGCGGGTTCCTGTCGTGTTCAATCAGTGTACGGTCACAGGTGAGGCACCGCTCATTGCGGTGAGTCATCTCGATATAATTTCCAGTACCGGTCTCCTGTCAATTCAGGGACACAATTCGATCTTCGCGATCTCCTCGCAAACTCCTTTGATTGCTTTCACTGGAACTGGGGTATCGAATGACTGGAAGGATCATGTCGAAGTCTCTGCCGAGACGTTAATTGTTCACCAGGATGCAATCATTTTCGGTCAGCGATCGTCTCACGAAGGCGACTGGGCTTCTCTCCCGACCGATAAAACACGAGTCGATGGACTACTCAGCGGAACGTTTCGACTCGGACCTGCAACTCAAGTAGAGGGGAGTCAATTGGAGCTTCGGCAGGTCTTCGCAGAGGATCTCCCTGTCCGAGTTTCCGCCGAGTTACCTGGCTTCGATGTGGTTCGATTTGAAGCATTTGACGACTCGCTCTAAGTCTTTGTGTGAAAAACACTTGCGATTCGATTTATCTCTCTCAGAGTCGATTGTGAGCAGGCGTGAAATCGACTACAATTCGCCTTTCGAGAATCATTCTCCACGCGTCGCCGAAAGTCCTTTGAGAACAATGACTTCCGGAGTATTCAGAGTGAGCAAGGCTGATGCTTCAGTCACTCACCATTGTCGTGGTCATCAGAATTAATAGTGGTAGGAGTTCACGTCCTTGTCGAACGATTTGACACCCCCGGAAGACCCCAATTCCAACGATCCAAATAATGGGGAAGAGGGTACGCCTGCAGGTGGGCGGATTGAAAAGCTCGATATCCGCGATGAGATGCAGGACAGCTATCTCAAATACGCGATGTCGGTGATCGTCAGCCGTGCTTTGCCGGATGTTCGCGATGGTTTAAAGCCTGCTCAGCGTCGAATTCTCGTCGCGATGAACGACCTCAACCTTGGTCCTTCATCGGGTCGGGTGAAGTGCGCGAAGATCTCTGGGGATACGTCTGGTAACTATCACCCACACGGTGAAAGTGTGATTTACCCAACCCTTGTCCGTATGGGGCAAGACTGGGTCATGCGTGAGATCCTGATCGACAAACAGGGGAACTTTGGTTCGCTTGCCGGTCTTGGTCCAGCAGCCATGCGTTATACGGAAGCCCGCCTTTCCTCTGCGGCTTCAGAAATGCTCGACGATCTCAACAAAAACACCGTTGACTTCACCCTGACCTACGACCAGCGAAACGAAGAGCCAGTCGTTCTGCCATCACGATTCCCCGGACTGTTGGTGAATGGTTCTCAAGGAATTGCCGTCGGCATGGCAACGAGTATTCCGCCGCATAACCTCGGGGAAGTTTCAACGGCTGTTCAACTTTTGATCGATAATCCGGAAGCGACGATTGATGAAGTGATCGATGTCCTCCCTGGCCCAGATTTTCCCACAGGAGGAGTGATATGCGGTCGTTATGGAATTCGACAAGGCTATCAGACCGGACGTTCAACGCTGACACTTCGCGCGAAAACTGAATTCGAGACCGAGAAAAACACGGAAGTCATTGTCGTTAAAGAAATCCCGTACCTCGACACGCGCGACCGCATCAAATCGAAACTCGAAACGTTGATTCGCGAAGACAAAATCAAAGGGATCTCACGAGTCGTCGACTACACCGACCGCAAAACTCCCAGTTGGCAGGTGCGGCTGCATATCTATCTCAAACGCGATGCCGACCGCGAAGTCGTTCTCGCTCAACTCTATAAATACTCGCCGCTGCAATCGACGGTTTCCGTCATTCTGTTGGCACTCGTTGGCAATCGCCCACAGACGCTTAGCATTAAGCAGATTCTCGAAGAATTTATCCGCCATCGCGTGACTGTCATTCGTCGTCGTACCGAGTTTCTTCTCAGTGAAGCTCGCAAGCGGAAGCATACCATCGAAGGTCTGCTGATTGCCCAGATCGATATCGATGAGGTCATCAAGACGATTCGAAACTCCCCCAGTCGCGCGGAAGCGAAAGTCCGCTTGCAGCAAATTGAAGTTCCATCGGAACTGATTGCGCGAGCGCTCGGCGAGCAAGGTTTCGAAATGTTCGTCGAAGAAAACGGAGAACATCAAAACTACTCGCTCTCGGCGAATCAGTCCGAAGCGATTGTCAGTATGCAACTCGGTTCTCTCGCGAATCTGGAGCGAGAAAACCTGCAAGGCGAACATCACGGTCTGCTGGAAGTCATTACCGAATACCTTCAACTTCTCTCCGATGAAGCGAACATTCGCGCGGTCATTCGAGAGGACATGGACCAACTCAAAGCGAAATTTCCAAACAAGCGTCGTACGGAAATTTCTGAAGAAGAACTTGGTGATGTCGACAAAGACGAACTGATCACCGAAGAGCCGATGGTCGTCACGCTGTCGCAAAACGGATACGTCAAACGAACTCCGCTCTCGACCTACAAGGCTCAAAACCGTGGTGGAAAAGGAATCAAAGGCGCGAAATCCGACGGTGAAGATCCGATCGAACACCTCTTCGTTTCCAGCACGCACAGCTACCTCCTCTTTTTCACAAACTTCGGAAAAGTCTACTGGCAGAAAGTCTACGACTTGCCACTTCAAGCACGGACTGCCAAGGGGCGGGCACTTGTCAATTTGCTGAGACTCTCCGACGGTGAACGCGTTCAGGATTGTATCGATATCCGCGAATTCGACGACCAGCGCAGCCTGTTGATGGTGACTCGCAAAGGTTACATCAAGAAAACTCTTCTCTCCGCATACAGCCGCCCAATGAAGGGAGGCATCATTGCGATCAAACTTGAAGAGGACGACCGACTGATCGATGTTGTCAAAGTCTCACCCGGCGAAAATCTGGTACTCAGTACATCAACCGGCATGGCGATTCGCTTTGCCGAGAGCGATGCCCGTGCGATGGGAAGAAACTCACGTGGCGTCCGGGGGATTAGACTCTCCGGAGAAGACGAAGTTGTCGGCATGGTCGTTTC
>DAOUPA010000202.1 GCA_030626405.1 Planctomicrobium sp.
CTCACGATTCAGTTGCCGCTGGAGTTCGTCCCGTTCCAGGTCACGGAAACGAGGTTCTCCATCTTCTGAAAAAATCTCGGCGATGGACTTCCCGGCGGTGCGTTCGATTTCCTGATCGGTATCCACGAAGACCCAGTCCAGTCGAGATGCAAGTTGCACTCCGACCGTACTTTTTCCGGTTCCGCGATAACCAATCAACGTAATGACCATGACGAAGTGATAACGGTGTAAAAAACAGTGATGACGGTTCTAGAACAATGCTCAGAAGCACAAGCGATACGTTCTCAACATTCAATTTCACAGTTTAGCCGCACACTTCATCGTGTGCGACCCGCTGTGCGTTCATTGCAAAAGAGATAATTTCAGTGAACGATATGTACTGACTATCTCGCTTCGAGTCCGATTGAACTGAAGGCAGCAACGTCGGCGCGAATCGAAGTTTCAGTTCGAATTCGCGAAGCGGAGCTTCGAAAGTTTGTATTCCCAAGGGGACCTTGGGAATGAGGTGATACCTACCGGGTGCCTTTCGGACGAATCCCAGCGTGATTATGATCACAGTGCTGATGCACCTTCACTTTCGCTGGAAATTTCGAATGTCTCGATATCTACTCACTTTAACCCTCATCTGGTTGATTACCGGATCGTTATCCGCACAGGACAAGCGGCCTTCACCGGACAAAAAGGTGACTTACAAAACGATTGATGATGTTGAATTGCAGCTTCATGTTTTCGAGAAAGATTCCGACGGCAAGGATCGACCGGCGATTGTTTTTTTCTTCGGAGGTGGTTGGAACGGCGGAGCGCCGACTCAGTTTTATCCGCATTGTCGGCACCTTGCTGACTTGGGAATGGTCGCGATTTCGGCGGAGTATCGTGTGAAAACTCGCAACAACACGACACCTTTTGAATGTGTTGAAGATGGAAAGTCCGCACTCCGTTGGGTTCGCTCTCACGCAAAGCAGCTTGGTATCGACCCCAACAAAATCGCCGCCGGAGGAGGATCGGCAGGTGGTCATGTTGCAGCAGCGGTCGCGACTGTGCCTGGTTTGAATGCCAAAGGTGAACCTACTGATGTTAGCTGCGTGCCGAATGCTCTTGTTCTCTTCAATCCGGTGTACGACAACGGACCAGATGGATACGGATATTCCCGCGTGAAAGATCGCTATCAGGAAATATCCCCGATGCACAATATCCGCAAAGGGATGCCGCCTGCGATTGTGTTTCTGGGTACGAAAGACAAGCTCATCCCTGTTGAGACTGGTCAGAAATTCAAAAGAAAAATGGAAACCGTTGGAAGCGAGAGTGTTCTGAAACTCTACGAAGGGGAAGCTCACGGTTTCTTCAACAAGGGTAAAGGAGATGGTTCGAATTACCGCGATACAGTTGTTGCGATGGACGCGTTTCTCACTAAGCATAGCTTTCTTTTGACGGTTCAGTAATCTTTTGTCTTCATCGTCTTCGACTCGTGATTTGAATCTGAATGCCGCGTACCAGCACTGCGAAACGCTGGCTCGCGGCAGTGGAAGTAATTTCTTCTTTGCATTCTATTCTTTGCCGCGAGCAATGTTTCGAGAGATGTGTGTGCTGTACGCTTTCATGCGCATCACGGACGATATTGGCGACGACGAAACGCTCTCGCTCGACCAACGTCGGGAGAATCTCGCCAGCTGGAAAGAAAGCCTGCAACAGGCAACGCGCGAGGGAACCTCCGACGATCTCATACTGCATGCGATGCTTGATGTCGCCCGGCGAAAAGAGATCCCTGAGTCGTACTTGCTGGAAGTGATCGATGGAGTGGAGGCCGATTTGGCTCCGCGTGAGTTTCAAACTTTCGAAGAGTTGAACGGCTACTGTTACAAAGTCGCTGGCGTTGTCGGCTTGTGTTGTTTGAAAATCTGGGGATACGATGAAGATACACCTGGTGTGGAGCAACGCGCAATCGATTGCGGAACAGCATTTCAATTGACCAACATCTTGCGTGACATTGCAGAAGACGCACATCGCGAGCGGGTTTATCTTCCGACTGAAGACCTGGTACGTTTCGGACTGACTCGCAGCGATGTACTCGCAGCGGCAATGACCGATTCGTTTCGTTCCCTGATGCTGTTTCAGGTTGAAAAAGCGTGGGGGTATTATCGCAACGCCCTACCGCTACTGGAGAATGTCTCCGTGGATGGGCGAATTATGTTGAGTGGGTTTTTGCAGGCGTACAGCTTGTTGCTCAAGAAAATAGAATCTCGGAGCTACGACGTCTTTTCAGAAAGGATACAGCTTTCGCGTCGACGTAAGCTAATGATCGCCGGACGGTCGTTTCTTCGTATCCCAGCGAGAATCACAATTCCCGATGCGCAAAGAATCGGTGCTCAAAACAAAAAAGGCGAAGAGTGAAAGAGACACTCTTCGCCAATTGAATATTTCAATCGAGCAAGCAACATCGCGGGAACAACACTGATCAGCGTGCAACGCCGATGGTGCGGATTTCTCGCATGACGACGACTTTCACTTCGCCAGGGTAAGTCATGTTGTCTTCCACGGTTTTTGCGATATCGCGAGCCATTTTTGCGGCTTCTCGATCCTGAATCTTTTTCGGATCAACGATCACACGAACTTCGCGGCCTGCCTGAATCGCGTAAACTTCATTCACACCTGGGAAGCCGTAGGCGATTGCTTCGAGTTCTTCGAGGCGCTTGATGTACTTCTCCAACGTTTCGCGACGTGAGCCAGGACGTGAAGCGGAACAGGCATCGGCGGCGGCGGTCAGGACAGTATTGAGATACTCTGGGCGAATATCGTCATGGTGTCCGGCAGCTGCGTGGACGACTTCTTCACCTTCACCGTAACGTTTGAGCAGTTCGGCACCAATGGCAGGGTGACCACCTTCCATGTCGTGATCGGCAGCTTTGCCGATATCGTGGCAGAAACCACACCGGCGGGCGAGGTCTGCGTCGAGTCCCAATTGCTCGGCCATCATGCCTGTCAAGTGGGCGACTTCGATTGAGTGGCGAAGTACGTTCTGGCTGTAACTGACACGGAAGTTCAAGCGACCCATCAGGTAGATGAGTTTTTCATGAAGATTCGGAACGCCTGCCTCATCGGCGGCTCGGTGTCCGAGGTCCATGATACGTTCGTCCATCTCCTTTTTAGTTTCCGCAACGACTTCTTCGATCCGGGCAGGATGAATGCGACCATCCTGAATCAATTTCAGAAGTGATAATTTCGCGATCTCCCGGCGAACCGTGTCGAAAGCTGAAACGACGACGACGTTTGGCGTGTCGTCCACGATGACATCAACGCCGGTTTCTTTTTCGAACGCTCGAATGTTGCGACCTTCCCGACCGATGATGCGTCCTTTCATTTCATCGTTAGGAATATCGATCATGGAAACGGTCGTCTCTGAAGTATGGTCGGACGCATACCTCTGAATCGCCATGCCGATAATTTCGCGAGCCTGTTTTTCAGAATCCCTTTTCAGTTGTTGCTGTTGCTTGAGGATCAGGCTTCCAGTTTCGCTCTTCAGCTGTTGGTCGAGCCGCGAAAGTAGACGCTCCGACGCTTCTTCTTTGCTGAGACCGCTGATCGTGTACAGCTTTTCCTGTTCGTCCTCGATGATTTTTTCGAGTTCGTATTCGCGTTTTTCGATAAACTTGGTGCGGTCGCTGACACGAGACTGCATCTTCTCGACCATTTTCTCGCGCTTTTTCAGGTTGTCTTCCTGATCGGTGAGCGTGTGTTCTTTTTTGTCGAGTTCGCGTTCCTGATCTCGGATTTTATCTCGATGCTGATCAAGCTCTTTATCGAGTTCTTCACGACGCTTCAGGAATTTTTCCTTGGCTTCGAGCTCGCGTGTCCGGCTCAGGTTTTCGGCTTCACGCTCAGCATCTTTGAGGAGGTCATCTCGATTGCGATAGGCGCTTCCCATGCGCATTCGGTCGAGAAAAAAGCCGATTGCGACTCCGACCGCGAGTCCAATCCCAGCAGCAACGTAATCAGGCATAGCTGCATCCTTCTGTGGATACGTATTCACCAAGCCCAGAACTCAACTTGCATCAATGCAAGCTGCCTCTGCGTCAACCGAATCATTCAGAAAGCCATCGATTCGTAGTGAGTGTTATCTGTCGTTGATATAGGGAAATGACCGACACAAATCGAAGCCCACTCTTCGGTGGACAACTTTTTGAGTTGGGCAGATCCGTTCTCTCGCCAGAGCGACTTCCGAAGAAACAGAACACGTCTCCAACGAATCCCAGATTCGCCGAGGTGTTGTTCGTTCTTTCAGTAAATCTTCTGAGAGCACCCCTGATTCGCTCTGTATATCAAGCCGCGACCGTAACCAGTCAACGGACCTCATAACAATAATCAGAAGGGCAAGCGAAGCGAATCTGCACCGCATGAAACACCAGTACAACAACAGTAATCAGGTTGAAATGAGGAGAATTTTCCTCGCTTCAATGAACGGCGCGCCGCAATTAAAAGTAGTATGAATAAAAAGTTGGCGACGGTTCGATTGAACACAACTATTTGAAATGGAATGGCTTCCGTAACGAAATCGGTTTCCAGGACAGTATTCTGGTTTGGAAATGACGTCGATGAAAATACGGAAAAGTTTCGATTTGACACATTGTCGAATCGATATGCCGAGATAGTACCAAAATGCGACTAGTCTGCAATCTTCCCAGCCGGCTGCCTCCCAGTGTCAGACAATCTTTCACGAGATGGCCTGCATATCAATGAACAGCGTTTTATTGACAATTCCCACTGTTCAGACAGCTCACATTCCCCAGATCAAACTCATTTGAACCCTTGTTTCCCGGGAAATCATGCGATTCGGAGCATGATTGTGAAAGATGCGAATTGCCTATGCCTGCATTCGGTGATACGATTTTCCTGAAGAGTTTCGTTTTTCCACAATTTCTTTCGACATTACTCCGTCTCCGTCATGGATATTCGCCAGTCACCACTGATCATGGGGTTTTCGCTGGGACGTTACTTTGACGTCACAGTCAAAGTCAGCGTCTGGTTTCTGGCTTTGGTTTTTCTATTATGCGTACGGCTGCCGATTGTGATTGGGTTGTGGGCGTCGTTGTTGCTCTTCATCAGTATTCTGATTCACGAATTTGCCCACGTTTTCGGTGCGAGGCGGACAGGCGGTCATGGTGATGAAATTCTCATGTGGCCTTTTGGTGGACTGGCGTTCGTCTCTCCTGCCGGCACGTTTCGTTCCGAAATCTGGACAACCGCTGCGGGACCCCTCTCTAACTTGGCTTTGTGCCTGATCTGTTTACCTGCCGTGCTTTCTGCTGGCGTCTTCTGGGATTCATTGCACCCGATCATGCTTCCTCCGCTTGATTTTTCGCTTTCAAATCCGGCAACATTTGTGACCAGCATCTTTGTCCTGATGTTTGCCTTGAACTTCAAGCTGTTCGTTTTCAACTTGCTACCAATTCACCCACTAGATGGAAGTCAAATCGCCTTCTCTGTTGCGAAACTTCGCTGGGACCAAGGGACCGCAAAAATTGGTACGCTTTATCTCGGCATTGTGGTCTGCCTGATCGTGGCAATTGCAGGTGTCGTGATGAAGTCAACCGATGTTGTCACAATTGGCTTGGTACTCATGGTGCTGGGCCTGCAAGCTCACATGACAGCCGTTTTTGCGCAGCAGTTCGGTGGCGGCTTTGAATACGGACCTGGGGGCGATGATGAATATGGGCTGTTCGCAGAAGAACGAGAACCACAGCCAGGCATGGTGAAACGCTGGAAACAGCGACGCGAAGAGAAGCGACTCCTTAAAGAGGCCGAACTCCAGGCAGAAACATCACAGAAAGTTGATGCTCTTCTTGAGAAAATCAACACGACAGGCATGGACTCTCTTTCCGAGGCAGAGAAGAAATTTCTCCAGCAGGCGAGTTCGCGGTACAAAACGCAGAACGATTAGCCGGTCCTTTTCGAGTTCACGCTTAACTGTTGATCGAAAATGAACCTTTGCACAGACAAGAATGTCTGTGCTACGCAGGCATAGACTCGACAGCGTCTTCAATTCTCGTGATGATGCCGCGAGTAGCACGTTCGCTACAGATTCGAAACGAAACGAGAGTTGTTGAAGGAGTTATTTGTGCGCTGGTCCCAGACATTAATCCCCACCATGAAGGAAGTCCCTTCAGATGCGGAAATTCCAAGCCATCAACTTATGCTTAGGGCAGGACTGATCCGCCAATTAATGGCAGGCGCTTACACCTATCTTCCACTCGGTTACCGCGCGATTCGCAAAGCCGCCGAAATTGTCCGCCAAGAAATGGACAAAGCCGGGGCCGTCGAAATCTTCATGCCAGCACTTCAGCCGATTGAACTCTTCGAACGGACCGGACGTAAAGATGCCTTCGGGAATGTGCTGATCAATTTCCCGATTCGTCGCCGGGACCACGAAATCCACATGGCTCTCGGACCGACTCACGAAGAAGTCGTGACCGACTTAATGTCGAAATTGGTGAACAGTTACCGACAGTTGCCAATCACGGTCTATCAAATTCAGACGAAATTCCGGAATGAAGAACGACCTCGCTTCGGTGTCCTCCGCACCAGCGAATTTCTGATGAAAGATGCCTACAGTTTCGGAACATCGCTCGAACAACTCAATGACGCCTACACGAAAATGTACGACGCCTATTGTCGTATCTATTCACGTTGCGGCCTGGAGTACATTCCAGTTGAAGCGGAAAGTGGTGCGATTGGCGGCGATGCGTCGCACGAATTCATGATCCCTGCCGAAAATGGTGAAGACAGCATAGTTCGTTGCACAGCCTGTGGATACGCCGCGAACCTCGAACGCGCCGACACTGGTCGGCAGCAATCAGCACTGGCTGGTGTGGATTCCTCAACCGAAGTCAAAACCGTCGATACCCCTGGTATGGGGACCATGGATGCTGTTGCAGAGTTCCTGAAAGTTGAAACTAGTCAGATGATCAAAACGTTGATCTATCTGGCGGATGACAAACCGGTCGGAGTTCTACTGCGAGGCGATCATGAAGCGAACGAAGGGAAGCTGCGCCGCGCGTTGGAAGCGGAAACACTGGAACTCGCCGATGAACTGACAATTGAAGAAGTGACCGGCGCTCCAGTCGGCTTCGCTGGTCCCACATCTCTTAAGTGTAAATATATTGTTGACCACGATGTTGCAGCACTTGTTGATGCCGTCGCTGGCGCGAACTCGCTCGATCAACACCTCACAGGTGTCAACCCAGGCCGTGATTTTGCCGTTGAACAGACCTTTGACCTTCGCAATGCTGTCGATGGAGACCCATGTCCTCGCTGTGAAGGGACAATGGAATTCGTTCATGGCATCGAAGTGGGTCACGTTTTCAAGTTGGGAACGAAGTACAGCGTTTCGCTCGACGCCGAGTTTCTCGACGAAAAAGAAAAACGGCACCCGCTCGTCATGGGCTGCTATGGCATCGGCGTGAATCGCATCATCGCTGGTCTGGCAGAAACGTGTCACGACGAAAACGGACTCATCTGGCCGATGTCGATTGCTCCGTATGAAGTTGAATTGATTCCGTTGAATGTCAAAGACGAAGTCGTCATGCAGGAAGCGAACCGTATCTACGATGAACTCACCAGTGCTGGAGTTGAAGTCCTGATGGATGACCGCGAGGCCCGACCGGGCTTCAAGTTCAAGGATGCCGATCTGGTTGGTATTCCACTCCGTATCGTTGTCGGCGGCAAAGGTCTCAAAGACGGCATCGCCGAAGTGAAATGGCGAACCGGCAGCGACGCCGAACGAATCCCTCTCGCCGATGCCGCGTCGCACGTCATCGGTCTCGTTCAGGCAGAAAAAAGTCGTTTGGCAAGTGGGTAGGAAACTTAGCGAGGACACCGCTTGATATCTTTCCCTGCCCACTATCAACTACCCACTATCAACTTTTCCTCCGACCGTCCGACAATCCCTTCGGGATACACTTATGGCAAAAAAGAAAGAGACAAAACTGACCCCCATGATGCAGCGGTACATGGAGGTGAAGGCTGAAACACCTGGCACGGTGATGCTGTTTCGGATGGGGGATTTCTACGAACTCTTTCACGACGATGCCGAAGTTGCGTCCAAGGTGCTGGGGCTGACACTGACCAGTCGGGACAAAAACTCGGCGAACCCGGTCCCGATGGCTGGGTTTCCGTATCACTCTTTGGAAGGGTATCTGCAAAAGCTGATCAAAGCCGGGCACAAGGTTTCGATCTGCGATCAGGTCGAAGATCCCAAAACAGCGAAAGGCATGGTCCGCCGAGAAGTGACGCAAATCATCACGCCCGGAACTCTCACAGATGATGCTCTGCTGAATCCCAAGGAAAGTAACTTTCTTGCCGCCGTTTGTCCGACGAAGGATTCCATTGGATTGGCCTGGCTGGAGATTTCAACTGGACGTTTTCAATGCTTGGAACTCCCACAGGAAACGGATCAGCTTCCGTCTCAGTTGGGGAGTTCTTCCACTTTCCTCGACGAACTCGCCCGCATTCATCCTGCCGAATGTCTTCTGCCAGAGAGCGCCAAGGACCAACCAATCTTTCAACAGCTGGCAGAACAAGATGGAATGATCGTCACGCAACGACCACCCTGGTCGTTTGCTGCGACGCAGTGCCGAGAAATTCTGCTGAAACATTTTGAAACGAAGACGCTCGATGGCTTCGACCTCAGCGAAGAAGACTCCGCCGGAATCACTGCCGCCGGGGCATTGCTCGAATACGCACAAGAGACGCAGAAGTCCTCGCTGGGACATATTGCGAAGCTTGAACCTTATCGGCGCGGAACGAATTTACTGATCGATGAAACAACCCGCCGCAGTTTGGAACTGACTCGCACTCAACGAGAAGGCAATCGCGAAGGTTCTCTCATCAGCATTCTCGATGAAACCGCAACACCGATGGGCGCGCGGCTATTGATGGACTGGCTTTCGAATCCGTTAACGGACCGCGCTGCCATCGAACGTCGTTTGAGTACCGTCGAAGAGTTGACACAAGAAAGCAAACTCTGCCGCGACTTGCGGGATCAACTCAAGGATGCCTACGACTTACAACGTCTGGCGGCGCGCGTGGCGACGTTGCGTGTTTCACCTCGCGATTTGGGGGCTTTGGGACGTACGCTTGCGCTCTTACCGAAACTGAAAGCAAAGCTGGCTGGTCGGTCGAGCGATTTGCTCAAGACACTCGAAACGCGGCTCGATCTCTGTCCGGAAGTTCGCGCGGATATCGAAACTTCACTGGCGGACGAGCTGCCGATTCTCACTTCCGATGGTGGGATCATTCGCGCAGGTTACAACGAACAACTCGATGAACTACGAGATCTGGCACGCGGCGGGAAAGAGTGGATCGCCCAATATCAGGCGAAAGAAATCGAGCGAACCGGAATCACTTCGCTGAAAATCGGCTTCAATAAAGTCTTCGGCTACTACCTCGAAGTGACGGCAGTTCACCTCAGTAAAGTGCCTGACGATTACATTCGCAAACAGACTCTCAAGAACCAGGAACGTTACATCACGCCGGAACTCAAGGAGTACGAAGAAAAAGTTCTGCGGGCGGAAGACCAGTCGAAAGCTCTCGAATCCGAGCTGTTTCAGGCGTTGCGTGAACGTGTTTCCAAAGAGTGCCGACGATTGCAGGAGACCGCCGAGATTTTGGCACAGATTGATGTCCTCACGAACCTGGCGATGATCGCTGTGAACTATCGGTACACGCGACCGATCATGACCGACGAGCCATGCCTGAACATCATCGATGGTCGGCATCCGGTGCTGGACAAGCTGCAACCGTCCGGCGAGTTTGTTCCGAACGATGTCATTCTTGGCAGAACCTCAAGCGACGACCCGGAGAGTTCGAAAGAGATCATCGCCCTGATCACCGGTCCGAATATGGCTGGAAAAAGTACCTACATTCGGCAAGCGGCCTTGCTGACGATTCTCGCGCAAATGGGATCGTTCATTCCAGCATCGTCGGCGACAATAGGAATCGCCGACCGCGTTTTCGCTCGCGTTGGTGCCAGCGATGAACTGGGAAAAGGGCAGTCGACGTTCATGGTCGAAATGACCGAAACCGCGCGCATTCTCAACACGGCGACAGAAAAGAGCCTCGTCATTCTCGACGAAATCGGACGCGGAACAAGCACCTACGATGGCATTTCACTTGCCTGGGCAATTACGGAATACCTCCACGACCACACAGACTGCCGCACTCTCTTCGCAACGCACTATCACGAACTGACCGAACTTCCGAAGACGCTCAAAAACGTCTGCAACTGGAACGTCGCCGTCCACGAGCAAGATGGCAACGTCATCTTCCTTCACAAAATCGTCCCTGGCGCCGCCGACAAAAGCTACGGTATCCACGTCGCTCGTTTGGCAGGCGTTCCCAGAGATGTCATCGGACGCGCCGGTGTCATTCTGGAAACCCTCGAAGCCGACCATCAAGACGACCACGGCAAACCAACCGTTCCCCAACGGCAAGCGCCCAACTCCCGCCAAATGAGCCTGTTCGATATCGAGCCGCACCCAGTCATCGACGAAATCAAAGACCTCAACCTAGACGAAATGACCCCCCTCGCCGCCCTGCAAGAACTACACCGCATGAAAGGAAAGATTAAGTAGATCCATCCTCGCGACACACCCGACTCACTCACCCCATTTAGCACCGGGTGAGTCACCCGGTGGGAGAGAACGTCTCGGATTACAGCTTAGGAGGGCATGCAGGAGCATGCCCTACAGAAACTTCGTGCCCACATTGCTGTTCCCTTTCTTTCTTTTGAGCTTGCCATTCCTGAAAGACTGATTCAGAATGAAATGCTGACGGGCGTTATTGAAGGGCACGAAATGAAATTGCCAGATCGAATGTATGTGGGGCTTGTGGCGGTACTTTATATCGCTGCATTTTCTGTGGGACTTATCGTGACTTTTGTCCCTGAGCACGTTCGTTCCTCTCGAGATCCTGATCCGCAAACATTCTTTGAGGTCTTCATTCCAATTGCATGGCAACTCAGCACAATGGGTGCGGGAGTGACTTTCATCACTGGCTGCATCTCTGCTTTTCGGACTGGCGACTTTAAGCACCCCAAGGCTGTTTATTACGCACGATGGGCTAGTATGATTCTCTTTTGTTTTTTCATCTTCGATCTCCTCACTCTTGCGATTCTGCCCATTCAATGACACCCCCTAACGCAGCGATGATGTTCGTTCATTTCAATTTGAAATCTGAACAAGTCAAAGCGACACCTCAAAACTCCCCACTCATGACGCCACTTCGTTACAATCCAAGTGTGCCACCCACCGTTTATCTTGATTGATTCATGATGCATGAGGTTCCACCTGAGCGACTGATCGAAATATCGTCGTGGCTTCAAAGGCGCGTTTCACCTGAAGAGGTCATTGTGCGTCTC
>DAOUPA010000406.1 GCA_030626405.1 Planctomicrobium sp.
TCCATCTTTCCGGAAGGTGGACCAAAAATGAACTCAATAATGGGTAAACTGTTGAACAGTTTGCCAACAACGGTGAAGAGAGAACTCACTCATGGTCAAGTTGATAAAAAATAAGCTCACCAAAAAAGATGAAAATCGACGTGGATCGATTTTCGTCGAATACCTTCTGTTACTGACAATTGTTGGCATCGGAGTTTTAGTCGGGCTCGCCTGCGTGCGAATTGCGTTGGTGAACGAACTCATCGATTTAGCCAACGCTATCAATGCCATCAACAGCTAAATCTGTAGCTTTGCTTGACCAAAATATTTTCACAAGCGAGCCATTGCATCTGGAGTGGATGATTGCAACGTGTACGGACACATTATCGAGCGACACACCGTCCTGAACGTTCTGGTTCGGTGACGCTTGAATTTATTCTTGTGTTCCCGATCATTTTTATTGCCAGTCTGGCAATCGCCGAGTTCGCCTTTCTTTCGTTAATGATCGAAGGAGCATCAACAGCCCTTCACGAAGGAACGCGCGAAGGAGCTGAGGCGTATCCAGTGGTCTTTCCACTAGATGTGGTCGGTGTGGATGACGACATTTCCGATAAGATTGTCGAAGTGATCAACAATCACTTGAACGTTTACAACCTCGAAGTCGCAGATCCACCAAATGGATTTCCTGATACATCAAAACAAAATGCGACCGTGATCATTCAGAGGTGGGAGGGGGGAGTTCCGATGACGATAACGCGTCCCTCGGGGTCGGGGCAAACCTGCATTCCAGCAGGGCCAGCTCCGGCAGCAGACGAAATCGTTGTCACTCTTTGCTTCGAAATTGTTAACTCAATTGATCCAGACGGAATTGACGGTCCTGTTCCCGATTGGTTAGCAACGTTTGGATTTACGCTCGCAGGGACCAGATTTGAGATGACAACTCGTCAAAGCCTTGAGTAAGATGTTCGACTTCAGTTTTTAAACAGTTGTCAAGTAGAGTCGAACTCCACCGGGTGAGAACATCATGGAAGAGGCACTTCAGCGATTTGCGGATTGGTTGATCAAGTTTGTCGTTGTTTCGGCTGTCGTGCTGCTTATCACGCACTTGATTGCACGTTCGCTGCGAAGCAAGAAGAAACAGAAGTTAAAGACTGACGAAGATAAAACTGAAGAATGAGGTTCTACAATGGATAGTGTCACTGCCTTTGCGACTCTCGCTCTCGTAGCGACTGCGGCGATTTGGGACTTTCGACAGAATCGAATTCCGAACTGGTTGACACTTTCTGCAATCCCTGCCGGAATTGCCTGGAATACGTGGATGGGTGGGTTTCAGGGATTCCAAACTTCTCTGGCTGGGTTTGCGGTCGGTTTTGGGATTTTGTTCATCCTCTTTGCAACAGGCGGAGGCGGTGCTGGCGATGTGAAACTGATGGGAGCCTTGGGAGCTTGGATTGGCGTGACAACAACACTGGCTGTCTTTGTCCTTGCCGCTGCAATCATTTTTGTGCTACTCGTTTACACAGCTGGCATGAAGGTCATCACACGAAACACTGAGAAGAAGAAGCATGTGGTTGCGTTCGCTCTGCCGGTCTGTCTGGCGACCGCTGTTTTGGTTTTGGCGAAAGTTTGCGTCGCAGCGGGTTAAGACGATCTCATTTGAGAACTCTTCACCATGATTCTGTAGGCTATTGTGTCTTATCGACCAGTCTGGCACTGGCCGAGTTTGCGGGCGAATCGGGTCGGGCTGGTCTAAACACCTCTCCTCGTCGATAATTCATTGGACGCATTTTTGTTTGCGTCTGACTCGAATGATTTCCGGGGTGTTCTCATGGTTCGTACTTTGCTTGTGATCTGTTCAGTTTGGAGTCTTTTGGCGTTTTTTGCGCCAGATGTGGCATCAGCTCAGGACCAAAAGAAGAATTACAGTCCGACCGGCAAAAAACTTCCGACCAGCCTGCCAACGGTTTTGCAGTCAAAGAAGAGATACGGAAGTACACCTGGACAGCTTGAGTCTTTCAGCGAGTCTGCGTTTCAACGTTCGTTGATGCCGTTAAAAGATCATCTCCGATATTTGGCGATGGCTCGTGATGCTCGGTTATCTGGCAGTGACATTACTCAGGAACAAAAGTTGGCGGCATGGGGGAACTACCGGGAAAAGTTAAGAAGCGTGATTCCTGCAATGCAAAGGCTCAATCAACCCGGCGCCGCGAATTGGGCTTCAGAGCTTGACTGGGCAAACTATGCGGTAGTACGAGCAGAGCAAAGAATCGCCGAAATCAGCGAAGATACAGGAGGTTACGAAGCAGCGTCATTGCTGGTTCAACAAGCCTCGGGGCAACTGCTCGCCCAGAGAGAATTCGATAACACACTCGGATTGGCGACGGTTTCTGACTTAACATATGCACAAGACCGGTTTCTCGCAGCCAATAAATCCTCGCAATCCAGTCGAATCGCACTCTTCGAAAACGCCAAATCCAAGCAACTACGGTGGAACCGTAGCGGCGCAGGAATCGGTCGCACGGATCGAGTCCTGGAAACTCAACTCACGCAAGACTTGATGAGATTCCAGGAAACTCTTCAACAGGGAGATCTGGAAAAAGTTTCTGACCAACTTTCGCAAGTCAGGCAGGTGAGCCAGCGTCATTTCCAGGTCACGGCGGAATATTTCTCGCATGGTACGGCTCCGTTGCACCAATTGACCAACTCGATGGTATTGCGACAGAGACTGCGTCAGTTGCAACAAGAAGTGCCAGAATTGGCGGATAAATCGCCAAACGTGCAGTTTCAGCAAGACTGGCAGTTTCTGAAGCGTGCTGCTTCCTCGGTTTCTGACCGCCGTGGGCGAATATCAGCCGATCTTCTCGCGGTAGATCTCTTGGCTTCGAGTGTCGAAGACTGAGTCGTGTTAAACTCTGCGGCTTTTATTGGATTGTCGCATTAGGGTGAACTTTCCACCCTTAAGATTCAGTTCAATGATCAAGGCCGTTCGAATCCGATTAAATAGACATTGGTGGATTTTACCCAACGACAGTTGTTCTAAAAAATCCATCTTTTCAATCTCACTATTTTCGGCTGGTTCCTCAGACCAACAACTTTTCACGGGATCGACGACATGCATTACGCAAAAATTTCCCTGACATTTGGTATACTGATCGCGTTTTCTCTCTCGGTTCAGCAACTCCATGCTCAACAATTAGCACCGGCACCGCCGTCTGTCGACTCGGTCGCAGAGACGGCGATTGAGCCAGTCTCAACGGAACCGCTTCCGCTTCCTGCCGAAGTCAGTACGAACAGTTCTGCTGTCGTGGGATGTGATCTCTCTGGAAATTGTGACGGTTGCGAGTACACTCCTGGCGCGACTTGCTGTGATGTAGAGCCATATCGTTGCTGCTGCTGCGGGCACGAAAATTGTTACATGCCTGGAATTCACCGTCGGTATAAGTGTGGCAAACTCAATTGGTGTCGCGTCTGGACGACTGGAGACATGTATCAGCACTATGCATACTACCCAGCCCATCACGGCTACTACTACTTCCGCCCTTACAACTACACGAATGTTTTAGAGCATAAGTCGATGGTTGCTCGTCTCGGTGGCGAAACGAATCACCCATACTCAGTGGCAATGTTCACTCCAATCTACGAAAACTACTACCTGACGAATCCTGAAATTGTTGATACTGCACCAAGTCTCGACATGATTCCAGGGGCATCTCTTCTGCCAAATCTTGAAAACTTGTTGGCTGAGTAGTCGTCGTGAATTGAATTCGATTCTAAGGCTGGTCGCATTTATTGCGATCAGCCTTTTTTTGTTCACTGCTGATATCGCGTCTCCACGGATTTGCGGTACACGAATTGCTCTAAAAGTGTGTTGTACTGATTGAAACCCGAGACTTTTCACCATAGATTCTGGGGTGCTGGCTCCAAGATTGAGCTTGAGAGAAAGCAAAGAGCGATCAGAGACAGGCTTCAAAAAACGACAAGACGATGGACCCCCTCATGATGAACAATCGACTTTCTCTGGGACTGCTCGTTCTTGTTGCTTCTGCGATTGGAGTGTTTGCATTGAACGAAGTCAACGCGGAAGAAAACCGTGTTGAGTTGGATGAATTTCTCGTGGCGCAAGCACCAGTCGCTCCAAAGAAAAAAGTTGATGATCGACCAACGTTTTTTGATGGAATTCGCAGGATTATCGGAGACACTCCCACTTTCGATGACAATGAAGCGACTGAAGGTTTGGTCGAGAGCCTGAACCGTGCAGAAAAAATCTTCAAGGAAGTTCGGCAAAGTAATCGAGAAGCGATCCGGGGTATGAATCGTCAGGTTCGTGTCGGGCAGGCAAGACAAAGTCCTCACATCATTCTTATCACTCTCCCACAACTGCGGTTTGATCAACTCTCTGGAATGAATCGTCTCAATGGAATTCGCCGGAGTGGAATCACGTTCACAAACTATTATGCCCCTTCGGAAAACCTGACCAAGTCGCGTTGGAGCATGCTCACAGGACGACTTGCGGCGCAGGCTCCGAAAGATGGAAACCTGAGTCGGCAGCAGTCTCTTGCCGAAATCATGTGGAAATCAGGCTACGAAACAGCAACCATCGGGACTTGGGCCAGCAACCAGCATCCTATTGAAGTTGGCTTCGAACATTGGACTGGGTTCCCATCGAGTTCAGGGACAGTTGCCACATATCCCGAATTCTTCTTCACGCAATCAACGCGGGCTAAAATTGTAGGGGGAAGTTCATCAGGTCAGCCGAATTCGCAACAACTCATCAGTGATGAAGTCACCAGTTTCCTCTCTCGCCACCAAAAATCATCCAGGCAGTTTTTTCTTCATGTCGGACTTCCGTTTCTTCAGGGAACGCAGCCGAATGAAAACATGAAAAACGTGGATCGAGTGATTGGTGAAATAGTGGACTCTGTCAACAACCTGGGACTTGCAGGTCGTGTTTGCTTAATGGTTGTTGGCGAAACAAGCCATCACGTTTCAGCGGAAGTCGAGAAAGCGCTGCCTGCCGTGAATCAAAAGCTCGCCTATTCCAAATCAGGGATGAGCGAAGGGAATTTGCGAACTCCATTGATTGTCTTTTGGGGAACAAAAACAAAGCGAGGAAGCGTGAGCAAGTTTCCTTGCACAGGTATCGATATTCTGCCAACTTTGATGACTATTGCTCAGACACAAAAAAAACGACTGGACTTGCCGGGTGTCTCATTGTCTGGAGAACTGCGAGGAAAACCACAAAAAATAGAGCGACTCCTGTACTGGAAAATGTCTGACAACGGACAAGCCGCCCGACGTGGACGATGGAAAGTCATTCTCCGACCGCAAGGGAAAGTACTCGAGCTTTATGATCTGGAACTCGATCCTTCTGAATCCAGAAACATCGCTGACCAGCACCCAGACATTGTCGGTGGTTTTATCGTGACTTCGAAACCAGCGAAACGCGTTCGGACTGAGACTCTTTAGATCTCTCTGTAGACTTTCAAGGAGGAAGCGAGATGCGTGGTCTTCGTCATTTCATATTAAGTCTGGGACTGTTCGCACTGACGACAGGAGGAGTCTCAAGTCTCTTCGCCTGTCCGTTGTGTGGGCCAGCGACTCCATCTCTTGCGGAACAGATAAGTTCCTTCGAATCTGTGGTCCTTGTGAAGTTCGTCGATGGCGAGAAGCCAGACCGTACTCGCGAATTTCCCGGAGTCACTCGCTTCGAAGTCGTTGAAGTCGTCAAAGACGAGTCGAAATCACTTCATCAGAAAATGGCAGTCACTCTGAACCGCTATCGTCACGCTGAGCCAGGTGCGCTTGTATTGCTCATGGGAAATCAAGCAGAAGATTTCATGAAGTGGGACACTCTTCTGGACATGACTCCGGTCAGTTTCAAATATCTCAACGACGCTCCTGGCGAAGATGCGACGACGACGGAACGTCTGGTCTACTACTTGAAATTCCTTGAACACTCAGATCAGGTCATTGCTGCGGATGCATTTTCAGAATTTGCCATTGCTCCCTACAAAGATATTGCACCTCTGGAACCGTTAATGCAGCCGAAGAAACTGCGTGAATGGTTGAAAAATCCAAAAGACCCTGCGGATCGGTTCGTCCGTTTGGGACTGTATGGACTCATGCTGGGACTCAGTGGGACAAAGAAAGACGCAGATTTTCTTAAGTCGCTCGTCGTGAATCCGACTGAAGACTATCAGTTTGGAATCGACGGAATGACTGCCGGATATTTGCTTCTGACCGGAGAAGATGGTCTGACGGTTCTTGAGAAGGAATTTCTTGCCAACCCGGATATCGGCCGTGTTCGAGTCTTTCCTGTCATGGAAGCTCTCCGCTTTGTGTGGTCTTATGAAGGTGATAGGTTTTCAAAACAAAA
>DAOUPA010000675.1 GCA_030626405.1 Planctomicrobium sp.
ACATGGAGTTCGCTGGAATTGCCAGACGCACCGAAATTCCAGAATGCCGGTGCCGGTTCTGTGCAGCGTGTCGACTTGCCAAACGGTGATATCCTGCTGCCGATTTATTTCAAAGAACTCGAAGCAAAGCAGTACAGTACGACCGTTCTCCGTTGTCGCTTCGATGGTAAGAAACTGAGCTACATCAAGCACGGCAGCGAATTAACGGTACCGATCAAACGTGGGCTGTACGAACCATCGGTTGCACAGTTTGATGGCAAGTTTTACCTGACGATGCGAAATGATGATCGTGGGTATGTTTCTGTCAGCGAAGATGGTCTCGACTATTCAACGCCGAAACCATGGACGTTTGACGATGGAGAAGAACTCGGCAACTACAATACGCAGCAACATTGGGTCTCACACAAGAGTGGTCTCTATCTCGTTTACACTCGCAAAGGCGCCGACAACGATCACGTTTTCCGGCACCGTGCTCCGCTATTCATTGCGAAAGTCGATCCAGAAGCATTACAGGTCATCCGCGCAACCGAACGAATTGTTGTTCCAGAGAAAGGGGCACGGTTGGGTAACTTCGGAGTGACCAAAGTCAGTTCGAATGAATCATGGGTCACCGTCACCGAATGGATGCAGCCCATCGGTGTCGAGAAACACGGCAGCAACAACCGCATCTGGATCGCCAAACTGCTCTGGGATACTCAGCCGTGATTATTGAAGGTCTCTGCACGACAACGAATCCCGATGGCACGATCAACATCGCCCCGATGGGTCCGATTGTGAACGAGGAGTTGACGACGTTCCTGTTCCGTCCGTTCCAATCATCAACGACGTTTCAAAACCTGAAAGCAGCCGACTGCGGAGTGTTTCATGTCACTGACGACGTCGATATGATCGCCCGCGCCGCTATTGGAGAACTCGAAGAGACTCCTGAACTACTCCCCGCCAAAGAAGTCGATGGGAAAGTGATCACCTCTGCGTGCCGCTGGTATGAATTCACAGTCGTCTCGATTGATGAATCGAATCAGCGTTCCGAAATCACGACGAAGCTGAAGCACGTCGGTCATTTGCGAGATTACTGGGGACTCAATCGCGCCCGGAATGCGATATTAGAAGCTGCGATTGTGGCGACCCGGCTGCACATTCTCGATGCCAACGATGTGCAAACACAAATGCAGCAACTGGAAGTCATCGTTCAGAAGACCGCTAACGCTGCGGATGCGGAGACGTTCGAGTTTCTGAAAACGTATGTTGCGTCTCGATTCGAATAACGATACTGAATCTGAAATTTACAACGGTTTGCCGGACACTTTAAGTGTCCGGCAAAAATTAAAAAACAATCAATAAGAATAAAGATGTCTACAGTAAGAACGCGTTTTGCTCCATCTCCGACCGGGTTCATGCACATTGGTGGCATGCGGACCGCTTTGTTTAACTGGCTTTGGGCACGGCACAATGGTGGGCAATTCATTCTGCGAATTGATGATACCGACCAGGCTCGCAACCTGGACGAAGCGCTCGGTCCGATCCTTGATGCGTTCCGCTGGCTCGGTCTCGATTGGGATGAAGGACCAGAAGTTGGTGGCGACCACGGACCTTACTTCCAGTCGCAGCGATCAGAACTTTACACGGCAGCTTGCGAGCAACTGCTGCAAGAAGGAAAAGCCTACAAGGACTACGATCCTCCAGCATTAACTCAACAGGATCGTGAGGCTGCCGAAAAAGAGAAGCGACCGTTTCTGAACATTCGTCGCTCACTGGAATTGACTGATGAGGAACGCGCGACCTGCGAAACCGAAGAGCGTCCGTATGTGATTCGCTTTCTGGTGAACCGTGATGAGAAAGTCAGCATCGACGATCAAGTTCGTGGTCACGTTGAATGGGACTGCTCCTTGATTCCGGATCCGGTCATCATGCGAGGGGATGGAACACCGCTGTATAATTTCGCAACAGTCGTAGACGATGCCGCGCTGGAAATCACGCACGTCATTCGAGCTGAGGAGCATCTCAGTAACACGCCGGTGCAGGTCATGCTCTTCAAGGCTCTCGGTTACGAATTGCCAGAGTTTGCACACATCCCGTTTGTGGCAGCACCTGGCACGAAAGCAAAGTTGAGTAAACGAGACAAGGCTTTAGAGAAATATCGTAAGTCTCCGCAATTCAAAAAACTATTCGAAATCGCAGATGATGTCCTTCCCAAGCTTGGACTCGGGGGGTCACAGAGTCTCAACCCAGTCATGGTTTCCTACTACGACGCGGTTGGTTTTCTGCCAGATGCAATTTTCAACGGGCTTGCTCGTCTTGGCTGGTCGTATGATGATAAGACTGAAAACATGCCACGCGAATTCATCGTCGAAAACTTCACTCTCGACCGAATCGTCAAAGCCGCCGCTGGTCTCGACCCGGACAAGTTGCTTTCTTATCAGGAGCACTGGATCGGGCAGCTTTCACTCGAACAGAAAGTTGAGCAATGCCTGCCGTATTTGCAGAAGGCGGGATACATCACAGGAGAAGTTGATGCAGATGTTCGTTCGAAAGTGCAGGGACTCATCTCCGCTCTCGGTGATCGAATCAAACTCTTCAGCGACATCCTGACCTACGATGAATACTTCGTTGCAGATGAAGAGTTAGTTTACAACGAGAAGGCATTTAAGAAACGGATCGTCAAACCGGAACGCGCGCCCGAACTGCTCACGAAGTATCGTGATCACCTTTCGCAGCAAGAAGACTTCACTGCGAGCTTTCTGGAAGAGGACTTCAAAACTTGGCTCGAAGCCAATGATCTCGGTTATGGCGACATTATCCACGCCCTGCGAGTTGCCACGACCGGCAAGCCTGCCGGACCGGGGATGTTTGAGTGTCTGGAACTGCTGGGGAAAACAAGTTGCGTCAACCGGATCAACCGAGCGATTTTGCAGGCAGAAGAAAAGGATTGAGGGTCCGGGGATCGAGGGGCAAGGGGAAGAGGTTGAAAGCTGTCTAGACACGATGGCGCACGAGACCGGGGGTGACGTCGACATCTAAGTCGGCGATTTG
>DAOUPA010000623.1 GCA_030626405.1 Planctomicrobium sp.
GCCTGTTGACTTCATCGGCACTGGCACAAACCCAAGGACGCTCGCCCATTCAGATTACTGTCGTCACAGACACTCACCTGGGGCGTAAAGACAATGACTCTGCCGAGCGGCAATGGGAGAAAACCGCTGCCGAACTGGCGACGACGAAGTCGGCGTTCGTTCTTCATCTCGGAGATGTCGTCGATGGCGGGCGTGTGAATCAGTATCCGATTTACAAAGAGATCCGTAAGCAGATTCCGGTGCCGGTCTACGAAATTCCAGGCAATCATGATCCACACGCTGCCTTTGCAAAACACCTTCGCGAGGAAATCGACACTGTCATTCAACACGACTGGTTAAACGTCGTGCTGATGGGAAACGCGCATCCTGATTCGCACGATGGATTCTTTACCACCGCTCAACTCGACTGGCTCGAAAAGCAGTGTGCAAACGCAGCAAAAAACAACAAGCTCGTGCTAATTTGCTGTCACGTCCCGGTGCATTCAAATCGCCATCCCGACCGAGGTTGGTACGTCAAACCAGATCAGGGACAGAACCGCTTCTACGAAATCGTCACGCAATACCAGGACCGCTTGCTCGGAACATTCCACGGACACTTTCATAATGGTCTGCGCGGCTGGGACGACCGGAAACCATTCCACGAAATCTGCTTCCCCTCGGCGCTCTACAATCTCAAACGCGGTCTCGAAGAAAAAATGGCCCCAGGCTACAACCCGGACGAATTCCGTCCCGGTTACACAAATGTCGTCATCGGAGATGGAAAAATGACGATTGCTTATCAGGCAACAGGTGCGGAAAGTGTGATTGAAAAAACCTTAGAAAGCGTTTTGCCGAACATTTGAAGTTTGCGAAGGCGACCCACCGTAGCCTTTCAAGATGAAACGTCACTTTTCACGAAGGTGATAAAAACTCCAAACAGCCTCCTTCCCGCACCTCCACGGCTCACAGAGCGTGGGAGTCGATATTTGACCGCTTCACCCGCCCTCCTGAGAGTCCGTCATCCTGTAATTTTCATCAAACACGATCTCATTCACCAAATACTTGATCTGCGTCAACGAATCATCCTGTATAAATCATGGTCTATCGCGTCTCTATTCAGCGAATCAGGAGGTCATTGATGCAGGTTGACGAAACAAGCACACCGCCAAAACGTTCAAAAAAAACGCTGAAGACTGTACTAGTCGTCCTTTTGACTCTGTTTCTGGGACTCTGGTTTTTCTCTCCGTCCGGGGCGCTGGAACAACCCTTGCATTTGCAACGGGGCGAAGATGGGCTGCTTCATCCTGCTGATGGTAACAGTGAAGGTTTGGGGCCAAATGTGCGGGCTCGCGCTGGCGTGATCAAAGCGAGTAATTCTCGGTCGGCTTCATCCTCGTCGAACCATTCCGATCCTGGGTGGTTCCAGGCGAAAAGTCTGGTGGTGATGAATCGTTCCGATCACTTGTTGATGAAACGTGCTGGCAAAGCACTTTTAGATGAACTCAGCAAGCACCATCAATGGGAGAATGTCGTCTACTTACCGTATGGCTTCGAATTGGATTCAGGGACACCTGCGAGTGATATCTACATGACGATCAGTCTCGAATCGATTGAGGAATCGGGAATTCTGGGGCGAGAACTGAAGGCTGTCGTCAAAGCGACAGTAGTAACGTCAATTATTGCCAGCCATCATTCCGTGCAAGATTCTCTCAGCCCACCGACTGTGTCATTCAACGCTCGTGTGGAACTTCAACATCAATCGACGATGACGGGCGTTGAATCGGCGGGTGCGAAATACTCATTGCAGGGTGCAAATATTGCTACAGAACTTGTGGCAGCACTCAACGATCAAGTCGACGGACTCAACTTGAAATTCTCTCCACCGCCAGAAGTCATCAAGGAATTTCTGGCCCCGTACCGACCGGTGCCGGAGTTTCCATTTCTTGACGATCTCAAGGTCACGCAAATCGCTTCGATACACGGAACCATGATTCACAATGATACGCTTTGGTCTACCGAACCGATCAGCGATGACGAAGCGCTCATCGAGAAAATCTCCGGTCACCTGCAAGAACAGGGTTGGAAAGAACACTCAAAAGAACTTGCGTCTCACACAACGTATTTGCGGATGAAGAACGGGTCGAAGTGGTTCGAGGTGTTTCCTCAGGATTCTTCATTGCATACACCGCACGACGAAAACTCCGACGGCTCTAGAGTCTTCTACATGCGCTATCGCGATCGAATGACTACCGGCGAATTACAGGCAATCTACGGAAAGCTGCTTGAGACCGAGAGTCCAGACATCGAATTGCTGTTGGCTCTGAACAATTTTGCAAGTCACCAACAACGGGAACAAATGTTTGCACTGGCAGAGACTCACTCGCCGACAAGTCCGAACGGGTGGGTGCGAATAGCAAACTGGTATGCGGCCAATAGCAAGCAAGAGAAATTCATCACAGCATTAAAAAAAGCGAACGTCTTCTCCTTGTTCATCCAGGATCGCAGCGACATTAGTCGGAGAATCACCGATCTCATCAAAAAGCACAAGCTCGACAAAGACGAAGTCCTTGCGATAGACACCTCGATTCTGGAAGAAGCAGGCCTGCAAAGATTGACGATGGAGAATCCGCAGGTCATCAAAGAATTTCAAGTTGGAACACCCGTTGCTTTTTATGTGCCTAGTGACGACCCAGCAAAATGGAGCTATGTTGCCGCCTCCGTCGAACAGGCAGGCCAGAATGACTACCGCCTCACGTACTACGAAGGTAATCAGCAGAGTTCAAACGGTCGTTCCTCAATCTGTTGCATCGCACTCGATCATCCCCGCCGACATCCATTCATGTTGAACAAACCTTCTGTTGAAATTCAGATCACAAAGCTGAGCGATGGTCGACTACAAGCGCAAGCTCGACTGATTGTTGATTCTGAACCGGATGCGTCCGAGGGTGTTACCACGAAGTGAGTGGCACCCTACCGATAAAGAATGGTCCGCAGACCAATTGAGTGGCCCCGTCCGCGGAACGGATGGGTGCTGCAAGCACATGAGGTTTTCCCCTCAGCTTCCCATCTCAAGTGGACGTTCTGCGTTTATTCACCCGTAATCTTCTCAGTGTCACTCGTCGCAACCGTTGGAGGAAGCACGTGAACCGATGTTTTTACTTGCAGACTCTGACCGACCCCGTCGGCTCAGGTTGCAAGTCACCTGAACTACTCACCACCCGCTTTTCACTGTCCCACTCGCCAACACGTTGTCTCTTCTATCTAGTGGGGACATCCTCTGGTAGAATCTGAACTCGATTCATATTTCATAGACCCAGGCAGGCATCGTCCCAGATGTCTTTTAGATACCGGAGAACGACTCAATGGCCAAAAAAAAGCAGAAGAAAGAGAAAGAGCGTCAGAAGCGAGTTGCCAAGAAAAAACTCGAAGCGGCTGCGAAACGGCGCGAAGACGACAAAAACAACAAGGAAACCAAAAACACAACAGCCAATAAGTCGCTCTACGCAAAAACCGCTAACGCCAAGGCATCTCAAGTCTCCAACACCAGCCAAAAATCCTTCACCCAACGCCGCAGCGGCGGATAAGCAAAGCTGCAGGTGCCTCATCGTTTCCGTAAAAGTTGGAGTCGAGAGTGGCACGCCCAGCACGCAACGAAGTGGA
>DAOUPA010000400.1 GCA_030626405.1 Planctomicrobium sp.
AAAAACCCACCGTTTTCTGATTTGAGTCCGAGTTACCCATACGTTTTTTGCGTCAGCGAATTCGTCCCAAGTACGCCATACGTTTCTTCGGAATCTGGGCTGAGATGGACCCGATCTTGGGAAACCTCAAAACGTGGTAAAACGTACAGGCATTTTCTCAACGGTATTTGACAGCCGCTACGTGCATCCATTTCAGGAAATGAGCCGGAATCTCGCATTTGATCGGATCACGCTGTAACCTTGACTGCATGTCTGACGTCACGCAAATCCTCAATCAGATCGAACAGGGTGATCCTTCGGCAGCAGAACATCTCTTGCCGCTGGTCTACGATGAACTGCGCAAACTGGCCGCCGCGAAAATGGCTCAGGAGAACCCGGGGCAAACGCTGCAGGCAACTGCTTTGGTGCATGACGCATATCTGCGGTTGGTCGATGTCGACAGGGCCCAGCACTGGAACAGTCGAGGGCACTTCTTCGGAGCGGCTGCCGAGGCCATGCGGCGAATCCTCCTCAATCGAGCGCGCGATAAGAACCGGCTGAAGCGTGGCGGTGACCTGCAACGACTCGATTTGGATAACATCGAGTTTGTGCTGGAAACACCGAACGAGGAACTTCTGGTGCTTGATGAGGCCCTGGAACGTCTATCTGGAGAAAACCCGGTTTGTGCCAATCTCGTTAAGCTTCGATTCTTCGCGGGACTTTCGAATCAAGAGGCGGCGATAGCCCTCGGTATTTCGTCGAGCACTGCTGATCGCTATTGGGCGTACGCCCGCGCTTGGTTGTATCAGGCAATTCGTGCGGATGACGGGAATGCTTCTCCGTAGACAACGCATTGGCCAAAAAGAAATGACTTTTTTGAGAAAAGTCAACTCAGACGTGAGGTGATTTCCGCGTAGGCGGGGCACTGTAGGTAGAGGAAACTATGAAAGATTCAACTCCCGACATTTTAGCGATCTTTACTGAAGCCGTCTCACGTCAGGCCACGGATGATCGAAAAGACTACCTGGATGACGCCTGCGAAGGTGATCCACAGGCCCGGCAGCGGGTCGAAACATTGCTGCGCGCTCACTTCGATGCGGGCAAATTTCTGGAGGGGCAGCCTCCTGAGGAAACTTTAATCGTTAATCAGCCCCCCACGGAACGACCGGGCACTCAGATCGGCTCCTACAAGTTGCTTCAGAAAATCGGCGAAGGCGGGTTCGGCGTGGTGTACATGGCGGATCAGACCGAGCCTGTACGACGAAAAGTGGCATTGAAGGTGATCAAGCCGGGGATGGACTCGAAAGGAGTCGTGGCCCGCTTCGAAGCGGAAAGGCAGGCCTTGGCTTTGATGACGCATCCGAACATCGCCCAGGTGTTCGACGGAGGAACAACCGATTCCGGACGACCCTATTTTGTGATGGAGCTGGTTCGGGGCGTGCCGCTGACGGACTATTGCGACGAGAACAAGCTTCCCGTCAAGGTGCGGCTTGAGTTGTTTGCGACGGTCTGCCGGGCGATCCAACACGCGCATCAGAAAGGAGTTATTCACCGCGATATCAAACCATCCAATGTGATGGTGACGCTGCACGATGGCGAACCGGTTCCTAAAGTCATTGACTTCGGTATTTCTAAAGCGATCAGCCAACGGCTGACCGAAAAGACACTGTTCACGGCCTATGGTCAGATGATCGGAACACCCGCCTACATGAGTCCCGAACAGGCAGAAATGAGTGGAATCGACACCGACACACGGAGCGACATCTACTCGCTGGGGGTGCTGTTGTACGAACTTCTCACCGATACCACCCCCTTCGACCAAGAGACTTTACAAAACGCCGGATTCGACGAACTGCGGCGAATCATCCGTGAAGTCGAGCCGCCACGGCCCAGCGCCCGGGTCAGCACACTCAACGCGGGACTGCTTTCCACGATCTCCGACAGACGTCATATCGACCCCCGCAAACTCAGTCATTCTTACCGCGGAGAACTCGACTGGATCGTGATGAAGGCCCTCGAAAAGGACCGCAACCGCCGCTACGAATCGGCCAGCGCGTTTGTCACCGACGTCGAACGGTACCTGAACAACGAGCCGGTGCAGGCGTGCCCGCCATCTACCGGTTATCGATTGCGCAAATTCGCCCGGCGAAACAAGGGTGGCCTGGCGGTGGGCGCGCTGGTGCTGTTCTTCGTCGTGGTACTCGGCAGCGGCGTTGGCTGGACGGTTCGCGACCGCCAAACGCGCGAACAAGAAATGGCTATGAAGGCGAAGAGCGACCTGGCCTTGACCGAGCAGGGCGTGCGCCGGGCGGTCGAGCAAGCGGAGAAAATTCACGGCGAACTGCTCGCCACGCTGGCGAAGCCGGGCGGCGTGCAGAAGCTGCTCAAGCAGTCCAGCCGTTGGAACGTCTTGATCCTGTCGGCCCAATCCGAACTCGCGCGAGCTCGTCAGTCGGCGGCTCGTGCCAGAGGGTGTCTCAGTGAGGAATTGACGCAGAAACTGAGCAAGCTGGAAAAGCAACTCGTCGGCGACGCAGACGACCGTCTCCTAGCCCTGCGCCTGGAGAATATCCGCATGGATAAGGCGAACTGGGTCGAAGGCTGGTTCGATTTCCGCCATGCCGCGACGGAGTATCCCCAAGCTTTTGCCAGGTTTGCGGTTTTAGAAGAGGATGCCGCAACTGTGGGCGGCAAACTTCGCTCCTCGCCGATCCACGAGCAGTTGGTGGCCGCCTTGGATGACTGGGCCCTTGTGGCATATTTCCTTAAGAACCAAGAATTGACGGAACAAATCCTGGCCGTCACACGGCATGCGGCGCCCGATCCGGATTGGGGTGATCAGCTGCGACAGGTCAAAAGCTGGCGTGATCGAGAAGCCCTTGCCAAGCTGGTCGAAGACGCACCGCTCGCCCGACTATCACCGCAAATGCTTGTTCTCGTCGGAAATGTGCTTGAATTCCAAAACAGTTCCCTTCTGGAATCTTGGTTGCGGCGTGCCCAGGCCCAGTATCCTGCCGATTACTGGATGAATTTCAATTTGGGTCATTTTCTTAACAATCACTTGCGTAACAAAACTCAACGGCTTGAATCCACTGGATTTTTCCGGGTTGCCCTGGCTGTCCGGCCAGCAAGCAATGTGGCCTACAACGACCTTGGCCGCTGTCTGCTCGATCAGGGTAATTTGGACAAGGCCATCGACGCCTTCCGCAAGGCCATCGAAATCGGTCCGGAATTTGCCAATGTTCACGTCAACCTCGGCATCGCCTTGGCACGTCAGGAAAAGTTGGACGAAGCCATTGCTGCCTTTCGCAAGGCCATCGAAATCGACCCGAAATACGTCTACGTTTACAACAACCTCGGCGACGCCCTCGCACGACAAGAGAGATGGGACGAGGCCATCGCGTTTTACAACACTCTGATCACGGCGGAGACCACCCACTCCGATCTGCTGAAAAGGCGGGCGACTGCTTATGTCTCGACCGGGAAATGGGATCTGGCCAAAGCCGACTGGCTTCGAGCGGTGAAAGCAAAGCCGGAACTGACTCAAGCCGCCTTTGACATCTACTGCATAGCGGAACGCTGGAGCGAAGCGGCCGAGTTTGGTTTGCTGCTGATCGAATATAATCCGAATGACGCTATGCCGTGGCTTCGCGTCGCTCCCGTACTGGCCGTGACCGACGATGCCGCCTATAGGGAATTCTGCGTGAGTATGGCCAATCAGTTTGCTGGCACGAAAGACCCTATTCAGGCCGAGAGAACCTGTAAGGCTGGTCTGCTGCGAGCCGATTCCATCGATCTTGACAAACTTCCCGTCGACACCCTGGCCAGCTATCTGGACACCGCTGCCGAACCCCATTGGTTACGGCCCTATGCCTGGGCGTCTCGGGCATTACTTGCTTACCGTAGAGGCGATGCAGAATCGGCTGTGAAGTACGTGGATCAATCCCAGCAACACGAACCCAATCCGTTGATCCATGCTCTGAATCTGATCGTGCGGGCCTTGGCCCTGAATCAGCTCGGAAAGTCCGACGAAGCCGGTCAAGCTTTCAAGGCGGCCGCGGAACAGGTGAACCGCCTCGAACAGAATCCCCAAAATAAAGGCAACTTCGATCTGCTGATCGCCCAAATCCTGCTCCGCGAAGCGGAAGAGCTCAACGATGCCGCAAAGCCAAAAATGCCAAGCGACGATTCCCGGTAGCCCGCACTGAAGTAGTAGCTGAGGTCACAAGAATAAAGAACATTATTCTAGAAGACTTGAAATTCCCAGGATCCCCTCCCACGAAAAGTGGGCAGCAGAAGCCTTCCCACCAAGCCCGGCCCGACACTCCTGCCGTAAACGACACATCGACCAAAAAGAATAACCTTTTTCGAAAACTCGGCTAATTAGATGAGGTAAATCCCGTGCAAACGGGGCACTGTAAGTAGAGAACGCTTCGGATTCCGGGACGACAAGTACTTCCTCAAAGTTGGGACAAACCCTTCGCGGAATTCAAATGAAGAACATTTGTGACACGCTTAAATTTCAAGCAAATTCTCAACTCTGGTCACAGACATCAAATTTACTCGAACACAGGAGACTTCGCTCATGAAACGACACTTGAGATACTTGTTTGCATTACTGGTCACTGGGTGTTGTTGCTCGAAAGCGATCGCCGAACACGTGACGTATGCGTTCGGTTCCGTTGATACCGGACTCTATGGTGAAATCACGTTTGACAATACAAACGAGAACTTCACCGCAGGGGGCACCGCGACCTACTGGAATGGAGCGGTCGTCAACTATTGGTTTCAGCGAGGCGACGCCTACTGGGATTTTGCCGATCTTCTCCTCGGTGGTAATAGTGACGACGGCCTCTTCTTTCAATTCAATGCGAACGGAGCCGGACCGGATGACATTGCCTCATACGGCTACGATGCTTTTGACTTTGCGTTTCCTGGCGGGACGGTACAACAACTTTCTTTCGTCCAAGACTTCGCCACGAACGGAAACCACGAGTTCTTCGTCTGGTCGATCGATATCGTAACGCCTTCTAGCGAACTGCTCGCTCAAGGCACAGACGGGGTCTTCAGTCTGGCGGCGCCGGCTCAAGATTCCGTTGAATTACACAGCGTGATCATCGAAGAAAGCGGCGACGTTAGCGTCAAATACAGTAAAGACTTTATCGCCTGTGCTGATTTGTACCGGGAGTCACCGCTCGAGATCACACATAGCTCCGACTTCTTCTGCTTGCCCGGTGAGCATGTTGTATGCACTTATTCGGGATCGGAATTCTTCTCACTGACAGCCGGAGAGAGCGTCTTTCTGAAACAAGGCAACGACGGCACTCGCAGCGCGAGCGTCACCGTGACCAATCGACCTGTCGCGGATGCAGGCGTGGATCAGGTGATTTCGTGTCCTGGAGGCACGCTGGTGCAGTTGGACGGCACCGGCTCCTACGATCCTAACGGCGATGCGTTCACCATGGAGTGGGTGGCTCCCACGGGCGTCATTCTGGACGACCCGACCAGTGCGACGCCGATTGGCGCGTTTCCCATGGGCATCACGATGGCCACGTTAATTGTCACCGACGAGCACGGCGCTATCCAAACCGATGACGTGGTCATTACCGTCTACGACGACGCACCTCCGGAAGTTGCCTGCACGACGGACATTACCTCATTGGCGCCCGCCAATCATGAGATGGTCGCCATCGAAGTCTACATCAACGCGACCGACGCTTGCGATGCTCCGGATAAATTGCGGCTTGACCTGGTCACTCTTGAAAGCAGCGAACCGGACGACGCTCGCGGCAAAGGCGACGGTTCGACGACCGGCGACACGCACGGCACTGACGGATACGCCTCCCCCGTCAACGTCACGAACGAGTTCGTCTACAACTCCGAGACGAAGAGATTCGAAGGAATTGTCTTCCTGCGGGCCGAACTCGACAAGGATGGCCCGGGACGGGCCTACAGTATCAACGCAACCGTCATCGACACGACCGGCAATCACACCGACACGAGTTGTGTCGTCGTGGTACCCATGGAAGACAACACGGGAGGCAAAACTGGTAACAAAGGTGGTAAAGGATCCAAGAAGTGAGCAACTCACTCTCTTGCAAGTGATCTTTATGCAGCCAGAAATCGTGCCCGTGATGCGACCGTTCCAACGAACATTCGTCCGGGCACGGTTTCTTCGTTCTCGTCTCGACCGAAAACGAAAGACGCAGCTAACGCTGAGTCAAAAGAAGAGCCTGATGTCAAAAACTCATTGAATCGGCGATCAATTTGAGATTCTCGAAATCTCACCCTTTTTTGATTTTCTCCGTGCGTTCGATTTACAGCATTGAATCGTACCTTACTTGTCCTGCTGGTTTTGGCCAACACGCCCAAAAAGTGAGTCAAAATGATTCACGCAACACCCGACTTTCAATCGTGATGCGTGATCAAAACGACTTCGTGACATTCCGTGCCGTGCATCCTGGTGTTGAGGGGGAGGCGGGATTGATCCTTTC
>DAOUPA010000451.1 GCA_030626405.1 Planctomicrobium sp.
AAAACGCGTACACATTCGCGAAATGTTGGCGAAGAAGCCTCGGCACAGCCCAGGAAACGACGGGGAAGTTCTCATAGTGCGAAGTCGCTAATTTCCAGGTATATCGCTGAGCCGCCACCAGATCGACTGGCTGTGGCGTTGCCTCTGGCCCCCACTGCTTCAAATCAGCGATTACTGATGACACGGCAGTCGATCCTAAGGAGTAAGGTTGGCGACAATTAGAAAAGGACGCCCGAAAGCGTCCTTTTGTCTCAATGAGAAGAGCGAGTTTCAGGTAAAGTTTCTCGTACCTTCCCTAAACCCTCTTCTTCCTAAGTCTTGATGTCTTTACGCTTTGCGCGGCGTGCCTGAGCACTTGCCGGTCGTTTCCCGTGGTTTGCTTTCTTCAGTTTCCGTTGTGTCTTCGCCATAATATCCTCGAATCGTTTATTTGACGCCTTACGGCGATCTGTTTCAAATTTCGAGCGGTAGTGTATTAAGTGGAACCTTGTTTGAAAAGGAAGGAATTTTGAATGGATTTCTCGGCAAAAAAGAGGTTCACCTGCAACGATTCAACCGTCGGCTTTCCCCATGAGAGACAGAAAACCTCAAAGGCATCAGAAAAAGCTGATCTCGTCACGTTCTGAGTCAACAAGAATTGCAGTCATCTTTTCACAATTGTTTACCAGAGAGTGCTAAGTCGCATACTATCAAATAGCCCGCGATATCTTTTAATTTTTGCAGAGAGCCTGATGCGTCTGATCGGCTGATGTTCAGTACACAGTCACAACTTCTTCCAAGACGGGTTTTATAATGCATGAGTTTTTGAAGAGCGTCATCATTGTCTCTAACGTTTGGTAAATGGATTTTTGTTGACACGGAGTTGCCTGAGCTTACAATCTACGTATGCACTGGTGGTTACTGACCCGTTGTCACTGGTGCACAGAGCCTCCCCGGTCAGGCCCGTCCGGGTCGAGGCTCGTTTTTTAGAGTGGGCTTCTTTATCGAGTTTTTGCAACAGACAGATGCAAGCTGAAAAACGTTGTTCACGCCAGGAAAGAGATGGCGCACGCCACTCCCCCCAATGAACACTGTCATCGTTCGCTGCACTGTCGATTTCACTACCTGTCTTAATTTCTTCAGAGCAAGAAGTGATGGAACAGAGTTCTCTTGAAAGTCTCTTCTCAGGTCAGATTACGCTGAAATCGGATTTCGTTTGCGTTCTGTTTCTCTGAGCCAGATTTTTCGAAGACGTAGTGCCTCTGGTGTGATTTCGAGGTACTCGTCCGCTTCGATGTATTCGAGCGCCATTTCCAGCGACATCAACCGAGGCGGTTCCAGAACAATCGTATCGTCCGACCCAGAAGCTCGAACGTTCGTCAGTTTCTTTTCTCGAACAGGGTTCACGACCAAATCGTTGTCGCGGGCGTTCTCGCCGACGATCATCCCTTCGTAAACTTCGGTTCCTGGTTCAATGAGAAGTTCTGAGCGTTCGCTCAGTTTCCAAAGTGCATACGCGGTCGCTTTGCCAGCGATCTGTGAAACCAAAACGCCGTTCTTACGGCGGGGGATGCCACCTTCGACTGGTGCGAATTTATCGAACCGGTTGTTCATTACCGCTTCGCCGCGCGTCGCGTTTAAAAGTCGCGTTCGAAGTCCGATCAGACCGCGTGCTGGAATCGTGAAAACAAGGTGAGAATGCGTTCCAGACCCAGCCTTCATTTCTTCCAGTTGTCCCTTGCGCTGCGAAACGGTTTCGATGACCGCTCCAACATCTGCGACAGGAACTTCGACCTCCAAAATTTCGAACGGCTCGTGCCACTTTCCATCGACTTCCTTGCGAATGACTTCCGGCTTACCGACCGAAAGTTCATACCCTTCACGTCGCATTGTTTCAATCAAGATCGACAGGTGCAGCAAGCCACGTCCGGAAACCTTGAAGGCTTCTTTCGTGCCAGCTTCTTCAACTCGCAGAGCAACGTTTGACTGAAGCTCGCGCTGCAAGCGGTCCCGCAAGTGGCGACTGGTGAGGAACTTTCCACTCTTCCCGGACAATGGGGAAGAGTTAATTGTGAACACCATCGACAAGGTTGGTTCGTCAACTTCAATGCGAGGTAAAGCGACCGGATTTTCCGGATCGGCGACGGTATCACCGATGCTTCCCTCAGTAAGACCTGTGATCGCAACGAGGTCTCCGGCAGTGGCACTATCGACTTTTGTTCGTCCGAGGTTATTGAACGTTTCGACGGTGTCGATGGTGCTTTTGACTATCGATCCGTCCTTTTTCATCAGGACGACTTTCATCCCAGGTCGTACTTTGCCGTTCGTGATTCGACCAATACAAATTCGTCCAACAAATTCCGACCATTGCAGGGATGTCACTGTCATTTGTAGCGGAGCTTCCACGTCCGCTTTCGGTCCAGGAATGTGTTCGAGAACGAGGTCAAGCAAAGGAAGCATGTTTCCTTCGGTTGCTTCGGGATCGTCCGAGGCAAATCCTGCGCGACCACTGGCAAAGACGTAAGGAATGTCCAGCGAATCTTCCGCGCCGAGTTCGTCCATCAGATGAACCGTTTCCAAAAGCACATCTTCAGGACGGCAATCTGGGCGGTCAATCTTATTCACAACAATGATCGGCTTCAGTCCAACTTCCATCGCCTTCGTCAAAACAAATCGAGTTTGCGGTCGCGGACCTTCGAAGGCGTCGACCAGAATCAATGCTCCATCCGCCATCTTGAGAACCCGTTCGACTTCGCCACCAAAGTCGGCGTGACCAGGGGTGTCGATGATATTGATCTTCACTCCCTTATACGGGATCGCGATATTCTTCGCGAGAATCGTAATTCCCCGTTCTCGTTCCAGTTCGTTCGAATCGAGGATACACTCCTGTTTCAGTTGCGAATCACGGAACTCACCACTCTGGTGAAGCAAGGCATCGACCAGTGTCGTTTTACCGTGGTCAACGTGTGCAATGATGGCGATATTTCGGATGTCGTCGCGTCGCATGGGAGGCAGCTCGTTTAGCAGCACACGTAAAGTGTGCGAAATGAAAAATAATGTGTTAGCATCCTGTCATTGCTGATACGTTTGTCAGCTTGATGATATTGCAAGATGAAGTAGCAAATTGACCCGGTTTATCGAGTTTGAAGGGGACGACCAAGTCATCGAGTCTGTCCAGACAATGTCCGGTCTCGCTCACTTCAACTCACCGAGGTGCGGAATAATAGGGAGTTACGACAGTATTAAGGAGATCAGAAAGCGTGAATCTCACAAGGATTTCCAATTCTTCTCAATTCTGAAACAATTTTTAGTGCCCACGGGCAAGGTGAATGCATTCCTTATAGCGCAATTCCGCGAGGCAGAACGCGAAAACGTCAGCCATTCGGGGTAGAACAGAAAATATCAACACAATGCTCTCTCCCCAGATTCTGGTCCTTATGTCAGCAATCCTGCCACTTTTCGCAGGAATTGTTCTGATTTGCGGACGAATTGTGCTTCCCAGAGACCAATCCGGGATTTCACTCGCCAGGATCGCATCAACGGGCTCTTTTGCGTTCGCAGGCATTGCTGCGATCCAAATACAATGGAGAAACGGAGTTGCCAATGCCTTGCAATCAGTCAGTCAGGTCGTGTTCTCAAGTGAATTTTACGTCACATTGCTGCACGACCGGCTCAGTCTTTGCTGGTTGATTCTGAATGCTGGGGTTGCCTCCCTTAGTTTGCTGTCCCTATCAAACCGCAAACCGACTAGTTCCAACTTGGGTTCCAAGGTCATTGCAATCATCCTGATGCTGGCAGTCTCGCAAGGGATCGTGCTTCTGAGCAACGGGCTATTTCAATGGATGCTCATCGCTCTCTCAAATTGGCTGTTGTTGACAATTTGCTTTCTTGATGATGAAGTATCCGCCGACAAATCCCGTTTCCATCAAATGCTGATTACGCTGACCGTGGCAGACTGTTTCTGGATGCTCGGATTGATCGGAATTTATTTCGTCTCTGGAACGCTGCAAATTCCCCTGCTCAGTGAACCAGACGCCTTTGCAACTCTCAGCGATGCCGCCACCGCATTGATGACAACTTCGGTCATCAGTTTGCTCATCTCGCTCGTGATTCGATTCGGTCTGTTTCCGATGATGACCTGGTCAAATCGCCTGACATCTTCTCCACTTCCACTGTCGTGTCTGCTCGCGTTTCCCGTCAGTATCGGCGGCTTCCTGCTGATACGGTGGCTGCCGATGATCAGCCTGTTCCCGGAACCCCGGACTCTGCTGATCGGCATCGCTGCACTCTCGGCAGTGTTGCTTTCTCTCTCCGCACTATTTCAACAAGGTCTGAAACGGCTACTCCGGCTGACTTCAGTCCCGGTTGCATTTGCCGCCATCGGCATTGCCGCAGATCCGCTTCTCTGGCCGCAGGTGACAGCCCTGTTTGCCGGCGCAATTGTCGTCGCAGTCACTTTCTCAATTGCACATCAAGTAGGCTCCTCTTCGCTTCAACTGCGACTGCAATGGGGGACGATTCTGTTACTTCTACTCGGAACAGGCGGAATCGAATCCGTACTGCAATCCGTTCGATCAACCGGCGCCGAGGAAGCCGCCGTTCAAATCCCCTCCGTCATGCTGCCGTTGCTGGTGCTTTCTCTCGGCTTGTTTATTTTCGGCTGGAAAGATTTCATTAGACCGTTCGAAAATCACGAGCACATAATAGTAACTCGTTCACGCCTGGCCTGCCTGTTGACTGGCCTGTTCCTGTTAGCCTGCGTTTCGTGCCTGCCATTCTTCTTGAGGCCGCGCGAACCGTTTCAATTCCCAATCCCCTACATCACTCTTGCCGTATCAATCATAGCAGGCGTCATTGCCAAGACTTGGCGACCAATGACCAAGTCGGCAACGCCCGAATTACATTCTCTCTTCCTACTTTGCCAAAACGATTTTCATCTCGAAACAATTATTGATCGTGGTATCACAATTCCCATTGAAATTGCAGCCGCACTCGTACACATCTTTGATGAGTACACACTGAAATGGTTTTCAAAGATTTTACCAACCAAGCTGACCCGCGAAATCAACGAAAGCAGCAGTCTCAGCGACGACACCGAAACCCCGACTGGTCACGCCGGCCTCATCCTGACCGCTACCATTATCCTCATCACAGTTGCCTACCTCGGACACTGACCTGCCGTACTCCCCAAGCTCGGACTGGTCTTTTCGAGAATCACTGGGCAGGATTCCACAAAAAGTTAAGTGTGCCATGCCCACATCGCGTAGCAGGGTGGGCATGCGAGCGTTGTTGTCGCTGAGGGTCTAAGCTAGAACACGTACTCAAGTAATACTTCAGGAGACAATCAAAGATGATGAAACTTGGTTTTGTAAGTGCGATCTTGCCGGAGGCATCGCTGGAGGAAGTCTTCGCCACTGCGGCTCGGTTGAAATATGACTGTGTTGAGTTGATGTGTTGGCCTGTCGGAAAGGCGGAGCGTCGATACGCAGGCGTGACTCATGTCGATGTTGCAAAGTGCGACGACGCAGGTATCGCGGAGATTCGTGGATTGTCTACGA
>DAOUPA010000726.1 GCA_030626405.1 Planctomicrobium sp.
AAGATGTCTTCTTCAAACTTATCGATTGTTTCAGCAATACGTTCAACTGTCGGTTTTTCGACCGCATAGTTTCCCCGATAACTGGAAAGCTGCGTGACAAAAAACATATCGGCCATGTCGTGCTGAAGTTGCTGCAATCTTTGTTCTAGTTCCAGATTGGAGACACCTTGCTCAATTTCTTGTTGAGCTTTTTCTGTCTCACGAATCAGAAAGCCTCGCACATTTCGAATCTGGTCGACAACATCATTGCCCCGGCTCTTCAAATCATGTTGTGTACGGACTTGTTCCAAAACGAACGATGCTAAATTCTTGAGTCGCTCTGGAAGTTCCCCTGGGTGCGTTGTTCCCATGTATTCGATTTCCTTCGACGCCAGGAAACCTTTGCCGAATCGATAGATCCGATCCAGAAGTGGCAGGTCTGGACGAGATCGCCAACGAATGCGGTGTTCTAGATTACTCATCATCTGAACGAGTTCTGGAGTCGGATCTTTTGTATAGAAGCACTTCATCACTGTTGGATAAACGTGAATCGGTCTCAACGATTTTTTGCTCGCACTTAATGCAATCGCCGCAGCCCCCTCACGAAACGGCATCACTTGATCATTTGAATGATACAAGTCACCTTCCGGGTACATAACCAACGCATGCGGATTGGAAGTGAGAATAGAAAGTGCCTGGCGGAACGCCTTCGTGTCGGTTCCTTCACGGTTAATACTGAAGGCACCATGTCTTTGCAGAACGTGCTTTCCCAGCCCACCAGCCATTGCAAACACCTGCCAGGCAGTCATGAAATGAGTGTGCCAGCCATGCCGAATTCCGGCTTCGATGAGTGCATGTGAATCGAAATGAAAAGAATGATTCGGCAAGATGAGTACGCCCGCTCCGCCTCTCAGAGACTCACCAATTCGATTACCATGCTGAACTTCCACATTGCGGATTCCCAGCTTTCTCAGATCCCGAAGTCGCCAGAACCGAGTTCCTCTCACAAACGCCGGACTCAGCCGGGAAGGCCACCAATTCGGCGGAGTTTGGTAAGGTTGGAGGTTCATCGTTTCAAGCTTCTGTGTGTGAGTGCATTCGAATGCAACGTAAAGACTTCAATTCCCTGAGTCAAAGGAAGTCGAGCAGTCCCTGCAGTGTTCAGGCGAGGAAACAGTGTCAATGTTACGCGATAAATTGGTGCTGTGATCTGTGAAGGAGGTCACAGTTTGGAAGAACTGACCACTGTACGATAGCTCATTCAATGTCGTAACTGTGTTGTGTATCTCAAATTAAGCAAACCGAAATCAGGTGAAGCTATGGACGACCTCAAGGAATCATCAAACACCAATACTTTTACCGTCACGGTAAAGTTGAAACGTGCAGCCCTGCTTTCTCTCGTCTTCATTGCTGTCGCAATCTGCGCGTTATTATGGACCGATTCGGGAGCTGACCTTTCCCCGCAGGATGCCAGTGCTCAGAATCGACGGCGATCTTCTCAGTTCGACTTAAGCCTCTCAACTGTTCCAATAGCAGAGATACACTCTGGCGGACCTCGAAAGGATGGAATCCCAGCACTTTCGAACCCGAACTATCTTGTAGTTTCGAAAGCGAAATATCTTCACCCAGGTGATCGTGTCATCGGCGTTGTCTTCGGAAAAGAAGCTCGCGCCTATCCGTTGCGAATTTTGAATTTCCACGAGATTGTGAATGACAAAATTGGAGAAACACCTTTCGCGGTGACTTATTGTCCACTCTGTGATTCGTCGGTTGTTTTTGATCGCCGGACGCCAGTCGGAGTGCGTGAGTTTGGCGTTTCAGGCTTGCTCTACAACAGTAACGTTCTCATGCATGATCGTGGAGGTGACCCAGAAAGCCTGTGGTCTCAATTGATGACGACTGGGATTTCAGGTGCGGGTGTCAACAAAAGATTGAAAACTCTACCTGTCGAAGTCACGACATGGAAAGACTGGTCAACACGATATCCGCAGACGCTCGTCCTTTCAGACGAGACAGGACACCGTCGCAATTACAATTCCTCGGTCTATCAAAACTATTTTCAAAGTCCGGAGTTGATGTTTCCGGTGAACCGGACAGATCATCGGATGGTTGCGAAATCTCCCATTCTTGGAGTGTGGGTAGGCAAGGATTCGAAAGCATACCCTATCAGTGCTTTCTCAGCCGAGACTCCGCAGATTCGAGAAGAAATCGGTGGGAAATCTTTCACTGTGAAATTCGATCCGGTGAGCCGCAGCCTACGCGTTGTCGATGCGGATGAAGGCGTTGAGTGGATGTACTCGTTCTGGTTCGCATGGGCAGCGTTTCGTCCAGAGACGGCTTTCTTTGAAGGCGATTCCCCAAAATAAGTAAAATAACTTTGCAACCGATTCGAGCGCAAGGCTCTGGAGGGCGAAATTCACAACGGTGACATTGTTGTTAAGTTTCTGCACACACGACTCAGTTCTGTTTTCACCGGAGATGACATTGATG